>JARCMD010000499.1 GCA_030248885.1 Leptolyngbyaceae cyanobacterium MP9P1.79 | reverse complement strand
GTACCGAACGAATTCGCCAGATAGTTTTGTCGTTGCGGATCTTCTCGCGGTTGGATGAAGCCGAAGTTAAATGTGTAGATATCCATGAAGGCATTGATAGCACGTTACTCATTCTGCAAAGTCGTTTGAGACCTGATGCCAATCAGCCTGAAATTCAAATTGTGAAGCACTATGGACAATTGCCGCTAGTGGAGTGTTATGCAGGGCAAATGAATCAGGTGTTTATGAATATTCTGAGTAATGCGATCGATGCTCTGCGAGAACATAACTCAACTTCCCTGAGCATTTCCCAACCTAGCCGCATCACCATTACAACTGGAGTTGTGCAACCTAATTTAGAAGAGCAACCTAAGTTATTAGAAGTGAGAATTGCTGATAATGGGCCAGGGATGACGGAAGAAGTGAAACAGCGGTTATTTGAGCCGTTCTACACCACCAAACCAGTGGGCAAAGGTACAGGATTAGGATTATCCATCAGTTATCAAGTTGTCGTGAAAAAACATGGAGGCACTCTAGAATGTTCGTCCCAACCTGGAAAGGGCACAGAGTTTTCTATCTTGATTCCCATTTGCCCCCCATCCGATCAAAATTCTAGTCAAGGTTCTAGTTCCTCAATTTACACAGATGGAAAGCCGATCACGACAAGTCCAGGGGTATTACAAACTGCGGCTGTGAAATGAGTTGCAGTCTTCCCGATGCCGGGGTTGAATCTGTAGAAATGACGTGCCATGTCTCCCGTCATTTCAAGCCATTCTTTTACAGCAGATTGCTATCAACCATGCCATAGACGAAAATATTGAAAGCTATAGCCAGAGATAGTTATGTCATTTACTTTTGTGGCGGGTTTGATCGAAAACCACTGTAAGCCAGGACTTACGCACTAACTAATGAAACAAGGGGCTTAAGCCCCTTGTTAGCCTAAGATTGTCTGACTCTGTGTCCTAACTGCATAAATCCTATGTTTGATACCAAGCTTGCAATGCCAATCGGTGTATTTCTCGCCAGGGTTTGTTGTATTGCTGAGCGAGTTGGGCGCAGTCTTCGTATTCGGGTTGCACATTGAGCGGCTGGTTGCGGTCTGCTGCCCACGCCACTTTGACGCGCACAGTGCCGAAATCGGTTTCGATCGCTTGGATTTCTCGATCGAGAATGGTGCGGTCTTGGCGGGAATGGCGAATTCCCAAGGTGGTTGTCTCACGAAACAAAACAGCTTCACAGGCACTCACGGTTTGGGGATGGCAGATCACGGTTAGCAACATGCCAGGGCGCGACTTTTTCATCCCGATCGCCTGGGTAAAGACATCAACTGCACCAGCTTTGAGCAAGGCATCCAAGGTATAGCCGATCGCCTGCGGGTTCAGGTCATCAATTTGCGTTTCCAGGACTGCGATCGGTTCCTTGCCTTTTGGAACGGAGGCAGTAGAAGCGATCGAATCTCCTTCCCATTTAGCTCTCGCCGCTTCACTATCCTCAGTTCCTTCCCCCTCGCCAATCCACAAGCGCAAAATATTAGGAATGGGTAGCTTGCGCGTTCCAGCGCCCAACCCTACTCGATGCAGTGTCATGGCTGGGGGCGGGCCAAACCGAACTGCCAGGGTGGTGACGATCGCAGCCCCCGTAGGAGTCACCAGTTCCCGCTCTACCCCGTTGCTATAAATGGGCACTCGGCGCGACTCATATAACTTCAAGACAGCGGGGGTGGGCACTGGTAGCCGTCCGTGGGCTGCCCGCACCGTGCCGCCGCCCGTGGGCAAGGCCGAGCAATGAAGCTGGTCAATTCCTAACCAATCTAGCCCTAAGCAAGTTCCCACCACATCCACTAGGGCATCCGTTGCCCCAACTTCGTGGAAATGCACCTGTTCTGGGGGGATGCCATGAACCGCTCCCTCCGCCTCCGCCAGTTGCCGAAAGACAGCAACACTCCAATCTGCTGCTTGGGAAGGTAACCCCGCCCCGGTAATTAGTTGTTCAATTTCCGGCAAGTGCCTTGTGGGGGCGGGGTCAGAGTGCTGCTCGTGGTTGTGGGAGTGCCGATCGTGACTAAGGTGGCTGTGATGGTGCGGGTGCGGGTTTGGTGCTGGGTGGGAATGGGTGCGGTGGGAATGGTCAAAGGTTGCATGGGCAGATTCGTGACGATCGCGTCCCACATCCTCTAAAGCAGGAGCCTTCAATAGGTCAACATGGACTTTCTGCGCCTGCTGCCCGTTGTGGTGAACCAGTTCAGTCCACAACCGATATTCCTCAGAGATCCCCAGGAGAGCTAATTTTTCTGCCAAATAGTCTAACGGTACACCCGCGTGTACTAATGCTCCCAAGCACATATCTCCGGCGATTCCCGTCGGACAATCGAAGTAGGCTAACTTTTTCATGGCTAATCAGGGCTAAATTGGAGAAGTACTTTATTTATTGCCAAATCATTTTCAACACAGGTGTGCAGTCAGTTAAGGAGACAATATACAACTGATTTACCCTCATCCCTTTCTTGAACACCCTTTGAGCTATACTCTTTTCCTTGCGAAGAGAGTTCGGTTTCCTCTCCCGATGGGAGAGGGCTAAGGTAAGGGCAGAATTAGTATGTATTTCAAGAAGGTTACGTATCACTTTTAGGTATAAATTTTTACTCTTTTATCGAAACCAACTACTTAGCGATCGACAGGAATAAAATACCTTTATGACAACGCTCTATGAAATTCATCCGGATACCCCCCAAGTGCGCCGAATTGAACAAATCAGGGATGCGTTACGGAATGGTGCAGTCATGCTTTATCCAACAGATACAGTCTATGCGATCGGTTGCGACTTAAATGCCAAAACAGCCGTGGAACGCGTGAGGAAAATCAAGCAACTCGCCAACGAGAAGCCCTTAACCTTCCTGTGTTCCTCACTGTCCAACATCGCTGACTATGCTCAAGTTAGCGACGTGGCCTATCGGATCATGAAGCGCTTGATTCCCGGCCCGTATACCTTCCTGCTACCAGCTACGAAATTAGTGCCTCGATTGGTCATGAATCCCAAGCGCAAAACGACTGGAATTCGTGTACCGGCTCACCCCATCTGTTCACTGTTGCTGCAATCCCTCGGCAATCCGATTATTTCTACCTCGGCTCATTGGTCAGACGACGGCTTTGAGTTAGGAGAAGTAAAAGTTGAACAGGATACAGATTCGATCGCACCTACCTTGTTTTCCTCCCGCCATCAATTGTTTGATCGCTTGAGCAACCTGGTTGATGTGATTGTGGACAATGGAGTGGAATCAGGATGGCAAGTTTCCACCATCCTAGATTTAACCGGGGAGGAACCCACCATGGTGCGAAAAGGTCTAGGTTGGGAGGAAGCAGCAGTGTGGACTACCGATCGCAACAATTAAATAAGATTAACAGGATTGGGAACATTTGAACTAGTTTTGCTCCGTTCTGCCATAGTGTCGTAACCAAGCCAATTATGCAAGCGTCTACTCTAACCTATCTATCATGCAGATGGGTTTGGGGGCGCTCGATCGCCCTAATCGAGTGAGGCAGAGACTAGTGCTGGTTGTTCCCTAAATTCCCCAGGGCATTAATTACAACCTAATTCACAGTCACCTGAGAAAGTGACCTACGGGTAAGGGGCATTCCCCGTAGTGTTTTCGGGGCAGGCTGTAGACAGTTGAGACAGTAAGGATTACAGCCACTCAGCAATCCGGGTGACGCGTTCCTGCTGCAAAGTTCACCGTGTGCATTACCAAAGGTTAAGTATGAACGCCGAATCTATAGATCGTCCATCTCGCAAGTCTGCAAAAACCAATTCTACACAAACGCTAGCTGATCCAACATCCTATCTAACGCCTCTTAATGCCGTCCCCTCTAATCCCCCGTCTCCTAGCTCTCTGAAGTATGCCGAGCTACCTGATATAAGCTCTACGCCCAGTCCAGGCTTGGCTGAGCCAGCGATCGATTCCCTAGCCCCTCCCGAAGACCCCATCAATCTGGATGTGCAAGCCCTATCGCAAATACTCTCCAGAGAGTTGTTTTCCCAGTCCGGGGTGAAGAGCCGCAGTGCCGATGCACTAGTGCATCGGATTGCGATGGAAGTGGAGCGGATTTGCCGTAAAAGCGATCGGATTCAAAGCTCTGGACAGGTGCGTTCCTGGCAGATGAGCTTGGCTCGGCATCGACTTGAGGAATGCCTAACCTACTACCACCTAGGGTCTAAGCAGGGTCGGGTCGAGTTACACAGCAGCCTGAGCGCGATCGTTTACCGCTATGTAGCACCAATGCGCTCCCAACTCGGCTTTCAAGGCCGCTACAACTTGATTGAAGACTTTTTGCAAGGCTTCTACATCGAATCCCTCAAAGCGTTTCGGCGGGAGAGCATTCTGGCAGAAAATTATTCTCCGCGCACCCAGTTGGAATTGGCAGAATACATGGCGTTTACAGAGCAATACGCCAAGCGCCGCATTACCCTCCCTGGACACCGCACCCAACAACTGATTGTGTTGCGGGCCCAGGGCTTCGCCAACCGCCAACCCCCAGAAACCGCGCTGGATATTGAGCTGGCGATGGAATCTCCCCGCGGAGAGGATTCTGAAATGCATAGCCGATCGGCCGCAATGCAACAGGTACGGGAGCAAATGGTGGCGCATGTCAGCGATCCCACTGAGGTGGTGTTGCGCGATCGGGTCGTCTCTGAGTTGATGACATACTTGGAATCCCAAGGACAATCAGACTGCATGGATTACCTCACCCTCAAATTGCAAGACCTCTCAGCCCCCGAAATTGACCAAATCCTGGGTCTATCGGCTCGGCAACGGGACTATTTGCAGCAGCGGTTCAAATACCATGTGGAAAAGTTTTCCCGATCGCACCAATGGAAACTGGTACACCAGTGGCTCGGTGTAGATCTAGACCAAAATTTAGGCTTATCGTCTCAGCAATGGGAAAGTTTTACCGCGCAACTTTCCCCAGAGCAACTGCAACTGCTGCAACTCAAACGGAAAAAGTCCACAGAGCCAGAAATTATTCAAAGCCTCAAATGCACGCCCAAGCAGGCACAGAAACGCTGGCACCAACTCCTAGACCTAGCGTGGAAGGTGCGGAATCAAGCCAATGAAGCTTAGTTACCTGAGAGGAAGATTTTGAGGGTCGAAGACCTCAAAATCTTCCTCAATCAACTTCTTGGCTTTTCGCTACCCTCAAGCAATCTTTAACAAACCATTAGCAAACCGCCAGAAGCGTGTAAAGTTGGGCGATCGAGTATCCCAGGGCGAATTATCGCCTAGAGTGATGCAACTGTCTAACGCCACAATCCCGATCGCCACTCTCACTCCTACGCCTAAATTCGTCGAAGCCTGTAGTAGACTGCTGCTGATTAGCAACATTCTGAGTCTTCCAATTTAATCCTGGCAACCGAAGATTATCAGACTGCCGATCACCGTAATTTTAGTAGCAGTTAAGTAGTGGCGACTGATCCAAGCGACTCCGGCACCTCAAACTTGTAACCCACACCGCGCACCGTCTGAATCAACGCGGGTTGATTGATATCCGTTTCAATTTTCTTCCGAATCTGCCCAATGTGGACATCCACGACCCGTTCATCGCCCACGTACTCGTAATCCCAGACTTGCTGAATCAACTCCTTCCGTCGCCACACCCGTCCTGGATGGCTGGCCAGAAAATGCAACAGGTCAAATTCGAGAGCCGTGAGCGGAATCAATTGCCGATCGAGAGTAACCTCCCGCCGCACAGGATCAATCAGGATGCGATCGAAAGTCAGGGATTGCTGTTCCGCTGGTTTCACATCTCGAATCCGCCTTAGAAGCGCCTCCACCCGCACTTCCAGCTCAGCCAACCGGAACGGTTTGGTGATATATTCATCAGCTCCCTGAGAAAACCCACGGATGATATCTGCTTCATCAGTGCGACTCGTCAACATCAACACAAAAACATTGGTACGGCTTTGCATCTCCTGGCAAAGGTTATAACCATTTGCATCGGGTAGATTCACATCGAGAATCACCAAGTCTGGATTAAACTGCTCGAACATGGTCATTGCGGTTTTACCGTCTTCCGCCGACTCCATTTGATAATCGTGTTTCGCCAAAAACCGATGGATCAAATTCCGAATCGCCGGATCATCATCAACAACTAAAATCTTGGCTGGGGCCATAGCTAAAACCTTGGGTTGACCGTGTATTGAGGACTCAGGTACTGAAACTTAGGACTAACAAACTCAAGAACTACAAGCCTCAAGAGCTTAAGTTAAGAAAAGTAGTAACCATCGTGATGACTATAACCTTGGGATACTAAGGATTATAAAGTTAATAATCTGTAAAACCAGGGTTCTGATTTTCCAGGGTTGCACTCGGTGTGCCGCAGGAAAATCAGATTGTATTTAATCCACGATCCTAAGAAGCAAAAAACACTAAAAGATACAAACTTAGAATTCCCAACCGCACTAGGTATTCCCCAATACGCTGATTGAAATAGCCCTAAGCTCCATATCCTAAATCATTATCTGCTGCCAACTACCGATCGCCAACTGTGATCAGGACTCAACCCTCAACTGATAATAATAGTTTTATTCTTGTCATTAAGATATTAAAATTAGACATTGATGTAAAGAATGATGCCTGTGTTAGCTGCGTAGGTATCCCAATATTCAGTCTGTGATCCCTCCATCTGCTTGACAACCGTCTTGATGCTGTAAATTCTTTAGCACTAGTCTCCAAATTTAAAGAACAAAGGAGAATATCAGAAAATAAACGAATAATGGGCGATCATCGTCGCAGATTACTAGATTTTGTAGAACTACTTACTCTCTTGCAAAGCATCATATTGGTTTTACATAGATCTGCAAAGCCAAAGTAAATCATCAACCCAGAATTTATTAACACTAAAAAAAATTGTCTCCATTAAGAATAATCGTTAAATCAAGAATACTTTTAGGGGGATGACAAGGGTGTAGAAATGCCTTAGAGTTCGTTTCATATCATTCACAAGCAAGATGGCTTTTAGACTAACCCTCCTTTAAAAAGATATTTGTTTCAGAATAAATGTTCATGTTTGTCCAGTTAGTTTCCTGAAAGCAAACAACCCTTAGCCAATCAAGTTTTCTATACAAAATAATATTATCTATCGTCATTGTTCAAGGTTCTTGTTAGAGTATGGTTTTACTGAGCGCGATCGAGCCGAAGAATTGGCAGGTTTGAGATGAGCGATCAAAGTCCCTATGAGCTACTTGGAGTGACTCAAGAGTCATCTTTTGATGAAATTCAAGATGCTCGCAATCACTTAATGCAAGAACACAGTGACGATCGTCCCTACCAGGAGGCGATCGAAGCTGCCTATGATGCAATTTTGATGGAGCGGCTACGGATGCGGCAGGAAGGCAAGATCAAAGTGCCCGATCGCATTCGATTTCCAGAAAAGCTGGCACTGCCCATGCCCAGTATGGCGAAACTGCCCATCAAACAATCTCCTGCCTGGTTGCAGCGACTCATCGACACCCCCACCCGTCGAGATGTACTAATATCTGGGGGAATTTTCGGGGGGTTAGCAACTCTCAGTCTGGTCTTTCCTTCCGCTAATGGGTCTACCCTCTCTGTCGCGATCGCCTTAGGGATTCTAGTTAGTCTCTTCCTCCTGTCCCGCAAAGAGAATAAACTGGGGCGGGCCCTGTTGCTCACAATGGCGGGGTTAGTTGTGGGGTTAGGATTGGGCGCATTGCTAGCCATCGCTTGCAAAGGCCCCCTGCTCAGTGCTGGGTTAGCTACACTGGATAGCTTCGACTTGTTAGTGGGCACAGTAGCAACGCTAACCACGTTTCTGGTTCTGTGGATAGTGAGTAGTTTTTTTAGATAAATTTAGCTAGAAATTAACTTGTTAGCCTACGTTTATACCTGTGGTCTAGGTTCTCCACTTAACTGGAGAAAAGCATTCACAGGCATTTTTTGATAGATATAAAGAGTCACCTGTGAACACTTTGTCCCCCCTAGCGTACGAGTTGATGAATGTTCGTAACTGAGTAATAATTTCCTCCTTGACTCAACCCCGATATACTTAGCTAGGTAGGCACAACAACATTACAGCCTACTTGCGTTCAGGAGCTGTGGTGTGCCGAAGCCTAAATACTTACTGATTGGCTCAACGGAAGCTTACAGCGGCAAGTCAGCGGCGATTCTGGGAGTTGCTGAGCAACTCCGTAAGCAAGGAGTGGACATCGCCTACGGGAAGCCGATCGGCACCTGTTTGGGTAAACATGACAGCAACTTTGCAGATGCAGATGTGCGGCTAGTTGCCAAAACGTTGCATCTTCGTGAAGGTTGCCTGAGACCTACCTTGCTTTCCTTGGATGAGGCAACCATCAAAGCGCGGTTGGAAGGACACGATCAAGTTGATTACCACCCCTTGCTGACCCAATACCTTTCCATGGAGGAGGGGGATTTAGTGCTGCTGGAAGGGGCAGGTACCTTGGAAGAAGGACGAATCTTTGGTCTGTCGCTCCCTCAAATTGCCGAAGTTGTCAATGCCTCTGTGCTATTGGTGGCGCGGTTTCATTCCATGCTGCTGGTTGAAATGCTGTTAACTGCCCAGGAACGTTTGGGCGATCGGCTTGTTGGGGTTTTGCTCAATGATGTTTCCCCAGACCAGCTAGACCTCATTAACTCGACAGTGCGTCCGTTTCTAGAGGCGCAAGGTATCCCTATTTTGGGGGTGTTGCCCCGCAACAGCTTGCTGAGAAGTGTCAGTGTGGAAGAACTGGTGAGGCAATTAAAAGCAGATGTGTTGTGCCGCCCCGATCGCCTGGATTTAATGGTGGAGAGCCTGACGATTGGAGCGATGAACGTCAATGCTGCCATGAAGTATTTTCAACGAGCCAGAAATATGGCTGTCGTTACGGGGGGCGATCGAACCGATATTCAACTAGCCGCCCTGGAAACCTCCACCCAATGCCTAATTCTGACCGGATACCTACCCCCATTGCCCCAAGTCCTGAGCCGGGCTGAGGATTTGGAAGTACCTATTCTATCGGTCGATCTAGATACCCTTAGCACCGTGGATGTGATTAATCATACCTTTGGGCAAGTCCGTTTACACGAGCCAGCAAAGCTGCAATGCATTCAGCAATTAATGGCTGAACACTTTGACATCGATCGCCTCACCGCTGCGATCGGTTTAGTGTAGGCAGGGGAATTCAATCAGAAGACTCCAGCATCGACAGCAAAAAACCTGGGAGACAGGCACTTAGCCCATTTCTCAGGTTCAGTTAGACGAGTGCATCTCACTTTTGCAGATCTCCGAGCCGCCCACCCTTCGGGAAGCAAGCTACATCCCCAACCCTTCTCCCTAGGGAG
>JARCMD010000094.1 GCA_030248885.1 Leptolyngbyaceae cyanobacterium MP9P1.79 | reverse complement strand
CCTCATCCCCCAACCCCTTCTCCCAGAACGGGAGCAGGGGAGCCGGATTGAAGTCCCTCTCCCCTCTTGGGAGAGGGATTTAGGGTGAGGGTCTATACTAGCTGTACAACAGGGTTTCCAGCACCTCCACAAAAACTGTCCGAAGTATTGATACCACCATAGTTGCCACAAACTCGGTTTCCACCCCACATGCAAAATCTGAAACAACCTAACTTAGTTCACAACTCTGGTACTATATTGATTGCTTGTCATGCGCCATATCCATCGGCATTAAGAATATTTACCCGTTCAATTAGCTCAATCCGTGAAGGAACTTTTTTCGCACCAATCTTATCGAGTCGCCATTTTGGGCGCAACGGGTGCTGTTGGCGCTGAATTAATTGCCCTCCTCCAAAGTCGTCACTTTCCCGTTGCCCACCTAAAACTGCTCTCCTCCGCCCGTTCCGCAGGTCAAATTCTCACGTTCAAAGGCGAAGCAGTGCCCGTGGAAGCGGTGAACGAGCATTCCTTTGATGATGTAGATTTGGTGTTGGCATCAGCAGGAAGTTCAGTATCCAAAGTGTGGGCCGATCGGGCGATCGAGTGTGGGGCTGTGGTCGTTGACAACTCCAGTGCCTATCGCATGGACGCACAGGTTCCCCTAGTCATTCCCGAAATCAACCCCGAAGCGGCTGCAACCCACCGTGGACTCATCGCTGTGCCCAATTGCAGCACGATTCTGATGAATTTAGCCGTCTTTCCCCTACACAAAGTTCAGCCCGTACAGCGCATCATGGTCGCCACTTATCAATCGGTCAGTGGTGCCGGGGCACGGGCCATGGAGGAGTTGAAAACCCAAACCCAAGCGGTGCTAGATGGGAAGCCGCCGGAGCCAGAAATCTTCCCCCATCCGATCGCCTTTAACCTATTTCCCCACAACTCTACCCTCAATGCCCAGGGTTACTGCGAGGAAGAAATGAAAATGGTGCAGGAAACCCGCAAAATTTTTAATGCCCCCGACCTCAAAATTACGGCAACCTGTGTACGGGTTCCTGTACTCCGCGCCCACTCCGAAGCGGTTAACCTAGAATTTAGAGAGCCGTTTAGCGTCGCGCAGGCCAAGGAAATTCTGAGCCACGCTCCAGGGATCAAACTGGTGGAAAATTGGCAGACCAACCACTTCCCCATGCCTGTAGAAGCAAGTGGTCAGGATGATGTCTTCGTTGGCCGAATTCGGCAAGATATGTCTCATCCCTGTGGGTTAGAACTCTGGCTCAGCGGTGACCAAATCCGCAAGGGGGCTGCCCTCAATGCCATTCAAATTGCAGAACTGTTGATTTCCAAGAATCTGCTAAAACCTGCAAACCCAGTCAACTCAGCAAGGGTGGAGCAGTAAAGACCTCCTGGATAATGCGCCTGCGGGGACAAGTTCTCACAGCAAAATTGCAAGCGATCGATCACGGGCAACTGAAAAGGAGTAATGGTTGACAAACTTTGGACGCATTCTGACAGCAATGATCACCCCATTCAACGGGGATGGCACCGTCAACTATGCCGTGGCAGAACAGCTAGCGGTTCACTTAGCTGATCATGGCACAGACACCCTAGTTGTCTGTGGCACCACAGGCGAGTCGCCTACCCTGACCTGGGATGAGGAGTATACGTTGTTCCAGGTGGTGCAACAGGCCGTTGCTGGCAAAGCCAAGGTCATCGCAGGTACGGGGTCAAACTCAACCCAAGAAGCGATCGTCGCCACGCAGAAGGCAGATAAGCTAAGATTAGATGGATCGCTGCAAGTTGTTCCCTATTACAACAAGCCACCCCAAGAGGGACTCTATGCCCACTTTCAGGCGATCGCCCATGCTAGTCCTGATCTGCCAATGGTGCTCTATAATGTGCCAAGCCGCACAGGGCAAAGCTTACAACCAGAGACTGTTGCAAAGCTAGCTGAAATTTCTAACATCGTTGCGATTAAAGAAGCAAGTGGTAACCTGGATCAGGCAAGTCAAATCCGCCGATCGACTCCCACAGAATTTGAGATTTATGCTGGGGACGACTCTTTAACATTGCCTCTGATGGCAGTGGGTGCTAAAGGAGTCGTGAGCGTCGCCAGTCATTTAGTCGGAACGCAATTGCAGCAGATGATTCAAGCGTTTGAGTCCAACCAAAATTCTGTTGCCACGCAAATCCACCTACAGCTTTTCCCATTGTTCAAAGCTCTATTTTTAACTGCCAATCCAATTCCAGTCAAAGCAGCGCTTAATCTCCAAGGTTGGAGCGTAGGTTCAACTCGCCTACCTTTGTGTGAGCCTAGTACTGAGGTCACGCACACTCTGAAATCTGTGATGACTGAATTGGGCTTACTTTAAGGTCTATCTACTCTCAAGTCTGCAAGGGTCATCCTCCGCTAAGTCTCTGACAATTAAATACCCACGTCCACTCAGAACCCTTGTGGCGATGTTAATCCTCTACTTGATCGCGGTAGTTGTGACGATCGATCGCCCTAACTCTCCTCACCTTTATCGGTGCTATCTCTGCCAAATCTCTTTTCTTAACGATTTAACACGTTAACCCTACTCATTCTCACTTTTTCATTAATTTTTCACTAAGGATACAAAACGTTCACACATGACTAAACAAGAATCAACACCAGCCTTAAAAATCATTCCCCTCGGTGGACTGCACGAAATTGGCAAAAATACCTGTGTTTTTGAAATCAACGACGAAATTTTGCTGCTAGATGCAGGGCTAGCCTTTCCCACCGATGGAATGCACGGGGTCAACGTTGTCCTACCAGACATGACTTACCTGCGCCAGAATCGGCACAAAATCAAGGGCATGATTGTCACCCACGGTCACGAAGACCACATCGGTGGCATTGCCTTTCACCTAAAGCAATTTGATATTCCAGTCATTTACGGGCCGCGCCTAGCATTGGCTTTGCTGGAACACAAGTTAGAAGAAGCCGGAGTTCGTAAGCGCACAGAACTGAGAACAGTGCAACCCCGCGATGTTGTGCGGGTTGGCTCTCAGTTTTCCGTCCAATTTATTCGCAACACTCACTCCCTAGCGGATAGCTTCACCGTTGCACTAACGACCCCAGTGGGTGTTGTCATCCACACAGGTGACTTTAAATTTGACCATACTCCTGTGGATGGTGAGTATTTTGACTTCCAAAAGTTGGCAGAATATGGCGAAAAAGGAGTGCTGTGTCTGATCAGCGACTCCACCAACTCTGAGGTTCCTGGCTTCACCCCCTCGGAACGATCGGTTTATCCCAACCTCGATCGCGTCTTTGGGCAGGCAACGGGCCGCTTAATGGTGACAACTTTTTCCTCCTCCGTCCATCGGGTCAACATGATTTTGGATCTGGCGAAAAAGCACGGACGTGTCGTCTCCGTGATTGGCCGTTCCATGCTGAATGTAATTGCCCATGCTCGCAATCTAGGTTACATCAAGTGCGAAGATAGCTTGCTTCAGCCCTTGAATGTGATCAATAAGGTGCCCGATGAGAATGTGCTAATTCTCACCACAGGTTCCCAGGGAGAGCCAATGTCAGCTATGACTCGCATTGCCAACAAAGATCACCAACAGGTGAAAATTCGTGAGGGCGATACGGTTGTCTTCTCTGCGAATCCGATTCCAGGGAACACGATCGCCGTTGTCAATACGATCGACAAGTTGATGATGCAGGGCGCAAAGGTCATCTACGGCAAGGAGCAAGGCATCCACGTTTCTGGACACGGGGCCCAGGAAGACCAGAAGCTGATGCTTTCCCTGACACGGCCTAAATTCTTTATGCCGGTTCACGGAGAACACCGGATGCTAGTCAAGCATTCCCAAACGGCTCAAGCCGTGGGCGTGCCCGCCGCCAATATGGTGATTGTGGACAATGGCGACGTGGTGGAACTCACACCAAATAGCATTCGCATTGCTGGGAAAGTTCCCTCTGGCATTGAGTTGGTCGATCGCGCTGGCATTGTCAACGCAACCGTTTTGAAGGAACGGCAGCAGTTAGCAGAAACGGGGGTCATTACGATCGCCGCCGCTGTGGGTGCCGAGGGGAAACTGTTGGCCCAACCCGAAGTTCATCTCCGAGGTGTAGTGACCGCTGTGGAACGATCGCTCCTGCAAAAGCTGGTGCAAAAAACCATTGAGCGCGTCCTGGATGAGCGCTGGCAAGGCTTTGCCCGCACCTTTGGCGATGGTGAAGTGGAGATCGACTGGACAGGGCTGCGCGTGCAAATTGAAACAGAACTGCGCCGCTTGATGAAAAAGGAACTCCACAGTGAATCGTTGCTAGTCTTCCTGATGCAAACACCAGAAGGTAAAGCAGCCGCAGCCAGAGGTCGCCGATCGCCGGAAAAAGTCGCATCCTAAAAAGCACTGAGACAGAAACTCATCTTAGGAGATTTCCGAAAAAGATGTTACCGCTGCAGGAGCAAAGCATCCGGCAGATAAGCCCTTGAATCGACCAGAAGGTCATTGCCCGGATGCTCAGTGCAGCACACGTTACACGAACGCCCTTCCGGTTCCAGGTATAACCTTTTCTTAAAATCTTCTAAGTATTAAAATCCACCTAAATCTGTTCTCTAACGAGGCAGGCTTGGGTGGATTATTGCTGAATGCTAAATTAACCGTTTGATTGTCTCTACAGAAACAATCAAATGAAAGCAAGCCAGTAGCCTATCGCTCAGTTCCTGACGTTGCATAACTGCAATTTGTAAGCATTGTTACCATCCAGCAACTTGCACCAGAGTAAGGTGACAATCGTCATGCTTATTTACAACAAAGTAATTCAGCCATTTGGCGGATACAGTTCAGCCATTTAACGCAAGCTGTAAGCAGCAGCACTCGCTATTCTGAAGGAGATCGTTATCATAAGCGTGGTGCAGATATAACGAATCCATCCCAAATTGATCGCCGTTAAACTCTGGTTCAACCATAAATATACAGTCCACTACTTTAGTAAAAGTCCTAAATTGCCTTGGAATCCTCTGTTTAACAAATCATTGATCGTGTTGGATTTTCTACTCAATACGTCCGCAGACCTTACTCGTTAATTCACGGAATCCCCACTTAAAGCTCACAAAACTTCAGTGATATTGCTCACTCTGAATGATCGGATTTTAGTCACCATAGAGATATAGCAATAGACAGAGTGATTTACATAGAGTTTAGTTCACCCAGAGTGATACCCAACATTTGAGCTACGGTTCCTACTCGCTACAGAGGTTAGCCTCACATGAATAACAGGATTGATTCAAGTTTGACTCAGCAAAACGCAAGTAACAGACAAAATCTCACCTTTGTGAGTTGGGGATGGACTCAGCCCCAGAACGATAACTTAGAGAGTGAAGCAGCTTCCCAGTCCTCCGCTTCCCAACCCGCGATCGACTCCCCCCTTCAGGCTGTTCAGATTGCATTGCGAGCCCACAGTCAGCCAGCGCGTAAGCCATTTTTTGATCTACTGCGTCCTCTGCGTCAGTGGTTAGATAACATGCAGATTAGCGATCGTGAACTCGCCCACTCTCTCTGCAAGCTGATCCCCTCCCAATGTCCCTTTGAACGGGACGTTAAGTTCTTCGGTAAGCACTTATTCCATATTCCGCCGCTGTGCAAGTTCAACCCTCTGTATGAGGAAGTTGTGGGATTACGGTTCCGAGCCATGTGTTACCTAGCCGATCAGTGCGGCGAAGACGTAAGCGTTTATTGTTAACGTAGACCCTGAGCAAGTTGTAGACCAATTGGAATGATGGATAATTTTTAGTTGCTCCTTGCAACAGACATTCCATCCTGTGTTAAACTTCCTCATCCTTCCGTCTACGTTTTTATGGCTATCATTGCGCTGAAAGCCTGGTATCTCCAGGAGTACGAACCGATCCGAGACTTGGAAAAGCGTCCGCACGATATACGCTTAAGCAAAAGTAGTTTATTAAAATCTGCGCTTCGGGCTGACTTCTTAGAAGATAGTGCCGATGTGAAGCAATCAGCTTGGTTTCAAAGCTATTTAGAAGGCGACGGGGTCGAGTTTTATATTGAGGGAAGTGGCGGGTATGTGATATCCAACATTGACCTCATTAGCCATGAGATTTACTTCACCAAGGTAGATGCGATGTCTCACTTGGAACCAACGATATTTTTCTCCTATCAAACCGACTACAGTGAATCAGGCGATTTATTGCGAGATGAACTGAGAAGCGTAGTGGAATCTATTAATGGTAAATCGCGCATTCCCCTGATCCTGGAAGAATCCAACCGCCTGACTGATGGCCCGGTGCGGCTGAAAAGTGCCTTGATGCGGAAGATCCGTCAAAGCTTATTATTTATTGCCGACAGTACGCCGATCGCAAAGCTTGATGGCAATCCAGCCCGTGTGATCCCCAGCCCCAACGTGTGTGTGGAAGTAGGGTATGCTTTGCAGAGCAAGCGATCGGAACAAATTCTCCTAGCCCAAATGGAGCGTCCCGACATGTCAGGGCATTTCCCCTTTGACTTGCCCAGTCAAAACCGCCTCCTATTTCAGGCAAAATCAGACTTACACAAGGCCTTGCCTGATTTGATTAAAGGACAACTTAAGCGGTTTAACTTGTTGCCTTAAGCAACTGATGCTATTACCGTAATGGTGAAAGATGTGTTGCTTACATAAAGGGTTTACGATGATGACGTTTGGAGCATTTCTGGAACATTTCTAGAACTCTAGAACATTGAATAGGCTCCTAAAGCATCATCGACATCTGAGTTAGCAGAATGAAGAATTATCCGGGAGGAGTGAAGCCAAGATGACCAGTACGCAACCAACCTCAGACGATGCCGTTGCTGGAGGACAGAAAGCCAGAAGTCGGTATGCGAGAACTCCTAGCGAGTTTGCCGTTCACCTTTTATTTGAAGGAGGGCATCGCGAGGAAATTCGTTTTGCCACGATTCAGGAGTTTCAAAAGTGGTACAGCGGTGAATTAGTCCCGAAGGCTATGTCTCATGACTTCATCACGGTACCGATTAAAAATCTCCAAGGCGAATATATGGTGGCGCGTCCTTCCAAAATTATGGCTATCCGCGTAGAACCCGTGTTTTCCTCCAGTGTTGAGCGATAGAACCGGAGCGATCGTCTGAAATATGCCACAAGTTAGAACCAAGACTGCGATCCTAGCTTCGATTAAACTTGCCGCAGGGTTAATAACCCTAAGTTTGGGACTGTCGCTAGTTCATTCGCCTTCCAGTTCGGCTAAACCAAGTCCATCCAGCACGCTACTGACCCCCATTGATCCCCGTTCAGTTACCAATCAAGGGACAAATCTTCTGGGATTAGATGCACAAATTTTCGATCGCCAATATAGGAATATTGACTATTTAGGGGATAAGGCTGCTCTGCTAGTGGCGATCGACAATAGCCTGCAATATTTGCAAACGGGGCAAGCTATCACTGCTTATCGCAATTATCCGATCGCTGGCATAACTCGCGATCGGGTGCAGCGGAGCCTAAAACGCTTTCGATCGCTGGTCATGACGTGTCGGTCTCCGCAGGAGTTGCAAGCAGCCGTTCAGCGAGAGTTTCGCTACTACCGCGCCGCAGGACAAGACAATCAGGGAACTGTGGCGTTTACAGGTTATTTTGAGCCGACCTATCAAGCGAGTCGAGTTCCAACCGCAGAGTACCGCTATCCGCTGTTTCGCTTGCCACCAAATTTTCCCCAATGGGCCAAGCCTCACCCAACCCGTCTGCAATTGGAAGGTGCTGATGGACTGCAAGGAGACAAAGGGAAACTACGGGGATTACAGTTGGTGTGGCTGCGCGATCGTCTGGAAGCTTTCCTGATTCATGTTCAAGGATCGGCCCGTTTGCAGCTAACCAACGGTATGGAAATGACGGTGGGCTATGCGGGGAAAACGGACTATGCCTACACAGGCGTGGGGCGAGAATTGGTAAAAGAGGGCAAGCTACAGTTGGCAGGGTTGACTTTACCCGCTGTCGTTGATTATTTTCGGGCAACCCCTACCGAAATGAATCGCTATCTGCCCCGGAATCAAAGCTTTGTCTTTTTCCGAGATACAAATGGGGCACCACCTACGGGAAGCCTGGGAGTCCCTGTGACGGCAGAGCGATCGATCGCCACCGACAAATCCTTAATGCCCCCTGGTGCCTTGGCGCTGATTTCGACTACGATTCCCACTGCCAATCGTAGAGGACAACTGGAGCAAACCAGAGTCAGTCGCTACGTGTTAGATCAGGATACAGGGAGCGCGATTAAAGGTGCAGGGCGAGTGGATATTTTTATGGGGACGGGAGACCAAGCGGGCGATCGGGCTGGTTTACTCAACTCCACTGGGCAGCTTTATTACCTATTGCTGAAGTGATTTTAGCTAAACAAAGCCTGAGAAGGCTTGCCATCAAGATAGGAATCTTTTAGAGGGGATTCCCAGTCCTTGTTGCCGTCTAAAAATATGAGGCTGGCGAAACAGCCGATCGTCAGAAAAGCTTGAGGGTTAGAGTCCCGTCTCTGGATTCACCACGTCCGCAGTGGTGGGATCAACACCCATCGGTGAAACAATGTCCCGGAAGAGCGTGATTTGTTGCTGAAATGCCAACCCCTTAATCTGGTCAAAAACTGTTTGAGCTTCTGAGGAAAGCTGGTAGTTGGGAGGCATGGGCACGATCGTTGCAGTCTCCATCCCTTGCGCCAGTCGATACCAAAACAACAGCTTCGTTGTGTCACTCAAAGATCCATACTCACGGGCGATTTGACTGTTCCCCCCAGTAATTAGCTCCCGCTGGAGCTGGAGTTGCTCTTCGTGGGATAGTTCCTTGACCTGATTAAACAACCCTTCGGCAATATCGGGTGACACGGTGCTAGCTCCTGGTGCAGCCGGAGTGATGGATTGTCCCATTTCGGTGTAGATAAACCAAAAGAGGGCTAACTGCTCATCGACGCTTAAACTTGTGAAGGCTGTTTTATGGCGAACGATCGTATCGTCTTTGGTAAATGTCATAGGAATTTCATAAATTTGACTTCTAGACTTTAACAAGGCAGTTTTGGTAGGCAAACTTCCTCAAGGCAGAAAGGATACCTCTAGTAGTTATATTTTGAGAAAGATGTCTTTTGAGGGATATTGAAATGCAAAAGCCAGTGATGCTTCTAGTTGAAGTATCACTGGCTTTTAGACTTACAAACGAATCGTTTGCCTAGCTATAAATCTTGCATGGGCGAAACATTCAGACAAGCACCTTAGCACTTCAACCAAAGAGATTCGCCGAACGCTAAGTGCAAAGCACATGCTGCGCGAATACCCCTACATTTCTAATAGCTGGTGGAGTGACTACAGTAGTCTCGGTAGAGATTTGACCTAGAAGACTTCCAGAAAAGTTTATATCAGGAACCGGAAGGGCGAAGCATCCAGGCAATGACTTTCTGGTCGATTCAAAGCTCTGTCTGCCGGATGCTTCGCCCCTACAGGGGTAACATCTTTCCCAGAAATCTCCTTAGTAGCGCTCTCTATCTCTGTCTTTGGAGAAGTTGCCGCCACCGCCACCTCTGCGGTTGTTGTTTTCTTCGCGAGGCTTGGCTTTGTTGACTTTCAACTCTCGACCGAGCCATTCGGCTCCATCGAGTTCAGCGATCGCCGCATCTTCTTTGCTATCGTCTTCCATCTCAACAAATGCAAAACCCCGCTTCCTGCCCGTTTCGCGGTCTGTGGGAAGGCTAATTCGACTTACTTTGCCGTACTCAGCAAAGATCTCCTTCAAATCATCTTCAGTTGCTTGAAAGGACAGGTTACCAACGTAAATAGTCACGATTCTCTCCAAACCAAAATGTGCAATGTTGTGTTCAAGGAGAGTGGAAGCAATTAGTTAATTAATTGACTTATCACTCTACTGTAAGAACTTTACTTTGGTAGACATCATATCCGATCTGCTTGCAGATAGCAGCATACTGTTAGTAAGTTCCCTGAGTTTGTAAATATCTTTAACATAAATCGACAGTTGAAGGGTCAAAGTACCAATTTTAAGTAATCCAATATACTTTTTCTTGTTAGCCATTTTTTCAGGTCTTCTATAAATTATTTGAGTATGTCTATACTGTCGAGTTAAAAATTATTGGCTTGACAGTAGGTAATTGAGTTATGCGTCGGCAATTTGATTTGGTGTTTCAAGATATTTAAAGCATGGCTTAATTTTTGTGACACAACATTGACGTTTCTCCTTCAAATAATAAAAGGCTCGATTTTTTTATTCGTCCATTGCCCTTGGAAGCGCTCGGTGATGTAGGGGCGGATGGTGAATCGAGGGGGTCGGCCATCCTGGACATCAATGCGAAGGAAGGAATAGGGACGGCGCTTTTGGCTGCCTTGTCCGTTGCGGCCGACAAAAAGCTGCGATCGAGCCACCACACGAGACTGTCCCTCCCCATCTTGACCACCTTCCAGCAAGTCTGGGCCCTCTATCCGCTGACGGCGCAGGCTATAGCCACTGCCCCCACAGATGAGCCAATTAATATTGGCATCGCCATGACCGGTATCGACCGTGCGTAGATGTTCTAAGCAGTGGGCGTGACCATTTAGCACTAGGTCAACTAGGGGGCGATCGGCTGCTTTGGAACCCACTGCTTGGGCTACGCCATCTAGAACTTGGCGGAGTCGATGGCGAATGGCGATCGTTTGTCCTTGATCCCACTTGGTAGTTTCGGTGACGTAGGGCGGATGGTGGAAATAGAGAACCCGTCCCCGCACTCCCTCGGTATGCCAGGATTCAATTAATTTTTGCTGAAGCCACTCCAGTTGTTCTACGTCGATCGTATTGGTGTCGTCAGTGGACAATTGCTTCTGCACATCCAGCTTCATTTCTTGCGTCTGGGTGATGCGCGTTTTCAGGTCATCTGCATGTTCAGCGTCATCGATCGCATCGGATTGTTGGGGAACCGTGGCTAAAATTTTGTCGTCCTGCTCCTCCAGTTCATCCAAGCGTTGCTTGAGTTGGCGACGGCGATCGTCTCCTTCTGGCGTGGTGGGCAGGGGCAAGGGTGAATTGAATGTATTAGAGTCGAGGGCAAAGAAGTCAATTCCACCAAGGCGAAAGGTGTAGTAGCGATTGGGTAAACGAGTAAACTGCCCAGGTTCATATCTGAGGCAACGTCCGCTGTCGGTTTTAGCGGTGTAGTGTTGATCGAGATGCTGAGCTAACTCGCTGGCGTTGAAGTCCTGCAAATAGTCCAGAAATGCTTTTGCGTAGGCTTTACCTTGATTTGAGCCTCGCGAACCAATGTCTAGGTTAAGCTGAAATTGGAGAAGGCGGCGCAGGGGCGTTATCGCTGGGGCGATCAAGCTATACAGCAGGGATAGATCGTAGTAGTCGTGGTTCCCCAATACGGGCAGAATCGGCAGGTTGAACGTCATTTTGTCGTAGGGAATGCGGTTGGGACGATCGCCACCAACTAAAAACTCTCGATAAGGCTCAATGAAATTCTTGAAATAATACTCATTTGATCCCACCAGATAAATGACATCTCCGGTGTGGAGTACGAAGCGACAATCCTCACGATGCATCAGCATCTGCTCAGCAATGCGACGCTGGGGATGGTAGCCCCGATTACCGCCAGAACCGCTGTCCCCAATGACCATGAAGGAGAATTCTGGGTTGTCGGGTTGATTGTCGTCAAGGACGAAGCGTGTTTGGTCGATGCCTCGCTCTGCGATCGAAGCTTCCTGCCATCGCACCCGCTGTTTCATCTTTTGGATCTTGATGGAGATAGCGGGATCGGAAACAAATTTCATGGCTTAAGCTCCAAGTTTCATTACGCTCTATCATCAAGCAACCGTTAGGCAATTACTATTATGTAGAGTTGTGTTTAAAGTTGAGGGACGATCGTTCTGTCTAGGGGCAGAATCATCAGTAGAAAAGACAAAAATCTTTCATGTGTGGTAGGACATAGTTGCCAGGACTGTCCTAAGCTGGGATGGCATTTCGATCGGGTTTTAGAGCAATGCAGACTGGAACAGAGGCTGAGATTGAGTCTAAGCGCTTGCGTTTGCAGCGAATTAAGATGCTGAGCCATTGGCTTGATGATGCAGTTGCGATTCCTGGAACCTCCTATCGCGTAGGGCTTGACCCAGTTTTGGGTCTATTACTTGGCGGGGGAGATCTGGTTAGTTCAGGATTTTCTGCATACCTTGTGTTTGAGGCGGCGCGATTTGGGCTGCCCCGGACGACCTTGACTCGCATGGTGTTCAACCTTCTGGTGGACACGCTGCTGGGAGCGGTGCCTGTGGTAGGAGATGTTTTTGATGTGGCATGGAAGGCTAATAGTAAGAATTTAGCGCTGCTGGAGGCTCATTTGCAGGCTCCGCGCTCTAGCCAAGTTGCCGATCGCTGGTTTGTGGTACTGCTGCTGGCAGGGTTTGCCCTTGTTGCCCTGTGTTTGGCTGGTTTCACGATCGTTGTCATTGCTTGGCTATTCAAACTGATCACTGGCTCGTAAAAGTTCTTTGAGTATCCTTATTCAGCTTGCAGACTCTCTAAGCCCACTTACTAGTGCAGGTTGTCAGAAATAACTATCCAGCACTCAACTCAAAACTCAAAACAATCCACCTAACGGGTCAGAAATTTCTGCCGCAGTGCTACCGATCGCCCAGTGCTATTTTCTGGTTTCAATATGGCTGCGATCGGGGGTGGCTGTCTTCACCGCTTGAGACCAACGGGATGGCTCCAGGCGATTAACGTAGTTCCGATAGTGAGCTAGTGGGGCATCAATGCTGAGGAGGTTTTTGGGGTCAAACTGGATATTGTCATAAATTCTGCCATCCTCATCTCGGAGCCTATAGTACGCCAATCGGGTACAGATCAATAAAAATTGGCTGACCAGCCATCCCCAAGAACCTTGGCGTTTTTGGGTGACATAAATTGGTTGAATGCGCGTTCTGCCAGGGGCGATCGGTGTATAGGCAAAAATCATATGCAGCGGGGGAAACAACCGCACATTTTTCATCATCGTCAGCAAACCCATACAGCCGTTGGCATACAGCATCGAATACTCATAGGTGGAACCCAACAGGCGTTGTCCCAATCGTTCTTGCCAGGTGGTTTGCGGGAGGTTGCCCTGCATTGTGAAGTCCATTTGGGTGCCCGATGCGCTCTGATTTAGGGAGAGCTGCATTTGGATATCGAGATGATGAATAGTTTTGAGATGTTGGGCATCGATCCCGTTCATCATGCAGATGTGATGGTGGCACCGACGCTCAAAGGCGGTATCAGACTGGGAGACGATCGCCATCCCTTGCAATTCCTCAAATTCAGCCACGCCCTCCGGTGCTTCAATGTCCGGGTAAACCCAGATAAATCCATATTTCTCTTCGGTTTTATAAGCCTGCACCTTGGCTGCGGCTGGTATTTCTGCCTGACAGGGAATATGCTGGCATTCTCCACTGGCATCAAAGGCCCACTGGTGAAAGACACAGCGAATCCAGGTGCCATCCACATGCCCAATCCCCAAATCGGTTCCCAGATGGGGGCAATAGGCATCCAGGGCCCGCACCTGCCCATCCTCACCCCGAAACACCACCAGTTGTTGTCCACAGACTTGAACGGATTTAGCCTGTGCTATGGACAGAGTGCCACTGGCACAGGCGATATACCAACCCTTGGCGATGACATCCCAGTTATTGAAGATTTGCATATCTGGTCTTAAGCTCAAATTATTCAATACTTCGGACAGTTTTTGTGGAGGTGCTGGAAATACTGTTGTACAGCCAGTATAGACCCTCACCCTAAATCCCTCTCCCAAGAGGGGAGAGGGACTTCAATCCGGCTCCCCTGCTCCCGTTCTGGGAGAAGGGG
>JARCMD010000498.1 GCA_030248885.1 Leptolyngbyaceae cyanobacterium MP9P1.79 | reverse complement strand
GACTTCTGAGAAAGATGCTACCGCTGTAGGGACGAAGCACACGCTACGCGATCGACCCTACAGTGGAACGGTTCTACATTATTCAATTCACAACTCTTAGTAACCAGGCAAAGAGATGTCTTGAGGCTACCATTGATAGCAATAATACTTCTCGGACGTAGCGAATTACCAGGAGAAATGTGTGCCAAGTCCAAAATTAGTTTTTAGCTCTTTAGTTGCCTCTTTGCTTCTAATTGGTACGGGCAATCTCAAAGCAAATGCTCAATCTGCACATGATTGGGTAGAGCAAGCGTTGGGACGCTATCAAAGCCAAATTTGGGGCGGCGATCGTCTCTTACCGGGGACAACAGAATTTAGGAAAACTGGGAGCAGTTCTATAGAAGGTCGCTACACGATGAATGAGCAAGGAAAATCGGTTCCGGGTAGTTTAGCTCAATGTCAAGCAATTCAAGTTCGTGTCATGCGTTGTGTCTGGAATGACAAATATGGAACTGGAAATCTTGAAGTCACCTTCTCGGAAGATTTTTCTATTTTTAATGGATACTGGGGAGAAGGAAGCTCAGAACCCGGATTTCGCTGGAGTGGCTCACGATAGAGCATCCTAGCAATTCGCTCGGTGCGGACTAACGAAAACCTTTAGGGGCTTGCGTCAACGTAAATTGCCAATCAAGATTTA
The DNA here is from genome assembly GCA_030248885.1 of Leptolyngbyaceae cyanobacterium MP9P1.79. Classification (GTDB taxonomy): domain Bacteria; phylum Cyanobacteriota; class Cyanobacteriia; order JARCMD01; family JARCMD01; genus JARCMD01. The sequence goes on along the minus strand of JARCMD010000498.1, from coordinate 30,351 downwards.
TGACATGGGCACGCTTCACTTTGCCCAGCCCATCCTAGTCAGAGTTTTTTTGTAACTACTCAGGCTTCTAACATAATGTGAGGACTGCCCTCATCCCCCAGCCCCTTCTCCCCAGGGAGAAGGGGAGCCGGATTGAAGTCCCTATCCCTAGGGAGAGGGATTTAGGGTGAGGGCAGGCTGAGTAGTTACGTTTTTTTATTAAACTGCAACGCCCTTAATGCATAGTGACGGTTAGTTATAGCCGTTTGAGCAAAACGTTCCCAGCGCTCTTGCATTAAAGAAATATTATGGATTTCATCAGCGACCTGATGCATCGTCATGAAAGAGGGAAAACTAGTAAGTGAAGTCTCAACTGATGGCGTTAAGAACTCACTCAATTACTGAATCCTAGGAGATTAAATCATGGCTGTTGAAAAAGTAAACTCTTCGTCTAGCTTGGTCGAAGTGATTGACCGCATTTTAGACAAGGGCATTGTGATCGATGCATGGGTACGGGTTTCTTTGGTGGGAATTGAACTGTTGGCGATCGAAGCCCGTATTGTCATTGCCTCCGTCGAAACCTACTTGAAGTATGCCGAAGCAGTTGGGTTGACTGCTCAAGCTGCTGTGCCTGCTAGCTAGTAGTAGAAAGCTAAGGGGTAAATATCGGTTTACCCCTTGCACTTGAACAAAAAGAATAGGTATGGGCCGAGAGCATCCCCTGTATAAGGTGGCTGCAACAATCCTTGATTTCTTTTACGGTAAGTTTTATGATTTTGAACGCAGAGTGGCAAGCGCAACGACAACAGCGCCAGCAGGTGACAGCGCAACGGCAGCAAGCAGTGCAAGCGAATCTCGATCGGGTGCGGCAGGAACTCCGGGCACAAGCTACGGAGACACGCCACGGGTTAGGGCAATTCCGCGACCAGTTGCTGCAAGATGGTGAACAGAGCAAGCGGTTGAGATTAGAATCCCGGCTTCAGCTACAGCAAGAAACCCAAGCATTTCTAGACTCAGCTAGGGAGCAACGGCAGACTCAAGCAACGGATGTGGCTCAACAATTGGCAGCGTTTGCTCAATCGCTTCAGCAGCAGACGACTCAATTTTTGGCGGCGGCCCATGCAGAACGATCGCACCTCGCTCAGCGATTGACCCAAGATTTACAGCGGTTTCATCTTAACTTGAGTGACGAAGTATCCCGACTCCGGCAGGGCTTCCACACCTTGCTAGAGGAGATGGGAGAAGATACAGAAGCCCGTCGGCTTGATGTACATCATCGCTTGCACGTCATCCATCAGCAGCGTGTCCTGAGCCACATGCGGACAACGGAAGCTCTGATGACGTTTGTGGAAACGCTGCGCCTCAATGTCCACGATCTACTGCAACAGATGACGATCGATCGCCAAGATCAAGCAGTGGAGGTGCAACAAACGCTCAGCCACCATCGAGCAACCCGACACGCCAATGTGCAGTCCCTATTTGAGAATTTGGCGGTATTTCGAGACCAGCTACAGAAGCAACGGGCAAATTTGCGGGCGATCGTTTGGGACGATGCCTCAGATTCATCAAACGTTGAGTCAGGTGTTGAGCCAGATCAAGTTGTTCAATCTGTAGTGCCGCGCCCCTTAGTGGTGTCGGTGGTTTCCCCACCCCCTGCCAGTCCTCAGCCCACTGTTGTGCCGCCGAAGCCCTTAACTCCGGGCATCCCAGCAACGATCGCGGCAATTCCTGCCATCAAGCCTGTGGTAGCTGAGGTGAAATCAGCCCCCATCAAACCAGCCCCAATTGAATCAGCCTCCATCAAACCAGCCCCCATCAAATCAGCCTCCATCAAACCAGCCCCAATTGAATCAGTCCCAGTCAAATCGGCTCCCACCGAACTAGCTCCGAGCGAATTGGACGAGATTACAGATGTGGAAAAGCAAGTTTACAACCACCTACAGCAATTTCAGGGGGCGCGGCTCGTCGAGATTGAAGCCGTGGTAGGTCTCAATCGCTTCCAGGCAGTCGATGCCCTGCGGTCTCTGATGAAACGGGGATGGGTGATGCAGCGCGATCGAATTTACTCCATTCAAGAGGATATAACTCTGTGACCACAATTCTTCGAGCCTCTCCCCGCCGATTTGTTAGCACTCCCGCCGTAGAGCGCGTCGCCCTGCGGGCCCTGCGCTATCTCCAGTCGGGGTTCTCCGTGCATTTGCGGGGGCAGGCAGGTACAGGGAAAACCACCCTAGCCCTCCACCTGGCTGATCTCCTCAGCCGTCCCCTGATGCTGATATTTGGGGACGATGAATTTAAAACCTCTGACCTGATTGGCAATCAATCTGGCTACACCCGTCGTAAGGTTATCGATAACTTTATCCACAGTGTCGTCAAAGTGGAAGATGAACTGCGACAAAATTGGGTGGATTCCCGGCTCACCCTGGCGTGCCGAGAAGGGTTTACGTTGGTCTACGATGAGTTCAATCGCTCTCGCCCAGAAGTGAATAATGTGCTGCTTTCGGCACTAGAGGAAAAGTTGCTGGTGTTGCCACCTAGCAACAATAAGTCGGAGTATATTCGGGTGCATCCCCAGTTCCGCGCGATCTTCACCTCCAATCCCAAGGAGTATTGTGGGGTTCATGATACCCAGGATGCGCTGATGGATCGATTAATCACGATCGATATGCCAGAACCGGATGAGTTGACCCAGCAGGAAATTCTGGTGCAAAAGGTGGAGATCGATCGCCCCGCAGCGGCGTTGATTGTAAGCATCATCCACGCATTTCGCCTGCAGACTGATACAGATAAGTCTTCGGGTTTGCGGTCTGCGTTGTTTATTGCCAAGGTGTGCCAGGAACACCAGATTGACATTTCTGTGGATAATCCAGAGTTTCGGGACGTGTGCCAGGATATTCTGCTCTCCCGCGCCAACTTGCCTCTGGACGCAGCTAATCGACTACTGTGGGCGGTGTTTGAGGAATTTGTCGTCGCTGAGGGGGAAGCGATCGATGAGGAGATCTATATGTTGGTGCCGTTGACTGGGCCTAACGAGTCATTGGAGCCTGATTTAGCTGAACTTGAGGAATTACCGGAATCTGAGGGATTACCGGAACCGCAACTTGAAGCGCCCACAGCCGTCACTGAGGAGCCGATCGCTCCTATTCCCATGCTTACTGACTCTACCTTGACACCACCCTCCGAAGCAGAATTGGCAGCATCAGAAGTAGAAGCAGCGCCAGAAGCAGCGCCAGACGACCTGCTCCCCCCGCCCCATTTGCCCCACGAGCAAGCGGTTTATAGCTATCTGCGGCAATCTCATAGTGCCCGTGTTTCTGAAATTGAGAAGGCGCTGGGCATCAATCGCTTTGAGGCGGTTAACGCCATTCGCACCCTATCCCACAAAAAGTTGGTGACCGAGCGGGGCGATCGGATTCATCTCACCGCCACTTAATCTTTCAGAGTCAATTCTTCTGCCCTTCGTGCCCCTTTGTCTTCCCCAACCATGAACTCCCTGTCCCAGCCGCGCTCCGCCAGTCCCAACCGCATCATGCCCACCGCCACCCAGGGGTCTACCTTGGCAGACGTGTTAGAACGAGTGCTGGATAAGGGGATCGTCATTGCTGGCGATATCTCTGTTTCCGTCGGCTCCACGGAACTGCTCAGCATTCGCATTCGGCTCCTTATTTCGTCAGTAGATAAAGCCAAGGAAATGGGGATCAATTGGTGGGAAAGTGATCCCTATCTGAGTAAGCAACCCCTAGCCCTTGCCGCCGCCGAGTCAGCCGCCGAAGTTATCAGCCTTCAGGAACGAATTTCTAGCCTGGAAACCGAATTGCGGGCTATGCGCGACACAACGATCGCCCCAGCCAGCTTAACTGCCGAGTTGTGAGCTCCAAATCCCCTACAGACGCACGCACGAAAGCAGAAAAATACTCTTGTAAGTGGGATAAAAGGTTGAATTCACGATCGCAAGGGGGGTAAGCGCCTCTTGTCCGCTCACGCTATTTCTACGAAACTTACTTAATAGGACTTACACAGTCAGCGTTCAGAGCTAGACAATCTTACACAACCAAGGGGCTTAAGAAGATTTCTAGAAAAGTTTACACTAGGCACCGGAAGGGCGAAGCATCCGGGCAATGACCTTTTAGTCGATTCAAGGCTCTGTCTGCCGGATGCTTCGCCCCTACAGGGGTAACATCTTTCTCGGAAATCTCCTAAACGCCCTCACTAGGTTGTGCATCAGTTCTAATGAGGAACGATCGGAGTCAAGAATTCTGAGAAATTACGCTAACTCAATCAAGATGTGCTATTTCTAAGGGGCAAGATGAGACCCCACCCAACGCTTCAGCAAAGATCAGACTCCTCATGTCGAAAGTGGACGAGCGCAATGCTCTCTCTGAACTCAATCCAACCCCATCTACCCCGCCTGCCCCAGAGTCTCTCAACAAGCAGGTGAGATGCTCTCCTGGATTGGCGCAGTGGTTTCACCAAGCGATCGGCTTACAGCAGATTCGGGTGCAAGTTCGCTGTCGGGGGAATGCGCTTCATATTCTGTGTGAAGGGGTTCATTGTCCTGATGCAGCGGTCATCACATCTCGATTAATTCGATCGATCGCTGTCACCAATGTGGCAACCTTGCTCCCCCCAGACCAACCCCCGATTTACCAGATTTTTCTCTACGGTCGTGCCCTGAAAGAGGTGCGCCCCCGGTGGACTGAGCCTGTCTACTTAAATCAATTAGACCGCTACTTGGAACAGTTGGACTCTGGGGAGCAGCACAAGGCAGCGGCACAAAAAGCAGCGGCACAACTGGCGGCAGAGCGATCGGTTGCCCACAGTCCAACTGTCAGTTTTCCCATCGCTGCTCCCCAAAATTCCCAGCTTCAAAAAGCCCAGGATTTAGTCACCCCAGAGCCAGAACGCACCCTAGCCAACGATCGCCAACCAGAGCGTCGGCAACCCATTCGACCTGCTTCGTCCCTTGCCCTTCAACCTTCTCTGAGTTCAGCCTTAGTGGTGTCGAACCGCAGTCTGGCGTGCCAGGGACAACCAGAAGCCATTGCCAGTTACCTAAGCGAGACGATGAGCCGCCTGGGAGTAGCTGTGCGGGTTAGTGCCAAGGCGATCGAGTGTGAGCCGGGTGTGTCCCTAGAGCAACGGAATTTGCGACTTTGCATTGTCTGTGAGTCGTCCTACAGTCCTGAGCCAGCGATGATTGCTGAGCCGATCGCCCAGCAATTGCGGCAGTTGAATCTGGAAAAATTCCGCGATGCGGTCATTTTTAGCCAAGTTCAGGGAGAAGCGCGGACAGACTGGACGCTGCGAATTGACCTAACGCCGCCTGATGAAATGCTGCGGGAGTGGGCCCGGTGGGGAGATGTGGAGTCGATCGCCCTGCTACTCAACCAGTCCTTGAAAGGAGAAACCCTTCAAGTTACGGCTTCTCTGAAAGAAGTGACCCTGCACATCGTCTGTGAGCGGGTGCAACTGGGGGCAACTCAACAGTTAGACCATGTCCGCCCGGTGTCTCCATCGGAGGAACCAGAAGCAAATCTGGCGGTTTCAGAGCAGCAGCGCATCATGGGGATCATCACTGAGCTATTGGAGACGATCGCTCCCCAGGCTATCCATGCGGCAGCAATCTACGGACTACCCGTCTCCCCCACTGATTCCAGGGCAGAAACCCCCGCCTGGATTGAGTGGCTGACCCTCCCTGCTGCCAATTCCCCTGCCCTAGCTGAATCTGCCTTCGCGTTGGCGAAACAAGGGGATCAGCCAGCCCTGATTTTTCTGTTGAATCGCTTACTCAACCCCGATTTGAAGTGGCGCTTGGCGACGGGTGGCATTCGCGTCCAAGCCCTGTACAAAGATGATCTCCTGCACATCATGGGGGATGCGCCCATTTGCCCCTACCAGAGCCAAGTGGGGCCAGCGGTCACTCAACTCCTCAAACAGTTGCAGATTCCCCACCTTGCCGGAGTGCGCGTCTACGGCCGTCGGTCAGGGCACAAGCGCCCCTTTTGGAGTTACGGCATTGACTTTAAATCGCGCAGCCGCCTAGTTCCAGAGGCGATGCCAGAGTTTGCCGCGTCTGATGCCTACGTTGCTGACTTGCTGGGCGACCCAGACACAGAAGTTCTGCGCCCAGAGCTAACGCCCCAGGATCTGCAAACCAAGCTGTCTCGTCTGACTCAGCAAATTGTGGAGGCGATTCAGCAGAGCTTAGTCCGATCGCACCTGTTTGCACTAAAAACCGAGGACTCCTTGCCCCAAGCATGGAAGCTATCCGATGAAGCAGAAAATAATCAATTTGTCTTTCCCCGCGCCAACTACCGGGGAGCCAAGGTTGCTTTGGTGTGGAGTGCCTTAGGACTGCTGCTCACGGTGCAAGCCGATGTCATTTTGGGACAAATACTGCACAGGCGGGCTGAAACTGCCAAGACAACTGCCCTTGCCCCTGCGTCCAAGATTCTGCATGGGCCGATCGTCACCAATCCCTCTGATCCGGCTGTAGCCTCAGATCCGATCGTGCAGCCCCAAATTTCCCTTCGCAAGTCGAGCAGCGATCCCACTGCCTTCAATCCATCGGACTTCACTCAGCCCGGCAGTGTCAGCAGTGTGGTCAGCAGCATCCCCGATGATGGCACTCCCTCGGCTAAAATTCTACGGGCAGAAGCGCTCAAACCCAAGGTTTCCACCACCCAGTTGCTGGCTGCCAAGCTTTCTCCTTACCCCACCTTTAATAGCCGGCAGTTGGATGAAAAGTTGGCGCTTTATTACCAACACTTAGCCGAATCTGGCCCCCCTGACATCTTGATTGTGGGCAGTTCTCGCGCTCTGCGTGGCATCGATCCCGTCGCTCTCCAAAAAGCATTGGCGGCTCAGGGCTATCCCGGACTCACTATTTTTAACTTTGGGGTGAATGGAGCGACGGCCCAGGTGGTGGATGTGCTGTTGCGCCAAATTCTGACTCCGGCTCAAATGCCCAAACTGATTTTGTGGGCTGATGGGGCGAGAGCCTTCAACAGCGGTCGAGTAGATGTGACCTATAACGCGATCGTGGTGTCTGCGGGTTACAAAGCGCTAACCAGCGGTGCCGCCCTGCTTCCCAACAAAGCCGCCCAAACCAGCGCCGCCAATGCTCCCGTTGCCCCGTCTGGCACCTCTGGCGCTGCTACCACCGAAACTCAAACCTCTCTGACTGCCAGCTATCAGGAAATCAATACCCTGTTGAATCAAAAACTTGCGTCCCTCTCCGCCACCTATGGTCAACGCGATCGGCTGAAGAACCTCTTACAAACGGGAACTGCCAGTCTAGTTCCGAAGCCAAAGTTGACCCTGGAGCAGCTAATCCTGGAGCAGAGCCGATCGGTTTTGCCCACTGCCACCTCGCAACAAACGGCGGTGCCAGCGATCGACCAAACCTATGCCGTTGATTTTGATGGATTTTTGCCCCTATCGGTGCGCTTTAATCCTGCGACGTATTACCAAAAATATTCCAAAGTGTCGGGCGACTTTGATGGCGACTACGAAGCCTTTCAACTAGAGGGCAAGCAGACCCAAGCATTGGACTCACTGCTCAAGACAACCCAAACCTACAAAATCCCACTGGTATTCATCAATTTACCTCTTACGCAAGATTATCTCGATCCTGTGCGGAGTGCCCACGAGGAAGAGTTCCAGCAATACTTACTGCGCGTGGCTACAGAAAAGGGCTTTGTCTTTCGGAATCTGGCTGAATTGTGGCCAACGGCAAATGACTACTTCTCTGACCCCAGCCACCTCAACCGCTACGGAGCCTATGAAGTCTCGAATCATTTGACCCAAGACCCCATGATTCCCTGGCCCCGATCGCCCCAGCGGTAACTTAACATACGAATAGTCTTGGGCTTAATCGGCTACCTTGGTTTGGATGCTGAAGGGTGAAGGGTTATCCCGCCGTGGACTACTAGTGTTCTGTCAAGAAAATTTTGAGGGGTCGAAGACCTTCAAAATTTAATTCCAACTAACCTCCCAGCTTTCAGCTACCCGTCAATTAATGATTGACAGACTACTAGTACAGGCTGGCAGAAGCAAGTGGATAGCACTCAAAACTCAAAACTCAAAACTTAAAACTCAAACCAATCCCCCTAACGGGTCAGAAACTCCTGCCAAGCTGTCTTTGCCCCAGAGCAACCGCGTTAGCCGATGACATATCCACTCTTTGCCAACCGGGTCGCGGTGCTAGCCACAATGCACCGGAAAGAAACCGTGATTGCACCTATTTTGGAACGGGAGTTGGGCATCCAGCTTCAGGTTCCCCCCAATTTGAATACGGATCAATTTGGCACCTTTACCCGCGATCGTGACCGATCGGGTGACCAGCGATCGACCGCACGTCTCAAGGCAGAAAGCGCCCTGGAACTTACCGGCGAACGTTTGGCGATCGCCAGTGAAGGAAGCTTTGGTTCCCATCCCGGCTTGCCGATGATTGCCTGCAATTGTGAACTAGTTGTCTTAGTGGATAGCCTTCACACGCTAGAAATTGTGGGTCGAGTCATTTCCACAAAAACCAACTACAGCCATACCACCGTTCGGAGTGTGGAAGAAGCCCAGATTTTTGCTCAACGTATCGGCTTTCCAGAGCATGGTTTGGTTATGATGCCCCACTCATCGACTAAAAATCCAGATGAAATTGTGAAGGGGATTGTCTGTGAAGCGCAATTGCTAACCGTGGTGACTGATGCGCTGCGACGATCGCCGACCCTTCACCTAGAAACCGACATGCGGGCACTCTACAATCCAACTCGCATGAATACGATCGCCCAAGCTACCCTCAACCTCGTTAGCGCGATTCAAAGTACCTGCCCCAACTGCACCTATCCCGGTTTTGAGCTAGTCGATCGCCAACCCGGTCTGCCCTGTGCCCTGTGCCATTTTCCAACCGCCCTCACCCGTGTTGCTATTTATCATTGCCAACATTGCGGCTTTCGCCAAGAACACCTGTTTCCCGATGGCATCGAAGTCGCTGATCCAGCACAGTGTGCTTACTGCAATCCGTAATGGTGATTGGACTGATTGGATATAGAATCCCTCACCTTCAATAGCAAAATCTGATGGATTTAATGGATTGTTGAGGGGGCTGAAGGGCTGCAACCTTAACAATCGATCGCCCCCAAAAAAAGCTATAACAGATTGGAGAACAGGTGTGATTTCTGGGGTGTTTACACTGAGCGACAAGCAAATCTCTAACAAGGGGTAAGCATTTAAGGTCTTTAGCTCATTTGCTCTATAATCTTTGGATTTCTGACCTACTCCGCTATTGATTCTGGTTATATTCCAACCTTTTCGAGTGTATTCCAACTCCAGCTGCTACAGACACTCTTTTTCTACCAGAGCAATTTGAGCTATTTCGAGACATTCAAGCAAACTATCTGATCGCGATGCACCAGCTAGAAAAGGCTTCCAGAACTGTCTGTGAATTTCTGAATCGATACGATTGCTTTGCCCTCATCCAAAAGCCTCTATTTTCTAAAGATGATTGACTAATTCGTGTTCTGCGACTCTAGGTGTGAAGTAGAATCGAAAGCAATCATTGTCCTAAGGACTTAACCGTGACAATTCCAACATCTTATCTAAAAACCTTACCTCAAGCTGATGCAGTCACATTTGTGGACTCATTGCAAAAAGTGAAAGCGCACTTACAAGATGAACTGGAGGGGATGAACGCCCAGTTACATCAAAAAACCCAGCAGCTTGAAAGTATTGAAGCTATTTTGGCTGAAGCTGTGTCGATCGGCGTGGTTGCCAATGATGCGATCGTACCCCCACCCATGGAAACAACTACTGAGTCCCAGGATGCAAGCGCTTACTCGGCTCTAGATGCACCTAGGGTAACCAGTCACGCTCCAACTAACATGATAGGTGAGGCTGATAGTGCGATCGGTGCCTCAACTCAACCCAGGGGAGGTCGCCGTCCCGAAGCTGACCTTAAACCCCAACGACGCGGTAATCAAAAACCAGCCACAGCGAAAGCCAAGCCGCCTAAATCATCAATCCATGAAGACAGTCAGCAGCGCGAGTCAGGAGAGGGGAGAGAACTAGGGCAATTTCTGCAAGCCGAGTTTCGAGACAAGTTGTTGATTGCATCGATCGCCCAAGTGTTGAGCAATTCTCAAGAGCCGCTGGAGACAGATGACATCATGGCAGAGTTGTATGCGGGCTTGTCTAGTAAGGACTACAACCGCGCCAAGCGATCGGTTGCCAACCTGCTCTCCCTCGGTAAGCGCAAGGGGAAATGGCAGAGTGTGGGCAGAGGACGTTATACCGGCAATTGAGTTGCGATTACCTGAAGCCCAATGACTCCATCCAGCAATTAGCGATCGTTTTTACATCTCCTATCACTAGTGCAGAGTCAACGCTTAATTTTGGGGTAGACGCATCTGAAAAGAACTGTGTGGTTTAAGGCTTCCAGAAATTGCCAACTCTAATTCTCAGTTGTGACGCTGCACTAGTGGTTTATCAATCATTAATTGACGGGTAGCTGAAAGCTGGGGTGTTAGTTGGAGTTGAATTTTGAGGGTCTTCGACCCCTCAAAATTTTCTTAACAGACCACTAGTGGTTTGTCAGGTTTCAATTTGTGAGTCTGGGATTGGTAAGGGGTTGTGATTCTGTGGGTTTTCAACCCACAGAATCACTCTTAACAGACCACTAGTGCAGGCTGACAGAAGTAAGTGGGTAGCACTCAAAACTCAAAACTATCCCCCCAACGGGTCAGAAACTTCCGCCAAGCTGCCCTAGCAGTGCCTCATAGTTACCCATGAACCAGACATATGTCGCTGGGAGTTAGGAATGCTGAACCCAGGGAGTCATCCACTGCGACAAGACTTTGAACCCATAGTCTGTCAGCAATCCAATAACTCCAATAATGGCGATTACAAATAGCACTTTGTCGGTTTGCAAAAAGCGTTGGGATTGAACAATTCTGAATCCCAAGCCATTTTCAGCCGCGATCAACTCTGAAATCACGAGAAACGTCCAAGCCCCAGAAATGTTGACCCGCAGAGTATCCAAAATGCTTGGGACAATTGCAGGCAAAATGACACGGAACAGAACCGCTAATCGATTGGCTCCCAAGGTATACGCCACGCTCAATAGCTCATCGGGAATGAATTTCACAGCATCTGAAATCATGATCGCGTTATAAAAAACGATGCCGAAGAATATGATGATGACTCTCGTTATTTCTCCCAAACCCGCCCACACGATAATCAGCGGCACAAAGGCAACAACCGGCATATACCGAACGGTTCCCACTAGGGGGCTGAACAGGTTTTCCATGCTGTGGAACGTGCCCATCGCAATTCCGATCGGCACTCCCACTGCCGCCGCTGCTAGAAATCCCAGCAAAACTCGGTTGCAGCTAGAGAGGACATCCAAGATCAAGTTTTCTTCTCGGAACATATGAATCCCCGATTGCAGCACAGCCGTTGGAGTCGGCAGAAAAATTGGAGTTACCCAACCGCTGTAGCTCAAGGCTGACCACAGGCAAAAGGGAATAACCAAAGCGCTGATGGACAGGAGTAACCCTAGCCAGCGGGGAAAGCCTTGCCGGATGCTCCAAAACACTGAGAGTTTCAGGTAACGTTTGCGAGAGGTGGAGAGGGGTTTCAGCACAGGAATTCAAAAATATAGGAGTTTTAGATTATTGGAGTTTGTTGAGTGGACTAACTGTAGCAATCGCCACAACTTACAACTATAAACATCAATTAGTATAAGAAGATGTTTGTAGCGTTTTGCTACCAGCAATAAAGCATTCAAGAGCAAATAAAAATAAAACATTAAGAATAGAAAGTTCTCGATCACCGTAGATTCCTCTTATTGATTCTCTTATTAAAAAGGGCATCTTAATAAAAAGCTCTCTTAAAAAGGTTGAGGAAGGGAACTTGTAGTTTGGTTATGCTCCCCAGAAGAAGGTCAGAGAGTCAGAGATGACTAGGGGGTTAAAAGCCACGAACGAATATTCTTTGAAAACCTTTTGTAAGACGATAATTTAGATTGTCGTTAAAGTTTTTATTCATCACTCCCACGGTTATTAGCATGGCTCAGTTGCCCTCTCAACCAAGTTTGCTCCTGGATCACTCCAGTCTGCCGCTAAGTTCTTTAGAATCTAACTGTGATATTTTTCGCTCATCCATGGTGCCCAAGTTGGAAGTGCAGGGTTTGTTCAAGACTTTTTCACGCAAAGGTAAATCGATCGTTGCCTTAGAAAACATCAATTTACACCTTGAACCGGGAGAGTTTGTTTGCATTGTGGGGGCATCGGGATGCGGCAAATCGACCTTGCTCAATATCATTGCCGGACTAGTCCGTCCTTGTTCTGGCAAGGTGTTAGTTGATGGTGAGGCTGTGCCAGGTCCTGGTGCCGATCGCGGGATGGTATTCCAAAGCTACACCCTCTACGCTTGGTTAACGGTTGCTGACAACATTGCCTTTGGCTTAAAACTGCGCCGTTTACCCAAAGCTGAGGTGAAACAGCGGGTGGCTTATTATTTAGATGTGGTGGGATTGACAAAATTTGCCACTGCTTATCCAAAGCAGCTATCGGGTGGCATGAAGCAACGGGTGGCGATCGCCCGTGCCCTGGCGAATGAACCAGAGGTGCTGCTGATGGATGAACCTTTTGGAGCCTTAGATGCTCAAACCAAGGAGCAAATGCAACAGTTTCTGCTAGAGCTATGGGAGCAAACGCAAACAACCATATTAATGATCACCCATGACTTGGAAGAATCTGTGTTTCTTTCGCAGCGAATTTACTTGATGAGTGCCCACCCAGGACGAATTAAGCAGGAATTTAAGATCCCGTTGCCCAATCAGCGGGATCTGGAAATGAAGCTATCCTCTGAGTTTATTCAAATCAAACGGGAAGTCATCCATGCTCTTCGAGATAGCTGTTAGATTACAATAATGGGCTTTCAGTATTTTCTAGAATTTCAGTATCTTTTAGAACTGAAGGCTGTTTAGCTCTTTATTTACATAGGTTGGATTTGGAGAGTATGATTTCTACAGCAATAAATTCTACGGCGACAAATCTTAGTCGTTATTTGCGTCAAAGCAAGCCACTCTGGAATGCTAGTGCATTGCTCTACACCCTGCTGGGCTATGTTGGAGGGATTGCACTACTATTTCCTGGGAATGTCTGGCTAAATGGCTTGGGTGTTGTGCTGCTGACTCACAGCCTGGTGCTTTCTGCCTACTTTGCCCATGAGTTTATGCATGGCACCCTCTTTGCAGAGCGGAAATGGAATGAGGTTTTCGGTAATTTAATGCTGTGGCTGAATGGGTCATGCTACGCCAGGTTTGAAGATTTGATGCGACTGCATATTGGGCATCATGTCAACCGGATTGACTATTGTCGGTTTGACTTAGCGGACTATTTGCGGGCATTGCCTACTCCAGTCCGATCGCTGCTGTTGGGATTAGAATGGTTATATTTTCCATCTCTGGCGTTTTTGCTTCGCTTTCGCTCGATGACGGCTCCCTTTTGGGATGAAACCCGCAAGGATGAGCGATTACGGACAACCCTCTTGCTGCTGGTTCGTGGGGGACTATTCACCCTTCTAGGCTTGGTTTCGTCTAAAGCCTTACTGCTCTACTTTCTGTCTTATATTGGTATGTTGACGGTGTTGCGGTTTGTAGATGCCTTCCAGCATACCTATGAGGTGTTTCCTTTAGGCTCACCGCTACCCAAGCGCGATCGGGCCCATGAACAGGCAAATACCTTCTCAAATCTGGTTTCTCAGCGCTACTGGTGGCTCAATTTGTTGCTGCTGAATTTTGGCTACCACAATGCCCACCATGAGCTAATGAAGTGTCCCTGGTATAGCTTACATGAGCTAGACAAAGAGCTATTTACGGGGGATGAAGTGCAGTACATTACCTTGCCAGAACTTTTAGGGAACTACCACCGCTACCGGATTTCGCGCATTTACTCTGGTCAGGGGCAGGCAGTTAATGAACAGGGCGATCGTCAACTGGAGACCTTTTATGGGGGCGCAGAGGTATCTTTTCTGGTGTTGCCTTCCTAAGGAGATTTCTAGAAAAGTTTATACCAGGCACTGGAAGGGCGAAGCATCCGGGCAATGACCTTCTGGTCGATTCAAGGCTCTGTCTGCCAGATGCTTCGCCCCTACAGGGGTAATATCTTTCTCGGAAATCTCCTAAATCATTCAGCATGAACTGTGTCTAATCTCAAGCCTGTCTGCGAAAATTGGTTTGTGACTCGCCAAGTCAACCCTGGACTCTACTGCATTAATGAAGTGCATTACTGGGAGTGGAATCGAGCCAACCTATGGCTGATCAAGGGTCAAACCCAAGATTTATTGATTGATACCGGGTTAGGTGTTGCCAGTTTGCGACAACATATCGCAATGCTCACTGATAAACCGCTGTTGGCGATCGCATCCCATGTGCATTTTGATCATGCAGGGGGCATCCACGAGTTTGATCAGATTGCGATTCATGCTGCTGAAGCCAATGCCCTCCGTTCTGGGGATAACGATGCAGCACTTTGTGACCCAGAATCAGGCTTGGTGCTAGACGAGCATTTTGCCGAACTTCCCTATCCTGGATTTACCGCAACTCAGTACAAGCTGCAAGGGGCTGAACCTACCCAGATTTTGCAGGAAGGAGATGTGTTGGATCTAGGCGATCGAGCCTTTGAGGTGCTGCATTTGCCAGGGCATTCGCCTGGATGCATTGCCCTATATGACTCCCAGCACCAGGAACTGTTTTCTGGCGATGTTATCTATGATGGCGACTTGCTCGATCAACTGCCGGGAAGCCATATTCCCTCCTATATCCAGACCTATGAGCGCTTACAACAGCTACCTGTGGAAACCATCTATCCTGGTCACTACCATACATTTGGACAAGAACGCTATCAGCAACTCATGGCAGACTATTTGGACACAAAACGTCAACCGGGATGTCCGGTAAATTCCATGCAAAATGATTCACTGAGTTTCGTGAAGCCTGGGGTCAATGACTAATTTCCCAGAAGGATTGGCAAGACTATTTGAGCAACCAGAATCAACTCCGCTCTTCGCCACATTAATGTCAGCGTTGGCGGAGGTTCTGCCCTGCGATCGATGCTTTCTTTACCAGCGCGATCCGGTGCAAGGTCAGGGAACAATTACCCACTGCTATTCCAAGGATGGGCAGGCGGATCAGTGGATTGGAGCCGATTGGCTGGAAGACTCCAATGCACCGCAAGATCCCCTCATGACGATCGCCCTCCGCATTCCTGAAGCTGTTTTTGTCAATGATGTGGAAACCGCAGGAGCCAACATTGTAAATCTGGAGTATGAGCGAGAAGTCTTTCGGCATCGGGCACTCATCCATGCACCCCTCTATCACGACAGCTTGTTAATTGGAATTTTGGAATGTTCTGTGTTTGATGCCCCGCGCCAATGGACAGAAGCCGATCGCTGCATCATCGCCAATTTACAAACCCTATTGGCTCCCCGCCTGAAACATAGCTCACAGGATAGTCTTGCCGCCATCCACCACAATTGAAGCCCCCTGCATCAATGCAGGGGCATCACTGGCTAAGAACAACGCAACTTGGGCAATTTCCTCGGGTTTTCCCAAGCGGCCGATCGGCATGGCACTAATCCCCTCTTGTTCAGCTTGGTTGGGATCGGCAGCCAAATCAAACTCTTGCTGTAGCAGCGGAGTTGCCACAGGCCCCGGACACAGGGCATTGATGCGAATATTGTCCTTGGCATATTCCAATGCCAACGCTCGCGTTAGGGACAGCACTGCTCCTTTGGTGGCGCAATAGGCAGCATAGAGAGGTTGAGCGACGATCGCCAACTCCGAGGCAGTATTAATGATCACGCCGCTGCCCTGCTGTTGCATGTGAGGGATGACCTGCTGACACAGATAAAATACCGACTTAAAGTTAACCGCAAAGATGTGTTCTAGGGTTTCGGCATTGGTTTGCGTAAAGGGACTCAAGATCAGAATTCCAGCATTGTTATAGAGAATATCAATCCGTCCTGCACGTTCATAGGTGTGGCGGATGACTTCGATGCAAGCGGATTCAGTTGACAAATCAGCGGCCAAAAAATGGAGCGATCGGCCCTTATCTTGTAGTTCAGCAATCAAGCTCTGACCTGCATCGGCATTGCGATCGACCCCAAACACGATCGCTCCCGCTTCTATAAAAAGGGTGGTGGCCGCACGCCCAATTCCCGACGACACACCTGTAATGAGAGCTACCTTACCGTCCAAACGTCCCATACCAACCTCATAAACGCTTCGATCGTATCCAAAACTAGGTTTTTGTATTCTTCATCACCTCCCACAGCCCTATTAGGAGCTATGAGAGTTATATATAATATGCAATCCATTGATTTTAATCCAGCATGAGTTCAGTATTGATGAGTTCTCTGAGTTGGGTTGCCTATCAGCAGCGGATGCAAGATGAAACCCTAGTCGTATTCATTCCCTGTGGCGCTCTGGAGCAACATGGGCCTCATTTACCCTTGGGAACCGATGCCTTGCTCAGTGCAGCGATCGCCCAATCCGTTGCCACAAAGGTAAATGGACTGGTGGCTCCCCCATTTAGCTATGGCTACAAATCTCAGCCCAAATCCGGCGGTGGGCAACATTTTCCCGGCACAACCAGCCTGGATGGGCATAGCCTCAGCCAAAGTATCCGGGATGTGGTTCGGGAATTTGCCCGTCATGGCATCAAGAATTTGGTCATCGTTGATGGGCACTACGAAAACCAATGGTTTCTAACCGAAGGGATCGATCTGGCACTCCGAGATATTGGCTCCTCTCACTCAATTCGCATTATGCGCTTGGAGTATTGGGATTTTTGCACGGAAGCAACCCTAAATGAGGTCTTTCCCCATGGCTTCCCTGGATTTGCCCTAGAACATGCAGCCGTCATTGAAACATCACTCATGCTCCACTACTATCCAGATTTTGTTCACCTTGACCAGATTCCTGATGACCCACCTGCTAACTTTCCACCCTATGATATGTATCCTGCTTGTTCCCATTGGGTGCCTGCCTCTGGTGTGCTATCTTCTGCCAAAGGGGCCAGTGCTGCCAAGGGAGCATTGATGGCAGCACAAATTACTGAAAGCATTGCCAAAGCTGTGCTAAGTGAGTTTAATTAATCGTGGTTCCATCCATGCTTTTCGCCCGTAGCTTACGTCCCAAAGAGTATGCTGCGCCCCTACCCGATCTCGAACTGATTGAATTCGTGGTTCTGGGCAGGATTATGTTTTAGTTTCTTGCAAATAGATCAGTAAGTGTTCGCAGTCAAGATGTTCCATTTTACTTCAGGATTATTTTATCTATGAATTTGCCTAAAATTTCCCGTTGGACACGCCGACAAACCCTGTGGATGCTGAGCGGCGCGATCGCAGGCGCTGGACTACATGCCTGTTCTAGCCCTTCCCCAACTCCCTCGGATCAGTCTTCTTCCCCGGCAAATTCATCGACTAGCCCCGGCCCGATGTCTGCCTCTATGGGCATCACAACGTGGATTGGTAATACACCGCTGTACATTGCCCAGGAAAAAGGATTTTTCAAGGATTTGGGATTGGATCTGAAAATTAAAGTATTTGATTCGGTGGCGCAAGGGTTTCCAGCGTTTACCGCTGGACAATTGGATGGACTTGCCCCAGTCACGTCTGAAGCTGTAACCCTGGCTTCCAAAGGTTTAGACTTCCGGATCGTGGTGGTGGAAGATACCTCGGTGGGTGCCGATGTGATCCTGGCCCGGAACAGCATTGGCAGCATTAAGGATTTCAAGGGCAAAAAGATTGCGGTGGAATTGGGTGGAATTGGACACTTTTTCCTACTGCAAGTTCTGGTAGAAGCAGGCTTGACAGAAAAGGATGTGTCCCTGGTTAACCTCCCTCCTGATGCGGCGGCGGCGGCTTTTCAATCTGGAAATATTGAGATTGCTTACTCTTATTCCCCCTTTAGCGATAAGGCGATCGTGGCTCAAACAGATGGTAGAGTCATTTATAGCTCTAAGCAAATGCCAACGGCGATCGCCGATCTCTATATCTTCAACAGCAAGTTCATTCAGGCAAATCCCAAAGCCATCCTTGCCTTTGTTGAAGGCAACTTCAAAGGATTGGAATTTCTCAAGACCAATCCCAAAGAAGGGTTGGCAATCATGGCAAAGCACTTGAACATTACCCCAGACGATCTAGCTCAGCAGCTTAAAGGGATTCAAATGCCTGACTTGAAAACAAATATTGAAATGTTGGGTAATCCCAATAGTGATCTACATTTGCTGAAGCCAATGACAAAAATGGCTGAATTCCTGAAACAGCAAGGAAAAATTGACACCATTCCCGATCTCACCAAGCTGTTGGATGCTCAGTATGTGAAAGCTGCCAAGGTCTAAATCACGATCGCCTGCTATGTCCCTGCTACTCGATTCGCCCGTTTGGGTGCCCACTCAGCACCATCCATTTCCATTAGTGTTAGGTAAAACTGCGCTGTTGGTCATTGATATGCAGAATGCCTTTTGCCATCCAGACGGTTTTTGCGGTCATGAGCTGGGGGCAGATTTATCTCATGTGCAGGCGATCGTGCCTCGAATTCTCAAGCTGATCGATTGGGCCAGGAAGCACAATTTGTTGGTCATCTATACTCGCGAAAGCCATTCCCCTGATTTGGCTGACCTCACCCATAGCAAACGGCAGCGGTATATTAACGCGGGGTATCCGATCGGGAGTCCCAGTAAAATGGGGCGATTTCTGGTGCAGGGGGAACCGGGTACGGCACTGATTGAGGAGTTGCAACCCCTAGATACTGAGCTACAAATTGATAAGCCTGCCCAGTCTGTTTTTGTCGCCACTGATCTAGAGAGTATTTTGCACCAACGGGGCATCACCCATTTGCTGTTCACAGGGGTGACGACGGAATGTTGTGTGCTGGGAACCTATCGTCATGCCAGTGATCTGGGATTTTTCAGTTTGCTGTTAGCAGACTGCTGTGCTGCATTTAGCCCAACAGAACATCAAGCGGCGATCGATGTAGTGCTGGCTGAAAACGGGGCGGTTGGTTGGGTGACTGACAGCGATCGATTACTGACGCTCAGTTAAGGAGATTTCCAGGGAAGTTCATACCAGGAACCGAAGGGCGTTCGCGTAGCGTGTGCTTTGCACTTAGAAGATTTCTAGAAAAGTTTATACCAGGCACCGGAAGGGCGAAGCATTGGGGCAATAATCTGTACAGCTATTCGATATCTCTTACCCAATGCTTCGCCCCTACAGAGGTGACATCTTTCTCGGAAATCACCTTAATCTCCACAAATCGGCAGGCAGATGGAGAACTGGGTACCTTGCCCTAGCTCAGACTGCACGTCCAGATTGCCACCATGTTTCTCAACTACAATTTGATGGGCGATCGTCAACCCTAATCCTGTTCCTTTACCCACTCCTTTCGTGGTAAATAAGTAATCAAAAATCTTGTCTGCTACACCCTCTGCCATGCCCTTGCCATTGTCTTGAATGCAAATCTGAACGTGATTCTCAGCCATCGCTGTGCGAATCGTAATTTGCTGAGGGTTAGCTTCTAGTGCAGACCAGGATTGATGTTGGGACATCTCATCAAACATATCGATCGCATTCGCCAGAATGTTCATAAATACCTGGTTTAACTGTCCAGGGAAGCATTCGATAAGAGGCAACTCACCATAGTCTTGAATCACTTCAATGGCAGGGCGATATTCGTTAGCTTTTAGCCGATATTTCAAAATTAATAGCGTGCTATCAAGACCTTCGTGCAAGTTGGCACTAATTTTGTGTTCTGTATCTGCCCGAGAAAAGGTACGGAGGCTGGTGCTAATAGACTTGATGCGATCGGTTGCACCGTTCATTGAGTCCAGCAACTTGGGCAAGTCTTCGCTCAAGAATTCTAAGTCAACGTCTTCTGCATGATCTTGAATGGGTGCGGCAGGGTTGGGATAGTGGCGTTGATAAAGTCCTAGATGTTCGAGGAGATCTTGCACATAATCTTTGGTATTGGTAATACTGCCATTGAGAAAACCGATCGGATTGTTGATTTCGTGGGCAATGCCAGCAACGAGATTCCCCAGGGAGGCCATTTTTTCACTTTGCACAATTTGCATTTGGGCATGTTGTAGCTCGCTCATCGCGTGTTCTAGACTGCGATTCTTTTCCTGCATTGAGAGTTCCATCTGCTTGCGTTCTGTCACATCTCGAATCACAGACAACCCACAATGCTTCCCGTTGTACCAGAAAGGAACTGCTTTGATTTCAATGTGGAAGGGAGTTCCATCGTGTTTTTTACAAGTGGCTTCGCAGGTGAATTCTTGTTTGGCTTTCACGGTCGTCAGGAAGGAAGCGAACTTGCCATGACGGTTCGGTGGAATGAAGTCTAAGGGATTCAGTTGCAAGATCTCGTCGTAGGAATAACCATGCATTTGGCAATAGGCAGGATTGGCATCCATCAGCCTGCCCGTTTCCAGATCGGTAATCAAAAGCCCATCACTGGCAGCTTCAAAAATGCCACGAGATTGCGCTTCCTTATGTTGGAGGTCTTGCAATGCTTGGCTTACCTGGTGATAGAGACGGGCATTTTCTAGGGAAATAGCTGCTTGGGCACAGAGGGAGTTCAACAGTTCCACCCGATCGCTGGTAAAGGCTCCAGCGGTGACTTGGTTCTCCAAATACAAAATAGCAACCAGCTTACCCTGATGCAAAATGGGGGTACATAACATACTCTTAGGTTGTCGTTGCACAATATACACATCCGTTGCCAGGGTGGGATGGACAGCAGCATCCACAATCACAACAGGTTGTAAACTGCGTTTGACGATGTTAACTAAGGTATGGGAAATCTCTGAGTTGTTGGATAAGGCGATGGATTGTACCTGCGTTGGTTGATCGAGGGTAGCGATCGCTTCCACAAACCACTGCTGTTCCCGCAGCATCAGCAATGCGCCCTTGTCTGCCCCAGCATTTTCTAAAACGATGTGGAGCAATGTTGCTAAGAGTTTATCGAGTTGAATTTCACTGGAGAGGGCTTGAGACGCTTTCAGGATGGTTGCCAGGTCAAGGGTTGTAGAAATGCTGGCACTGCCGGAGGTGGGAGACTGAGTTCCGGTCGTCTTAAACGTGACTGACGATTCTGGTGCAGACACCGTTTCAGTGGACAACAAAGCTGGGTGTTGCTGTTGCAACATCGGCGCAAGGAGTTTGGGGTAACGATATTCCAAATCTTGGACTTTGGTTTTTGCGCCCCAGTGAGCATAGCCGTAGTAGGCATGGATGAGATAATCTTGGGCGATTTGTTCCTTGCCCCAATCCAGGTAGAATTTAGCAGCGAGTTCGTTGGCTAACGCTTCTTCCTGAATATAATCGTTGGCTTTGGCTCCAGCAATTGCCCGATCGTAGAGGTCGATCGCCTCAGCCTTATTGCCCAAAACGCGATGTCTCTCTGCTTCCACGAGGTCATACTTGTGTTGAAAGTTCATCGGTGCATGGTAGGCGCGATCGTGCAGCTTTGCCTGGTTTGCGGAGACACGATCGAGCAACCCACTTTTGTCAGCAGCGTTGGCATAGGCAGCCAGGGCCACCAGCGAATCATAGAAGTAAAAAATAGGCACCGTCATCATACTCATGCCAACAGCCAGGGTTTGACGGGCTTCAGTTGCCTCTTGCATCGCTGCAACGGGTTCATTGAGGAGATAGGAAGTCATGAGTCGATAAATCCAATAGACATGCAACCCGTTCAAATCCTTAGCAACGGTCAGTGTGGTGTGAAGTTGCTCAGCTTGGGCCGCCAACTCTGCTTTGCTTTGGTTTCCTTGTAATCTCTGAATGGCGTATAAGGACAGACGACTATAGTCAGCACTAGTTAAGCTGAGCTTCAGGAGTGTGGCGATATAATTTTCCGTTTCTGTGAGCAGAGTGGTTAAGTTTTTGCCAGTCAGATAAACGCAGTGACAAAGCTCCGAGATGGCGTGGCCAGCAAATTCCAAATCGCCGACCTCTAGCCCAACTTGGATCGCTTCCGTAAACAGGGGTAGACTTTCGCGGAAGTGAGATTTGCAGTGAACAATAAAGAGTCCCAACGTGACGTTGACTTTCGCCTGGATGGATCGAGCATTGAATTTTGCCACTAGTTGCAACGCTAGCTGGCTAAACTCATAGGCTGCATCCAAGTCTTCTGAAATGCTGCTTAATAAGGTGGCATAGGTGCTATAGCCCAAGGCAGATAGGGCAGTATTCCCGGTTTGAATCGATAGCTTAACTTGGGTGAGCACCACAAAGGGAAACAACAAGGGTGCAGAAATGTAAGACGTTACGATAATGCTGGATAGTAACTGCGTGATCGCCAAGGATTCTGCTGCGGTCATCACAGGCAAATCGAGTAAATCAGCGGCAGTTCTGCCGTTGAGTAAATCAGCAACGTCTTGCAGGACTGGGGCCACGGCTGCGATCGTTGGTTGCTCTGGGAGATAAATATCAAATTGCTCTAGAGCCGCACGAGCGATGGCGATCGCATCTTGAAACCGACTCTGGGACGAATAGGCTTGAATCTGAATTTTATAAACTCTCACACAATCGATCGGATTTAGGTTCTGAGCTAAAATCTTGCTGACCCACTGCTCCATTTGCGCCACATCACCACAGAGATAGGCCGCTTCTGCCGCACCCTCATGCAATGCCATCGCTAGGTGAGGTTGAGTCTGCCAACCTTGGTCAGCTAGGAGAGTGAGACCCGTATGGAAATACTTGAGGGCAAATTCATAGGCTGTAGAAACTTTAGCTTTGTGTCCAGCGATTAAGTTGAGTTGGGCGAGGTTGGTTTTTTCCGACGGGTCAGTGACGAGGGCAACCGCGCTGTTCCAGTGGTTCACAATTTCAAACACGTTGGCTTCTAGTTCAGCCTCTGAGGTGTTTTGTCGCAGTAAGTGGGCGATCAGCAGATGAGTTGCCTGCCTTTGATCCTCTGGAATCAGGAAATAAGCCGCTTGTTGCACCCGATCGTGCAAGAAGCGATAGGTTGGGTTGATGGTATCTTCTACATGCGTCTGTTCCGCTCCTTGAAAGAACTTATAGACCTGACTGGTCGGTAGGATTAAACCTTCTTGCAAGGCTTTCCACAATGCTGTGGCTGCATCGGTGGGGGATTGTTCTGAAACGATCGCCAAGGTTGCCAAATCAAACGAGTTGCCAATACAAGCGGCTAGTTTCAGCACCTGTTGTGTTGCGGTTGGCAATTTTTGCAATTGCACCGCCATAAACTCCACAACATCATCGGTGAGGGACAGCGTTTTCACCTGGGCAATATCGCAGGTCCAATAGCGCTGATCGCGATCGAACCGAATATACCCATCTTCATACAATGCCTTGAGAAACTGGGTGGTGAAAAAAGGATTGCCTTGGGTTTTGCGATCGATTAATTCGGTGAGGGGTTGCGCCAGTTCTAGGGAACAATTCAACGTATCAGCAACAAGATGATTGGTCGCATTAAACGCTAGGGGTGCCAGGGTAATGGTATTAACGATCGCCTGTGCTTTCTTGAGTTCTTCTACCATCACCATAAACGGGTGGACAGGCGACACTTCGTTATCCCGATAGGCACCCAATATCAACAAATAGCGGTTATTATTCGTCAACAATTTGATTAATTGCAATGAAGCCAAGTCTGCCCATTGCAAGTCATCTAAAAACAGCACCAACGGATGTTCCACCGTTGTAAACACAGCAATAAACTTTTGGAACAACACGTTAAACCGATTCTGGGCCGCACTGCCCAATAGCTCTGGCACGATCGGCTGTTTGCCAATCATCTGCTCCAGTTCAGGAATCACGTCAATCAAAACTTGCCCATTCTCTCCCACAGCAGCCAAAATTTGGGCGTGCCATTGGGTCAGTTCCCCGTCAGATTCAGAGAGCAATTGCCCCAGCAAATCGCGCAACGCTTGCACAAAGGCAGACAATGGAATGCTGCGATTGAACTGGTCGTACTTGCCTTTGATGAAATAGCTCCGCTGCCGCACATTCGCACTGCGACCACCCCGGGCCATCGGCTTGTGGACTTCATTGACAACAACTGTCTTACCAATGCCGGAAAATCCCGCAATGAGCATTAGTTCTGAACTGCCATCGGTGACGCGATCGAAAGCATCCAGCAAGGACTGCACTTCGGCAGCGCGACCATAGAGTTTTTCAGGAATCAGGAACCGATCGCTCAAGTCTCGCTGTCCCAGTGCAAAGTCTGCAATCACTCCCGTTGCTTGATACTGCGTCAAACACTGCTCTAAATCGTGTTTGAGTCCCAGCGCATTTTGATAGCGATCTTCTGGATTTTTGGCCATCAGTTTCGCCACGATCGCCGCCACGATCGCGGGCACATGGGAATTCACCTGATTGGCAGGCACAGGCACCTTGGCGATGTGCCAATGCATTAACTCCAGCGGATCGTCCGATACAAACGGCAAGGTTCCGGTCAATAGCTGATAGAGGGTCACACCTAGCGCGTAGAAATCTGCGCGGTAATCGATGCCACGATTCATGCGCCCGGTCTGTTCCGGTGCCACATAGGCCAGGGTACCTTCCAAGACCTTAGGGCTTTGGATCTCTGGGGTTTCCTTAGACAATAGGGATGCAGCACTAAAGTCAATGAGTTTGATGTGTTTAGACTCAGGATGAATCAGAATATTGGCGGGTTTGATGTCTTTATGGACGACTTGATGCCGAGACAAATCATGGAGAATATCGGCGAGTTGCAAGGCGATCGTCAACACATCTATTAGATCCAACGGCTGCTGCTGGATGTATGTCCCCAAAGCAACTCCACCACAATTCTCCATGACCAATGCATAGCCATTCCCCAGCGGTTCTAAGCTCAAGGGTTGGACGATTCCAGGAATGGAGAGATTTTTGGCGATCGTATACTGATTGCGAAACTGCACCAATTCGCCGAAGCTCGGATAGTCGTGTCGCAACACCTTAATCACGACCGGACGCTGCTGAGCCGTTTGCACCGCTCGATACACTGCCGTTCGAGTTCCTAGATACAATTGCTCAACGATCGCATAGCCAAAAATGTCAGGTAAAGTATGGGGGGAGGTGCTTGCTACAAATGTCATGGGTTCTGGAAGTTTCATCGGCTTGGGTGGGCGACGGGCCCCCAATCTGGTTCAATCCTTCCTAAGGATGCCCTAAAACCTCATTTGTTCATCATAAATCCTTAAACACACTATAAACTTCTGGAAAATACTGAGAAAGTAGCGAGCACTATCTGTCCTACTAATTCGGTCTGCAACCCCTTCAGCAACTAGCATTTTGAAGTGAACGGTGACCTGTTAACTTTGTCCCGCTATTGTATCCACGATCTTTGCTCATTGAACAAAGGGGACTAACCTTTAAGCGATCGTTAAATCAAAACAGGTAAACTAGTTTTCGGGATGGTTCAATTTTCGGAATCATCCAGTTTTTGGAATTACAAAGAGTGGCAGAACCTGTCATGGCTACCAACATTCAGCACACGATCGCCCCTCACACTAAAGATCTGGGTGGTTTTCAAGTTCGGCGCGTTCTCCCCCACGACGATTTGCAAATGGTGGGGCCCTTCATCTTTTTTGACCACCTCGGCCCCGCCACCTTTGCACCCGACAAGGGCATCGATGTGAGACCACATCCCCACATTACAGCAGATTGCTACCAATCGTGCCATAGGCGGGAATGTTGAAAGCTATAGCCAGAGCCAGTTATATCATTTATTTTTGTGGCGGGTTTGATCGAAAACCACTGTAATCTGGCAACCGTGACCTACCTCTTCGCAGGCGCGCTGCTGCATCGCGACAGCCTGGGTAGTGTGCAAAACATTCATCCAGGGGACGTGAACTGGATGACAGCGGGACGCGGTATTACTCACTCAGAGCGCACACCAGACCGCGATCGAGCCGAGGAAACGACCCTCCATGGCATTCAGACCTGGGTCGCCTTACCCGAAACCGATGAGGAAACCGAGCCTGGGTTTTATCACCATGGGGCAGCAGAGTTGCCAACGTGGGATGAACAGGGGGTATCGATCAAACTGATTGCTGGCAGCTTCCAAGGGCGAACTTCACCCATCAAAACGTTTTCTCCCATGGTTTACCTGGATGTGCAACTGCCACCAGGAGCGCGATTTACACTGCCCGCCGAATATTCCCAGCAGGCAGTTTACAGCGTCACAGCAGGATTAAATCTAGATGGAACAACCCTAGAGCAACATCGCCTCGCCGTTCTCACATCAGGGCAACCCGTTGAGGTCGGCTCAACTCTGGCGGGTCGCTGCATCGTCATTGGAGGGGAACCGATCGGCGATCGTCATAAATGGTGGAACTTTGTGTCAAGTCGCCCCGATCGCATTGAGCAGGCAAAGCGAGACTGGCAAACCGGAGCGTTTGCCGCAGTACCGCAGGAATCAGAGTTTATTCCGCTACCTGAAGAGGACGCAACCACATAAGGAGATTTCCGAGAAAAGTTTATACCAGGCACCGGAAGGGCGTTCGCGTAGCGTGTGCTTTGCACTTAGCATCCGGGCGATGACCTTCTGATCGATTCAAAGGCTTGTCTGCCGGATGCTTCGCCCCTACAGGGGTAACATCTTTCTCGGAAGTCTCCTAAGAATTGTGGATTAAACAGCCTGCACTAGAGAGGTTGGGTTGCATGCTTCAGCCCAACCTCTCTAGTACAGGCTGGCAGAAGTAAGGGACTTGCGTGGAAATAAAGTACCAATAAACCAAGTTTCGACTGCGCTCAACTCTCGACGGTTGAGGGTTGAGCGCACTTGTGCTGAGCGCCGTCGAAGTAGTCTAAACCCGTCTGAGTGGGACACTATTAACCCGCAGATCCCTACGTGGGTAGCACTCAAAACTTAAAACTCAAAACTTAATTCCGCTTCCTAAAAAGGTAGGTGCTGACGCAGAGCTTGAACCTTTCCTAGCCAAAGCAGCAAATCTGGTTCGCTCAGGGGGCGTTTGCGGGTTTGAGTTTGGAGAAACTCCTGGATCTCCTGGGCGGGTCGTCCCGTTTGCCGCACCCACGCCTCGGTCAATACATCAGGAGCGACAGGCGTGACTCCCAGCCCCAAAGCTTGCTGGATGCGGCGTTGTTCCTCCTTGCCCACCATTTCGACGACAAACTCGCTACTTTTGGCCTTACGCAGCACCCCAGCCAGGGCTTGAATGTAGGCTTCACTGTTATCCACCACGGGCGGAGAAATGGTGAGGGGCAGGCCAAAGCGACGATTTTGGGCCCAAGTGAGGATGGCGAGCAGCAAGACAATCTGGGCTAGGGCGGGGACTATGGGAGTTTTGGTCAAGTAATCGAGCCAACTAGCTGCGCCTTCCTGGGCGAGGGTTTCTGAATCCTTGTAGCCATGCAGGTATTCATCCACCCAAACCTGATTATCTTCTTGAGCAACAAGCTTTGCTAGGAAAGGGTAGTTACCGGATACATCCTGGTAAGCATTGGCGGCAAGATAGGGTGTGGTGGCTAGAATGACTCGCCCTTTTTTGATTTCTTGTTGCCAAACGATCGCCCCAAAGGAGTCGCTCAACAATTCCTGATCCTGGGAAACATGTCGTCTCGTCGTGGCGATCGTCACAGCGCCCTCTGGAGTTGCATGGGCGGTTTGAAACTCTGCCTCAGTCACCGGGGCACCCACGCCTAACATCACCAGGGTGTTCCCTTTACCCACCCAGTCTTCTTGATCTGCATTTACGGTAGAAATCGAGTTAAAAGGATCACTGCTGATGCGGAGGAGCGTCACCGATCGCTGGGCATTTCCCCGTTGTTGCAGGAAGTCTGACAGCGGCTTCTGCCAGCGTTGCACTGGGGTTCCCTGCTGCTGCATGTAGGCATACCAGCCGCCATAACCATCGGGGCTGCGGCTAAAAGTGGAACCACTCCGGCGCTTGTCACTCACAGGTGCAGTAACAATCAGAAACAGAAGAAGGGTGACGATCGCAATCCCAATAAACCAAACGCGACGACTTTTTAGATTCATGGCGCGTCAATCTCCCCATAGGCGCGTTGACACTGTTGAAAGGTCTCAGCGGAAATCAGCGTATTCCCAAAGCACAACTGCTCGTGGGTGGCAATCAGGGTCTCGTAGGGAGCAGGCTGGGGCAGGTCTTGCACCAGTTGCAGATACTCGCCATCGGTGCGGCTGGATTGATGGGCAACGGATTTCGTTTCATGCAAGCGTTGCAACATCGCCATGTACAGCGCTCGACACGCTTCACCATAATTGCCCTGCCGCTGGAACTCCTGAGCCTTGCGGAGCCAAGCAGCAACGGCGAGTTCTTTTGCAGTGGGAGATGGGTCTGAAGAGGTAGACGACCGTCTGCGCCACGTTGCTCCCGGACTCAGCAGTTGCACAGCTTGCAAGCCTAGCCAAATCAACAACAAGCCCAAAACCGACCAAAATATGGCTTGAGGCACCCAAGGCGCGATCGACCAGTTGGGGAGCCAATCGAAGAGCGGAATATTTTTAGGAGCTAGGGTCTTGAGCTTCAGTTCTACCCATTCTCCCAGGCGCTGACTGAGTTGGTGTATCTGCCAGCCGACGTTAGTTTTGGCAAAGGAACCCGTAGGCATGGCACTTACTGCTCACATAGGAATCAGAACTAGAGTAACAGGGGATGTGGGACTTTTCCGAACCGCCCTCACCCCAACCCCTCTTCCAGAAGGCTTGTCATTACCAACATCTCTTAAAAAGCTTGGAGAGTGTCTGATAAATGCTCTAGACCTTGCACTCGCCCCCTTTTCATGCATGCCTGAAAGGCTTTAAGGCCCCAATTCTGGGGGACTTCGATCTCAGAACCCCCCAGAATTGGGGGGCTGGGGGGCGGTTCGGGCGACGATTCACAGCTTTTAAAGCATCCTCTAATTTAGTCGTACTGGCTATTCTGGGGAAGGGCTGTAAGCAAAGTTGATTTGAGCCGATTGGAATCGGGTCTACAGCAAGCCAATAAAATGCAGCGGGCCCCTGCCCGTAATCAGTTCCAGCAATAATCCCACCATGCCCAACATGGCTAAACGCCCGTTCCAAATTTCGGCGGCGGTCGTCATGCCCCACTGCCAGCGCTCCTGGGGATACATTTTCACCTGCTTTTCAGGATGCATGACCTCAGACAACTTCAAGCTAGGAGCTTCCAGGCTTTCTATCACCAAATCTGCCAGGTCACCAATAAATCCGGGGTGAGTATTGAGGGCAGGCACGCGATAAAAGTGATGAATCCCGGCTTCCTCGGCTAGTTCTCGGTACTCAATGTCGATTTCCTGGAGGGTTTCAATGTGTTCCGACACAAAACTGATGGGAACGACCAACAAATCTGTCACTCCCTCACGAGCCAAGTCTTGAATCGCATCTTCAGTGTAGGGTTTGAGCCATTCCACGGGGCCAACGCGGCTCTGGTACGCCAAAGTGTGGGGGTTGGGGCGATCGAGGGTCTGCATAATCAGCGCCACACAGTCCTCAATTTCTCGCTGGTAAGGGTCGCCTGCTTCTTCCACATAGCTCACAGGAACCCCGTGGGCGCTGAAAAAGAGATGCACACTGTCAGGGTTGGGGGATTGGTCGAGTTGCTGGGCAATCAGTTGAGACATTGCCTGGAGGTAACCAGGGCGGCTATACCAGGACGGCACAACCGTATAGTCAATCTGGCGCAGGGTCGGGTCTTCTTGCCAAAGTCTTTCCAGGAGCCTGAAACTAGAGCCGCTGGTGCTAATGGAAAATTGCGGATAGAGGGGCAAAATGACTAAGTTTTCAATTCGATCGCGTTTGATGCGGACGATCGCTTCCTCAGTAAAGGGGTGCCAGTAGCGCATTCCCACGTAAACCTGCGCCTCCTGTCCCTTTTGCCGCAAATGTTCCCGCAGGGCATAGGCTTGGTCTTCCGTGATGCGGCGCAGGGGAGAACCACCCCCAATGCGACGATAGTTTTCTTGAGACTTCCGGTTCCTCAGAGTGGAAATGAGCCAGGCCAGGGGAGCTTGGAGGGCCGGGAAGGGAATACGAATAATTTCGGGGTCAGAAAATAGGTTAAACAAAAAGGGCTGGACATCATCCAGTTGATCTGGCCCTCCCAGATTCAGTAGTAAAACCCCAGTACGACCCATAGCTACCGTTTCCCTTACATTGTTTAAACCTGCTACTGATTTTACACCCTGCTCACTTTTCTTGCTCAGTCCATCTGCTTGCTTAAACGGTCAGCGCTGAAAACCGATCGCGAAGCCAAATGTTTCTACGGGTGCATCTCACTTGTGCAGATCTCCGAGCCGTACACCCTTCGGGAAGCAAGCTACATCCCCAACCCTTCTCCCTAGGGAGAAGGG
>JARCMD010000093.1 GCA_030248885.1 Leptolyngbyaceae cyanobacterium MP9P1.79 | reverse complement strand
TCAATCATTAATTGACGGGTAGCTGAAAGCTGGGAGGTTAGTTGGAGTTAAATTTTGAGGGTCTTCGACCCCTCAAAATTTTCTTGACAGAACACTAGTCGTATAAATCAATTTACGGTTTAGCCTTCAGCATTTGTGTCAATGTTTGCAGCAACTTCTCGGAGTCCAAGTAGATATCTGGTTCTGGGAAGTTTTTTCTGCTTTCCCCCAGTACATACCAGTAGTCCTGCCCCAAAGACTCACTAAGCGACCAAAAACAGGTGCGTAAAATTTCAGGTTCAAATACTTCTAGAACCTGCGTTCCCGGTTGGGAAAACATTAAATTTGTTAGTCCTGAGCCATGGCTAGAAACCACAATTTCTGCTTGATGAAATAGGCTCACTTGGTCACAAAATGACATTTCTTCCAAAAGATAGGTGTCAAAACCATACCTCTGTAAATGCTGTTCTATTTCATCTTCATTAACGATGCGTCTACAGGCTGTTAAGCGACGACTGATGTAGATACGCTTCGTTTGCTTAACTTCAGTTAAACTGCTATTTAACAGAATTAAATGCTGCAACCAGCGATTGGCGTTGGGAGAATCACACCCAGTCAATGCGGTAGGGGGAGAGAAGTACAATGTTTCTAATTCCCATATTTCCTGTGAACCAAGAGAAACAAGGCGATCGTCTCCAATGCCTACAAGTTTGAGGGATTCACGCTGATAACATGTCAAGTTGGATGGGACAATAAAATATGTAGATTTTGGCAACAGATCTACTACTAGATATAAACGCTGTAATGCATCATGTATCCAGTGATAATAATTTTTGCCACACCAGAGAGATAGGAGTGAATAATATGAGCCTAGTTTTTTTTTAAGTTGCTTTTGAGCTGGTTAAAGTGCAGCCTATTGTAATAGTCAGGCAGGAATTCTAAGTGACCTTGATTCCATGCAACTTCCACGGCATAGCTGCCATCAGGCAATACTAATAACCCATCCTTTCCAATTAATCTGACATTTTCAAGACGTGCTAAATATCTGTCAGGAACCTCATACTCTAGTTCCTTCAAAAACTGATGATAGACCTTTGCTTCAAGAGTTTTCGGTGGCTGCTTATAGATAACTTGAGCAGTAGAAATCATCTCGTAATTATTATCAAAATGGGAGGTAAGCCAGATTTTGATCTGATGACAGATTGGGGGTCGATAAATACGAAGCAGCAAACTTCTGCAAAGACCTTGCAATAAGATTCGTTTTGCCATGCTGCCAGCCTTCTTGAATAAAGGCTGTAATTGCCATGCAGACATATTAATTAGGTTTAATTGAATGTAAATGGTTGAATCTGCGAACTAGTATCGAAGGTCGATTATAGTAAAAGCCAAGCCTATAGAACCCATTTGAGATCTAACCTGTAACCCTTAGCAAAAGATGATTTCGGCAAATTGACTACTTTCGCTGAAATGCCCTAGCCGCAAAGCTTTCACCAAAGATGTCAAATAGGCTCTATAGAAGTTCCTATCTAAGTGCGATATAAAACATGTTTTATAACAAGCGGTTTAAGCCTTTTATCTTTACCTGATAAGAAGCGGAAACGCTATATTTTTACATAAATCTGTTGCGACAGAAGGCTAACCTTGCAACTACGCCAACATTTAACCCAAATTATTGCTCCCATCTTAGCCCTAGTTTGTATTAGTGCGATCGGAGCCTTTCAAACTCCTAAACTGCGTGAGTTAAAGGCAAAGAGCAACGTAATTTCACCCCAGGCACTTCAGCGTGACCTGGTCTCTGAGGCGCTATATCTTAAGCTGATGCAAAAAATGCCTACCTTTGGCTTCGATCAGCTAGTTTCAAATTCAATTTTCCTCAGGTTTCTCCAATATTTTGGGGATGATGAGGCTCGCAATCAGAGTGACTATAGCCTCAGTCCAGAGTATTTCGAGATCATTATTAATCGTGATCCACGGTTTTTAGAGGCTTACTACTTTCTCTCAGGTAGTACTTCGCTTTTCGCTGCCATGCCAGAGCGCACGATCGCCCTCATGAACAAAGGTATAGAGTCTCTCACCCCTGAGATTCCGCGTAATTCCTACTATGTTTTTCGCTACAAGGGAACCGATGAATTGTTGTTTTTGGGAGATGTTCCCCAAGCGAAACAATCCTTTACAAAAGCAGCGGAGTGGGCCAGCCTATACTCCGACCCTGTGAGTCAAGATGTTGCTCGCTTTTCTTGGAGGACGGTTCAGTTTTTAGCGCGTAATCCCAAAAGTAAGCTGGCTCAGTTTGGAGCCTGGAGCCTTACTCTCACACAGGCAAAAGATCAGCGAACTAAAGAACGAGTCATCCGGCAAATTGAGTTGCTGGGTGGCAAAGTCGTGAGAAATGATCAGGGAATCGTAATTAGATTGATTCCCCCACAAAAGGACTAAAACAGTCCTACTGGTTAATGGCTGGATTCAAAGTTAGGAGCGATCGTCTGCAATAGGGTCGTTACTTGCTGGCAAATATCACGGCTCGACACGGTTCCGATCGCCCGTCTGTCTGGAAAAAATATAGGCTGGCTCAAGTTGTGATCGATCGCAGTCTGTACTTGTTCCACAATTAAGGACTGTAGACTTTCCTGCGCTCGTTGCCGCTGGTAAACTGCCCCTTCCTCTGTCGTTGCATAGAGAGGGGGAAGGCGATTCAGGGCGTAGGCAGTAATCTCGCCAACATCAAGAAATGTATTGCTGGCAACCTGGTGTTCATGGGAGCGGGCGATCGCCTCTTTTAACACCAGCTCCTCCATGACATTAATCGACTGCCGACGATGCAATGCCACAACTTCACCCGTTAGCAAAGCACTCATCAGGCGATCGAGCGCCATATATTCATTGACTGACAGATCAGGCCCTGTGTCGCAAATGCGTCCCATCTCCGCTTCAATTCCTGGAGTTAAGCAACCATTCCGTAATGCGATCTCCACCATTCTTTCAATATCTGTGAGTAATGGTACAGAAGAGGTTAAGGAGGAGGATTGTGTTTCTATAGGTTGCATCAGTGAAAAGAGAAGCCTAGTTTAGAGCCTTAGGAACTATTTCCTATTCTTTGCAAGGGTACCCCAAATTGTCTTGAAACTTGCTCTACCCCGTTGATGATCTCTCTAAATCTTAGAAGTAGATTGGTAAGGCACACCTCGAAGATTTAGTTGAAAAACTTTAACTACTCAGCCTACCCTCATCCTAAATCCCTCACCCTAGGGCGAGGGACTTCAATCCGGCTCCTCTTCTCCCAGTGGGAAAAAGGGCTGGGGGATGAGGGCGGCTCGACATTGAGTTAGCAGCCTGAGTAGTTACGAAAAACTATCATTGAAATACAACTAAGCAGTACACCTTGAGGCGTTTCTTCTCCATTCTGGACATTCTCAAGTACCGTTTAAGGTGTAATCTTTTAAAGGAATATTATGATAGCGTGAAATAAGCTGAGCGATTCTGTGAGCGCTCTCGTAACGGGTAGAGCTACAGTAAATCTGCTGTTGAAGCAACTCGTCTCTACCTTGGTGTAACTCGATCGAATCCTCCATTTCGTAAATTGTAAACAGAGGCTTCTCTTCCTGGGAGGTAGATTGAGCTTGAGAGAAAGAGGTGAAATCCAGGAGCATCATGGTAGCAACCTCAACGGTATAAATGGTGTGTGAATGATGTTTGATATTAAAAGTGAGACTCGATATTTGATCAGAATTTTTAAAGGTATCAACCAAGAAGGTGGTCTAAGTATAAAAACCTACGTTATAAATTGCCTCTTTCTGAAGGTCGAAACTTGGTGGAACAGATTTTTGGGTTCTATTCATAGAGAATGAGTGGAAATTGACATTTCAGGAGTAATTGCTCTCTGATTTTGTGTCATCGGACACTTTACAGGTCTTTAACGGGACATCCGGAAAGTGCGCTTAGAAAATGCTTTGGAAGATACAACTTATAACCATAAAAAAAGAGCGATCGTATCGATCGCTCTTCGAGAGAATACTCTAAATGGATTTAAAACAATTAAGGAGATTTCCAAAAAAGTTTAATCTAGGAAGTATGGGGGCGAAGCATTCAGCAAATGAGTCTGATTGAGTTTCAACGTCTACTAACCAACTGCTTCGCCCTTAGCTAATCTCTAGCCTATTAAGTTCGCGATCCTAAGCAATTGCCGCGACTTGAACATCGCTGTTGGCTAGGAGTTCTTGCAACTCTTCCGCATCTACTGTTTCTTTCTCAATCAACAGAGTTGCGAGTTGGTCTAAAACGGCTCGGTTGTGAGTCAAAACAGCCTTAGCCCGGTTATAGGCTTGCTCCACTAACTTACGGACTTCATCATCGATCGTAGCCGCTGTTTCCTCAGAGAAATCGCGCTCGGCTGCAATATCTCGACCTAGGAACATGTTGTTTTGCTGACGGCCCAGCGCCACGGGGCCAAGCCGATCGCTCATCCCGAAGCGAGTGACCATTTGCCGTGCTACCCGCGCCACTTGCTGGAGGTCGCTGGCTGCCCCTGTTGTCACTTCTTCCTCACCAAAGATGATTTCTTCAGCCAAACGACCGCCTAAGGCGACTGCCATTTGGTTTTGGAGATAGGAGCGGGAATATAATCCCGTGTCCATCCGGTCTTCGCTAGGGGTAAACCACGTTAAACCACCAGCCCGACCACGGGGAATGATGCTGATCTTCTGCACAGGGTCATACTCAGGCATGAGGGCACCGACTAAGGCGTGACCTGCCTCGTGGTAGGCTACCAATTCCTTGCGCTTCTCACTCATCACTCGATCTTTTTTCTCGGGCCCAGCAAGAACGCGATCGATCGCATCGTTCACTTCATCCATCGAGACTTCAGTTAAGTTGCGGCGGGCAGCCAAAATTGCAGCTTCGTTAAGGAGATTGGCTAAATCTGCTCCCGTAAAACCAGGAGTCCGACGGGCAATCTTCTCCATATCCACGTCCTGGGCGATCGTTTTCCCACGGGCATGTACGTTGAGGATTTCTAGGCGACCCGCATAATCGGGGCGATCGACGACCACTTGCCGATCGAATCGACCGGGTCTTAGCAATGCGGCATCTAACACATCTGGACGGTTCGTTGCGGCAATGACAATAATGCCTGTGTTGTCTTCAAAGCCATCCATCTCAGTCAAAAGCTGGTTGAGAGTTTGTTCTCGCTCATCGTTTCCGCCACCCAGACCTGCGCCTCTCTGCCGGCCTACAGCATCGATTTCATCAATGAACACAATGCAAGGGGCATTGGTTTTTGCTTGCTCAAACAAGTCACGCACGCGAGATGCACCGACACCAACAAACATTTCGACGAACTCAGAACCAGAGATCGAAAAGAAGGGAACTCCTGCTTCGCCAGCAACTGCCCGAGCCAAGAGGGTTTTACCAGTTCCAGGAGGGCCAACTAACAAAACGCCTTTGGGAATCTTGGCCCCTACTGCGGTAAAGCGATCGGCATTCTTCAAGAAATCCACAACTTCACTCAGTTCTAGTTTGGCTTGATCAATGCCCGCCACATCCCCAAAGGTAACTTGGGTTTGCGGTTCCATCTGTACCCTGGCTTTGGACTTGCCAAAGTTCATGGCTTGGCTACCGGGGCCGTTCTGGGCCCGTCGCATTAAGAAAAAGAGACCCCCAAGTAGCAGAACTGGGAAGAACAAGCCACTAATAAATTTCAGCCAGAGACCATCATCACTCCGACGCTCAACAGACACGTCAACATCATTTTTTGTCAATGTATCGATCAGTTTAGGATCATCAGACAGGTTCACTAAGATTTTTTCACCTGCTTGATTAATCGCAACTGCTTTGGTTCTGTCAGCACTCAAACGAACCTGTGCTACCTTTTTGCTTTCCACTTCTTCAATAAACTGGCTGTAGCGCCACGTCTGCCGTGGGGACTGTTTATTGTTGGGATCAAAAAGGGTCGTCGCTAACGCAACCACAACGATCGCTAGCAGTACATAGAGTGCCGCATTTCTCCACCGTTTATTCACTAAAGCTAATCCTCCTGCCTTGGTAACTCTGAAATTTTGTAGTAAGTTGTAATACTTGCTTATGTTAATTAATATTAACTTAAATTCAGATACTACATCTTAGCTCTGAGCTTCGTTGGTAAGCTCAGGCAAACTAGTAATTCTATTTTGGCTTATCCAACAGGCGATCGGTTGTCTCCCTGAAGCTGTAGAGCAACATTTTTAACCATTTTTCAAGATGAGAAGTTGGTTATATCCGTTGCCTCGTTCAAGTTGCGACCAACTTGTTGCTAATTCTTAAACTTAATTGGGAAGCAATCTTTTACAATGAATGACTAGTCAAGACCCGCATGACTCCTGGAGAGGTGGCAGAGTGGTCGAATGCGACGCACTCGAAATGCGTTATCGGGGTGACTCGATCGTGGGTTCAAATCCCACCCTCTCCGCTTACTCTTTGCTTACATGATAATTGAAACTACCAAAGCTGGATGCTAGGTATCACGCCCTTATCCTTTGGGCAGCCGTCCCTTGGATCGTGGATTAAATAACATGCAATAGTCCTGCTGTAGGGGCGAAGCATATCCTTCGGGAAGCAAGCCACTGCAAAAGGCCCTAATTGAGTTTCAAGGGTTTTCGCCCGAATCTTCGCCCTTGCCCAGTCTCTAACTTCTGCAAGTTATTTAATTCCTAATCCTTAGTAAGATCTGCAACTATATTTTGTAGTTACTACAATCTTGCTCCTGCGCCTTCTCGTCTGCCAGGCACTCCCCTACCACGGGGTGGAATAAAGTTGGAACTTCTACTGCCGCTGCCACTAAAACTACCAGGGCTAAGTGGGATTATTGGAGACGCGGAGGGTGTAACTCTCATCTCTCCATTTGATCGTCTGGCTGGGCTAAGTTTCCGAGGTCGAGTTGACGGGGGGGAGGAAGGACTTGATCCTGACGATGAATTGGTAGGTCTGAGGGAGGGATCGTCAAGTTGTTGCTGGTAAAGTTCTGCGGAGCGTTGGAAGTCATCGATCGCCCCCGGCATATCAGCTTGCTGACGGCGCGCCAGTCCTCTGTTGTACAGGGCATCGGCATCTTGGGGATTGAGTTCTAGCGATTGAGTACAGTCATCGATCGCTCCCGCTGCATCTCCTAATTGATAGCGAGCTGCACAGCGATTTGTATGGGCATCAACATTGTTGGCATCAATTTTAATGGCTTGAGTTTGATCGGCAATGGCACCTTGAAGATCACCTAACTGTCGTCGTGCCTCTCCACGGGCAATGTAAATTAATGCATTCTGAGGATTGAACCGCAGCGCTCGGGTATAGTCAGCGATCGACCCTTTGTAGTCCGCAGTCAGAAATTTACCAATACCTCTATTAAAGAGATTATCGGCTTCCAGCATGTTTAAGCGCTGTTGAGAAGGAACCCTCTCTTGGGCAAGGGCAGGACAGGTCATCAACATCACACCTACACTGATGCTGACTCCTAGACTTGCAATAACTGCTTTTAGGTTCTTCATACTTTTCTATCGGTTGTCAACTCCTTCCTTACAATAAGCCAATCTCATAAAATAACGTCGCTAGAAAACCTGCTTTGCGATCGGACACCTTTCACCAAGATGAGTTGTTACGTCGATGAGAGTTGAAACTGACAAAACCCATTGTTAGAACGTTCGATTTTTGCACCTATGTTTGAAGATGCTCATTGTTAATTTAGGTTCTCTCATTGTCAATTACAATTTCTGTGAAACCTTGAGTATTCAGGCTAGAACTTTGATGAATGCAAAATACATTAAATGAGACAATTCCAGGAAAGATATTTTCTGGATTATTGAAAAAGTTATTGGGGTTATAAATAGGTGGTTTGTGCCAATAGACTCGATACTGAAAAGTGTGAAGGTGGCGAATTAGAGTAGTTGATTTTTCAGAGCGATCGTTTTCTACGTATAAAATTGGCTGGAACTTAGCTAAGGTATTAACCGCACCTTTAAGCACTTGTAATTCCATTCCTTCTACATCGATTTTAATGAAATGGCATTGGGGTAAGTGCAAACTATCAACTGTTTGCATCTCAACGGCTTCTCCATCTAGCCCATCCTCAAGCTCAATTCCACCGAAATTGTTTTCACTAGCATAATCTAATGCAGGAACTCTGATTTCACCTATTTCTGCTCCAAGTGCTACGTTGTGGGTGTAAACATTAGTAATACTATTTAGGGCTAGATTTCCACATAGGGTTTGGAACACAATTCGTTGAGGTTCAAAAGCATGAACCACACCCTCCTGTCCTACTGCCTTAGCAAAGAAAAGGGTGTGCGTCCCAATGTTTGCCCCGATATCTAAGACAGTTTGACCTGTTCTGAGAAATTGCTTAAATAGTTCGGGTTCACCCTCGCTGAACTCCCCATATAGCTCCAACGATCGCCCAATATATTTATCATAAATGTTGTATAACATTAGTCCATAGCGGGCTACTTCTAGTCGATTAAACTGATTAGGACGCGAGTTAAACCGATCGTTTTGAGCTTTTTTCAGGTAGAGAATTGCCTCATCAAATTTGTTTTGTCTAGCTGAGATAATGCCCAGTCCCTTGTGGGCTTCAAGGCTCATTGAGTCCTGAACTAAAACTTGCTGGTAGATGATCCACGCTTGATCTTCACGACCTGATGCCGATCGTTGTGCTGCCTCTGATTCCAGGGTTTCAACCAGTGACAAAATTGATGCGTCAGTGTGTTCTTCCTCTGCTTGAGCAATTGCTGATAGCCATACAGCTTGGGCCTCAACTTCATTTTCCTTTAAGAGGTGAGCTAACCCTAAATACCAGTAGTAATTGAGGTTTGTTGCATCAATTTCTAGACATTGCTCATAAAGATCGATCGCTTGGTCGTATTCATCACGGGATAAGTATTGCGCTGCCTGCTGTTGCAAATTAAGGAGATTCATAGAGCTTAAGAAATAAATAATTTGGATGCAAGAGCGTTAAATGAGTTGGATCTTAAAGTGCTTGTTGAACAGCCATATTAGTAACCTTTTAGGACAACGCATTGTCGCTGGTTTTAACTATAACTTGCTCAACTGTTTAGCTTCCATGGGTCAATTGTGTGATTGAACCAAGTTAGTTCTAACCTTAGAGGGATGGTTTAAACTATAAGTTTTTCGTAAATTTTAGATACTAGATTAATAGTATGAAACTTTTAATAGAAGGTTAATGATGACTTCTGCTCTTAAAGGAATTGAGTTAATTGATTGTGCGCGAGCCAATGCTGCTCAAGGGCTTGAAACTGCTGCTCAACTCTGTGGATATGGCCATGACTTGAGCATGTTTGAGCATGAGTTAAAGCAAGCTTGTTTCAACATTGGTGTAGATGTACAGACCCTAGGAGATTTAATCACAGACCAACAAGCCTTGATTCAAAGCCGTGGCATTGTGGAGCTAAAATAACGCTAGGTATTTTTCTGAGTCACAGCCTTGAGATTCACTTGACTTCTTACTTGTACAAAATGAAAGGTACAAGTAAGAAGTTTATCTGTTTATAGGAAAGATCTAACTTTCGGGAATTTCCTTTACATTTGATGTATCGGATACCTCGACCTACTGGCAGGAAACAATTGTGCTAAATGCTCCCTCCACAGATCTGGCGGGTAAATTCCACCCGCATCCCACCTATTTTCAAACTCAAGCACGGATCAATTATTTAATCAGCCACTATTTGTCTTTTGAGATATTGCACGATCGTCTACAAGAATTACCCAAACAATACGAACAGCCCCACGCCCGCGCCTGGGCACCTGTAAATTGGCACGCAATTGCTCCAGATCAGGTGATTGGAGTTGACTTAGAAACGTTTCTTTCTGTTGTGGTTGGGGCCCTTGATGTAGAAGCTCCAATTCGGGATTATTCCCATGTGAGTTGGCATTATTTGAAGCAAATTCATGCTCCCATGGCCCGTTTTGTGGGTGGCACCTTTGCGGAAGATGGCTCGATCGTAGAAATTGGCTTGTGGGAAAGAGAAGAGCGCCAACATACCCCTGCTTTCATCAAAATTTATCACCAACTGACGGGGCAGAAGATAGCTACTAAGCCTAGCATCGTCAAAAATTACAATCCTTCGATCGATCCCCGCGAGGATCTCTATCGGCATGGACTCCATCGGGTCGCCACTGAGTATGGTGCTACAGGTTTGTATGTTTGGCTCATGGCTCATTCGACCGGGGCATTACAACAGGTGGTTGCAGAAATGGTTCAAGATGAGGTGAATCATTTTGTGAAGTTTTGGGGATGGGGACAGTGGGCGTTTCCTGAGTCGGCATTGACGCGTTTGGTAGGCACGGTCAAGAGCTTGAGTCACCAGAAGCGGGCTGTCCAATCTGCACCTGATTCGTTGTCTCGATCGCCCCGTGTGCAGGCAAACTACCTTGTATTGGGTGTAGACCTCGTCCGCACCTTTCGCCGGGTTATGGGGTTAATGGATTGGTCGTCTTGGTCTGTGCTCAGCAAACTAGAAATGACCTTTACGTTTACCCGTGTTTTATTGCGGATGTTGGTATGGAGCCGCCAGCTAACCCCGGAGCGTTTGCGAGGAATTTTTGGAGAGCCACGCATCCAGCCACGATCGTGACTGAGGAGTTGCCAATATCGTGGTCAGGTAACAGTGACGATCGCTCCTTGGAAGTCAATTTCTAGAGCCTTAACGTGGGCATTGATCCCCACCTCTGCCCATGCTGTGGTCATGGCTTGCTGCACGGCTGCGGACTGCGATCGGTCTGCCAGGGCCAGAAGTGTTGGGCCCGCGCCGCTGATCACGAGTCCGTATGCCCCAGCTTCTAGGGTTGCCGATCGCACCGCTGCATAACCTGGAATTAGCGCTTGACGGTAGGGCTGGTGGATGCGATCGTGCAGGGCTGAGCGGAGCCATTCTGAATGCCCCGTTTCTAGCCCCCGTAATAGCAGCCCCATGTGGCCAATGTTGAAAATAGCATCAGCCAAACTGTAGTGAGTTGGCAAGACGTTACGTGCCTCTGCGGTAGACAGTTCAAAATCAGGAATCGCTACGATCGGACTAATGGTTGTGTTCCACGGCACATCGCAGACTGTCCAATCCCCATCCATGCTTGCTGTGCCTTCTGTACTTGCTGTAAGCTGACAACCGCCAAGTAAAGCAGGCACGACATTGTCGCAATGTCCCTCTAAGGAAATCGCTAACTGCATCACTTCCTGCTGAGCTAAGGGCAACCCAGCTAACTGATTGGCCCCCATCAACCCACCAACGATCGCCGTTGCTGAACTGCCCAAGCCCCGTGTGAGGGGGACTCCCAAATGAATATGGATAGCGATCCCAGGGGGAGTTTTGCCAAGATGCTCATATAGCGTTGCGAACGCACGATAAACCAAGTTCCCAGAGTCAGTGTTAACTCGCTCAGCCTCAGTGCCAGTGACCGTAATTCTGACTATTTCGCTGGCTCCATCTTCGTTTGCTGCATCAGGAAGCGGAGAAAATTGAAATTGGTTGCCCAAGGTCAAGGCGGCTCCAATACAGTCAAAACCAGAACCCAAGTTAGCAGTTGTCGCCGGGACATTAACCGTAATGTTCATCACAAAATACAGACACCAAGAATTTCAAAGCCTACGCAGTCTATAGTACTTTCACCACAGTTCATTAACTCATTTTGCTATGGCTGATAGTTGGGGATTTATTGTCAAACTGCTGATCGTTTCCGCGTTGTTGGCTATTGCTATCAAGACTGTTGCACCTGAGCTATCTGTCCCTGAAACCAACATGAGTGCCTTACTCGCAGTCACATTGCCTCCCCTAGGAGTGGGAATCGCTCTAGGTTGGCGGGCATGGCAGGGACGATCGCCCAATCAACCTGAATCAAAGCAACTTGAATCAAGCCAGTCAGAATCTAATCCCAAGTAGAGATTGAGAATCCCTCTACTATCCTTTACCCTAAAGAACTCAGACCAAAAAAGAGAGTTGGAGAAATCGTGTTAGGAGGACTGGTGTGAACTTTGGGCAATGGATTGGTTTATTAGCTCTAATAGCGTCTCTCTATATTCTTTGGGAAATTCGACAGTTTCTCCTGCTATTCTTTGCGGCTGTCGTCATTGCCACTGCCCTGAATAAATTGACCCGTCGGCTACAGGAGTTTGGGCTTCGTCGGGTTTGGGCAATGCTGCTGTCGATCGGCTTCCTCGCTGCCGTTTCAATCTGCCTATTTCTTATAATTGTGCCGCCCTTTGCGAGAGAGTTTCAAGAACTAACTGTTCTTGTACCCCAAGGCATAGAGAGCTTTAATAGGCAAATCGATCGGCTCAGAGCCACCATTCCCAGCCAACTAACCCAGTACATTCCTAACCTAGACACCCTGATTCAGCAGGCACAACCCTTAGTTAGGCAAGCGTTGGGCAGATCTCTAACCCTTTTCTCTAACTCTTTAGGTGTGGCGTTAAAACTGCTGCTAGTTCTAGTTCTTACCCTGATGCTGCTAGCAAATCCCCAAGAGTATCGCCAAGGCTTCATTCTGTTGTTCCCCTCGTTTTATCGCCAGCGAGCAGATGAAATTTTGACCCAATGTGAAATTTCCTTGGGTAGATGGATCGTCGGCGCACTCATTGGCATGAGCGTGATTGCTGTGGTGAGTGGAGTCAGTCTAAGGATTCTAGGGGTGAGGGCATCCTTGGCAAATGGAGTGCTGGCTGGACTGTTGAATTTTATTCCCAATGTGGGACCTACTCTAAGTGTGGTGCCGCCGATGGCGATCGCCCTCTTGGATGCACCCTGGAAATCCCTAGTAGTCCTAGCCATTTACTTCGGCATTCAGCAGTTTGAGAGTAACTTACTCACTCCCATGATCATGGCGCAGCAGGTTTCGCTCCTGCCGGCGGTGACCCTACTTGCCCAAGTCCTTTTTGCTAGCATATTTGGTTTTCTCGGACTGGTCTTAGCCTTGCCTCTCACTGTCGTAGGGCAAATTTGGGTGCAGGAGGCGCTGATTAAAGATGTTCTCGATCGCTGGCACCTGAAGCACGAGTTAGATATGCCTGCTCCTTTTCCTGCGGCTGGGAGCAACATTCCCCCCAACGAGCTTGGCGAGGCTCACAGTGTTGAAACAGGGGTGTACGATTCCAGCGACCCAAATGCTGCCCCGATCGTCGTCAGCGATAGCCAAGCCACAAACCCTTCCACCAATTCTCCCTCAGACAAAGCAAGCTCTTTCTCGCCTGATTAGTGCATGGCTGTGTAACGGGTAGTCCACTGCTTTAGATGTCAGAGACAAAGGTGCTAGTGTTCTGTCAAGAAAATTTTGACGGGTCGAAGACCCTCAAAATTTAACTCCGACCAACCCCCCCAGCTTTCAGCTACCCGTCAATTAATGATTGACAGACTACTAGAGAGCTTGTAAGCTTTAGGCGGCCATCAGGTTCGGAGTCAAAGTGCTAGACACAGCAAGCGATCGGTCTGATAGCGAGAAAATTGACTCATAATTTTCAAACAATTCAAAAACTCGGTCAAGCTGAGTAATTTCAAAAATGAGTTGCACAGAGGCGCAGAGATTACACAGCACCAAACGACACTGGTTTCGTTTAGCAATATTAAACGTCTCAACCAACGCCACTAAACCAGAGCTATCAATAAAATCAACCTGCTTCAAATCGATAACCCAGACATTCCCCATCTCGCACAAGTCCAAAGAACTTTGAGTCAGGAGATTGTTGACTTGGGACTGAAGCTCACGTCCACCCACTGAATCAAGCGAACCATAGGGGCGTAGGACGATT
The DNA here is from genome assembly GCA_030248885.1 of Leptolyngbyaceae cyanobacterium MP9P1.79. GTDB lineage: Bacteria > Cyanobacteriota > Cyanobacteriia > JARCMD01 > JARCMD01 > JARCMD01. The sequence goes on along the minus strand of JARCMD010000093.1, from coordinate 3,756 downwards.
ACATTATTAATTGTTTGAAGAACCATGATTGCACTAGGGTGAAGGGGACTTAATTCAGGCGGATGCTTGGACTTAGCAGTACTTGGAGAATTAAACCTCCGCCTCCGATGGAGGTTGTGGGGCAAAATTTACAGGGAATAATCTCCTATCTGGTACTGCCAAAAAAACTACTGGAGGAATTGCAGTTTGGCATCCTGCGTATCTTCAATATGTTGTCGATACACACGAAACATAAACTTTTTTGTCAACCTTACAGAATCTTTATACTTAGAGCTAGTTTTCGTGAAAGTTTGGCGTTAACTTCACAGATGCATCCGTAGATACTGAATTTTTTGACATTTGAACGCATTAATGTTCCTGTTATAACGATCGCGCCAAATTTGTAAGTAAAGATACATATAAAACTATGCAACAGCCCGTTGAATCTGTAACGATCGCACCGTACATTTAGAATCCAGTCCATGTCGTGTAAGTCATCAACACTTTGTTCATCAGCGCCTACTGTTCGTTAGCGCTTAGTGCCATAGCCTTTTGCGGGGATTACTTCTAGATATGTTCAGAAGGTCTTTCCTAAGAGGGAGGCAAATTATAGGCAAAGGAGGATGATATATCTATCACTTTTTTCATGTTTTTTTAAAGGCTTGTTTTTGTTCAAGCAGAGTTGCCTTTAATTAGCCCTCGTTTTATGAATCTTTTGACCCCTGTGCCCTTGTCAACTCGTTATTCACATTTCGGAAATACTAGGATTGGTCGCATTCTCGTTGTCGATGATTCTGCTGACAACTCTTTCTTGCTTCAAGCAATTTTGGAGGAAGAAGGTTATAAAGTTGAGGTTGCAGATAATGGATTCGAGGCCCTAATAAAGATTGAAGCCGCTCCTCCTGACCTGCTGTTACTAGACGTGATGATGCCTGGCATGGATGGCTATGAAGTGACCCGCCGCATCCGCCAGAATACAACATTACCATTCATCCCAATTTTGCTGATCACCGCCTACGCTCAACCTAGCGTGGTGGAGGGATTAGATATGGGGGCTGATGATTTTATCCGTAAGCCGATAGAGTTTGAAGAACTCTTGGCACGGGTACGATCGCTCCTTCGTCTAAAGTACAGCGTTGATGAACGAGACCAGATTGCCCGTGAGCGTGAGGATTTTGTGTCTCGTCTCACCCATGATTTGCGAACCCCGCTTGTTGCAGCCGATCGGATGTTGACCTTGTTTCAGCAGGGGGCACTGGGGGAACTTTCGGCAGAGATGCAGGAGGCGATCGCCACCATGGCCCGCAGCAACCAAAATTTGCTGGACATGGTTGGGACGTTGTTGGAAGTTTACCGCTACGAAGCCGGGCGAAAAAATCTATCGTTTATTCCAGTAGATTTAGTTGTCCTGATTCAAGAAGTTATGGAAGAACTGCGTCCCCTTGCCAAGGATAGGAATATAGAAATGCAGTTTGACTGTGAGCAGGACACGATGGAAATTATGGGCGATCGTCTAGAACTACGCCGCACCATCATGAATTTGCTAGGCAATGCCATCAAGTTTACTGACAGAGGTGGCATTTTTGTGCGGCTTAAGGCTCGCAACTCTGAGGCTGAGCCGCTGCCCGATGGCAAGGTGGTTCTTGAAGTAGAGGATACAGGTTTAGGGATTGCCTCAGAAGAGCGATTGACAATTTTTGAGCGATTTCGCCAAGGTAGCAATCGCCGCTCAGGAAGTGGATTGGGACTCTATCTCTCTCGCCGTATTTTAGAAGCCCACTCTGGGACGATCGAGGTGAAGTCTGAACTGGGACAAGGTAGCACCTTTACAGTTTGCTTACCAAGAAGGCAGGATGGAACTCAGTAAACAAACCTGAGTGCGTGCCGCTCAAACCCCACCCAGGACAACAGCGTAAAATTCGCTAGGGCTGTTAAAGATTTCAAACACACGATCAAGATCAGAGATATCTAGGATTCCTTTACATTGCTCACTGAGAGAGCAGAGATAAAGTTTCCCTCCTGCCAATCTGAGCCGAGTGTGCATTGAGACTAATAAACCCAAACCAGAACTATCCATAAAGTTGACCTGTGACAAGTCAATCAATACAGCCTTAGCTCTCGCATCCAGACTATCCTGAAATTCCTGAAGGATTTTCTCTGAAGTTCTGGAACTTAAAATCCCAGCAGGTTGAATCACTTTAAAATCAGCAGCAGTGGTCACAATTACTCCTAGAAGTAAATACTAATAGGGACAAAGACATTGTTGAAACTTCCACACCCTGCCATAAATTAAACACAACAGGACATATGGGTAAATCACTGCTTCCTAATGTGGCAAATGTCACATGGATGACGACAGGGGAGGCAAGGTCATTTATACTCTTTAAGATAATACGTACTGTAGCAATAATTTCAGGACTAGCTACAGAATAGTTTTAAGTAGTTATTTGCTCTGAATTAAATCAGGTATGGAACCTGTTTCCCAGACATGCTTTTTCCATGGGTGCTTTTGTAGGCTCAGGCTTCCGTAGAATTACTTATTTACTATGGCTTTCCCATAAAAAATTTTTGCACTACCTGACAAGTGTAGGCTGCGTAGTGCCCATTCAGCTACGCTCTCGTGCTGATGATCCACCTTGGAGTTTCTTAATTTATTTCGTGAAAATCTTAGTGGTTTAAGAAGCAGCGGGATTTGGGGTTGTGTCGATCGCACCTATGTCGCTTAGGGTCAATTTCTTGTACTTCAAGGCTTTCAACTGAGCGAGTAGAGCATCTGTATCTGCTTGAAGATGCAAGAACTCTGCTTGATGATCTGCTTGATAAGGTGTTTCAGAAATTTGGGCTTCAGCAACCTGGGTAGGCTGACTCTGACTGCTAACAGAGCTTAATAAACTAGAAGAACTAGATGACATAAATTTTTGACGAGTCATTAGTCATTACTGCTCACTCTCACCACCCATGTATCTTAGCCCGAACTTGCGGTGTGATTGATTAGAGTGTGGCGGTTTTCTAGCTGGCTTTTTTGGGGCTGGCTTTTTTGGGGCTGGCTTTTTTGGGAGGCTGGGTTACATTGCTCGTTCTAAGCGATTCATAAGGGTATTGAGTAGTTGAGAAGTTTGGCTTGGTGGAGCTACAACATGCTGAGTCGGGAAGACATAGTAAACATCTCCTACTTCGCTGACTTCAAAATTGGCAGAAAACTCTGTGGCCCAGCGATCGAGTTGACGACGGGCAGAAGCAGGTTCTAGGCGAGTTGCGGCGGCAAAGTCCAACACGGAGAGACGACCTTGATTTTGTTGTAGAAGCTGGAAAAATCGATCGCGTCTGGCTTGCTGCTCTGCTTTAAAACCCAATTGAAGTAACCAGCCGCCCAAGGATAGGGGAGCGACTCCAAAGAAGACGAGCAATACTGTGAGTAATGTCAAAACTGTTCCCGTAACGTGGCTTAGTCCCATGCCAGCTAGAATGCCAGTTGAAATGGTGCCTCCCATAAAGAGGAGTAGACTACCTGTTGTCTTTCCTGCCAAGCTCCAGATCCGGTTCATAGTGTGAGTTGCCCTTTAGAAAAATAATCTAGTGAGAAATGCTCCAGTGATTAAATGGTGCAAAGAAATAACCTTGCCTTGATAGCAACTGTCGCTTACCCCTAGCGTAACGTTTTCCTACAAATATTAGTTTCATAAATCTTCTATAGGATTTACAGGATTAGAGGTTCAAACTCTTTGTCTGACAGGAGTTGATTTTGCTTAAGCTGAAACGGAGTTTGGATAAGTCATA
>JARCMD010000497.1 GCA_030248885.1 Leptolyngbyaceae cyanobacterium MP9P1.79 | reverse complement strand
GTTGAGAATGGGGGGACAATTTACCTTGCACAAACTCTAAAACGTGCCAGGCTGAATAGGCGGGTTGCTCCTGGGATGGAAAAACCAACACAGTTCCATCAGCAGCCCGATCGCCCAACCCCATTTCCCCCAAAAATTCCTGGGTAAGTTGAGCATCGTGGACACCGGGGCAAATTACCACCGTCATACAGTCCTGGAATGGCTAAATCGAGTCCACAGCGCGATCGATAGGGCGATCGAACCCAGCCCCGCCAGCCCCATCAGCCCCGCCAAAGGATTCCCATCAATGCCAGTCACCCAGTCTGGCACTCGGTGGGAATATTGCATAACTTGCCCCACATTGAAGCAATAGTAGGCACTGATCAGTCCCGCGTGGAGTCCGATCGGCAAGCCCAACCGGCCGCGCTGCGATCGTTTTGCCCACACCAACGTTAGCCCCAATAGCAACAAACCTAAAAACTGAGGAAAGGTGCGGACGATCGTCTCCAGCGGCTTAATAAAATGCAGCAGCGCAAAAGGAATGGCTGTTCCCCAAAGCACCGTTCTTAGCGGATAATCGCGCTGGAGTTCGTCGTATAGCCAGCCCCGAAACAGGAGTTCCTCAGCAAAACCCACCCCCAACCCCACCATCAGCGCTTCCTGAATCAACCGCTGCCAGGGCAACCCAGGCGTGTGCCAAGTCACCCAACCTAGGCTGAACTCAATGCCAAACACGATGCACAGAACCAGCCAGCCCAGCCCAAACCCTTGCACCAGTTCCCACCCATTGCGGCGGCTGATCTCCAGTCCATAGTGCTGAAAAATCCGGGGCTGTCTATGCACGGTTCGCCCCCAAACCCAGACCAAGAGCATAAACTCCAGGTAGAGCAATCCCATTGCGCCAATGCTCGCTGAGTTGGAATTATCCACCAGCAGGTAAATGGGCGCAGCGAAGGGCAGCCAAAGCAGCAACAGGATCAGGATAAATACTCCTAACCGAACTGGGGCTGGGGACTTGGCGAGACGATGTTGGAAGGAATGCAGCATGGGGGCGAAGGGAATGGCGATCGTCCCCCCAAAGTACTACAAACCAAAACCCTACACACTAATCATCGGGTTCGATCGTACTCATCAACCCGTAGTTGCATAACGTCTCAGCATAAAACTCAGCATGTTCCTGGGCACAGACAATGACCAAAGCAATGCCATTGACATGGGCTTCCATCATGATGCTGACGGCTTGCGGCTCAGTCAGGCTCGTAACGGTCTTGAGCAGCGCCGTCGTCACATGTTCCATCGAATTGAAATCATCGTTATGAAGTAAGACCTTGTATTGGGGAGCTAGTTTGCGGGTAGTTGAGCGCCGCTCAATCGTTTCAACAGACACAGCAATATTCCTCTCTGTACACTACTAATTGATGATGGGTTGAGGATTAGATGTTTAATTTGGTCGGGAAAGATAGCGAAAGGCTCTCGGATACCTTTCTTAAGGGCGCTTCTTGAAGACCCTTACATATCACAGATTTCCCAATTTTTGACGTTTGGTCATGACCCAATTTCTACTGACTGTAGACTAGATCATAGACTGGGACAGAAGTCATTCTAACGTTTAGAGCTAATAGATATAACGTCGTGGGCTACTTAAATCCGCTACTCCGAACCCTCACTCCAAACCACCCATTTCAAACTGCGCCCATCTAACTCCTGCTTCGGAATTATCCTCATCTTCATAATACTTAAATTTGAGTCAGTGTTCAGGAAACAAAAATAATTGTGACGATAAAAAAGTACGATTGTATTCTTAGGAATCTAGAAATTCAATTATTTCTATGGCTCAAGACCAGCAACCGATCGATGCCAAAATTGACCAAGTGAACCAGCGGCTGAAAGCGGCTCAATTGGGGCTACAAGTGGAGCGGCGGGGACAAAAATTGAGTCTGCGGGGGATTTTGCCGCCACGGAGGGAGAGCGATCGATTGCGTCCCCACCAACAGCGCCTAGGACTAAATTTGCCTGCCACACCAGCGGGGTTGAAATTGGCAGAACAGGAAGCCAAAATCATTGCGGCTCAATTAATCCAAAATGTCTTTGATTGGCGAAATTACGAGACGATTGGGGGCAAGCGCCTGAACCAAATGGATTTAGCCGAAAAGCTCAAAGCCTTTGAAGCACATTTTTTGGGGCGGCGATCGTCCAGTCCAGGGCCACAAAACGTGAAAGCTGCTGCCTCTGCCCTCACCACCTGGCGCACCGCCTACGCCCCCTACCTCCGCAAACTGGAGCTAACTGCCCAATCCCGCACTCAACTGAGTTTGCCGGAAGCCATCTACGCCACAGTTCGCGCCACCACAGAAAATTCCCGCAGTCGTCAAGCCTGTTGCACTGCCCTCAGCGCTCTGGCTGAGTTTTTGAATTTAGAGCTACCCAAGGACTTGAAAACCCTGTGGGGCACCTATGGACCTGGGCAGGCAGAGTCCAGGAACCTACCCACCGATGAGCAAATCCTGGACACCTTGGAGCAAATTCCCAACCCAGCTTGGCGATTTGTCTATGCCATCATGGCCACCTATGGGTTGCGGAATCATGAGGTGTTTTTCTGTGATTATGCATCCCTGGTGGCAGGGGAACCCAGTATCAAAGTCTTGGACAGCACCAAAGCCGGGAGCCATGAGGTCTGGCCCTTTTATCCAGAGTGGGTGGAACAATTTGACCTGCGACAGATTTGCCTGCCACCCGTGGAAACAGATTTGAGTCGCACCACCCTTCAGCGCATTGGGCAACAGGTAACGATCCAGTTTAAACGATACAATCTACCCTTTTCGCCCTACAACTTGCGCCATGCCTGGGCAGTCAGAACGATTCACTTTGGGTTGTCAGATAGTGTCGCCGCTCGCATGATGGGACACTCGGTCGCTGTCCACACACGCACCTACCATCAATGGCTGACACGCCGCGACCAGCAACAGGCGGTGGAAACGGCATTGCAGCGATCGACGCTCACTGCACCGGGGCGAGCTGTGGCTCTTTAGGGGGATGGGGAGATGGGGAGATGGGGAGATGGGGAGATGGGTGGATGGGTGGATGGGTGGATGGGTGGATGGGGAGCGTGTGCTTCGCCCTTAATAAATCTTGAACTTCTGCAACTTATTAAATCCATGCTCCTTAGCATTCGGCGGATAAAGTCCTTTGAATTGAGTTGGGGGTTCTTTAGACAACAAAGGCTAGATAAGTTGCGCTTTAGCGCAGCTTTCTTCCGCAATTTGGCCGTATCGACCCACCCACCAATTTCTGTAAAGTCGTGAAACAAAAGGCGACTCTTTTAACAATAGTTCGGACATTTTTGCGATAGCTAGCCCTCATCCCCTTGGCGATAGCTAGCCCTCATCCCCCAACCCCTTCTCCCGTTCTGGGAGAAGGGGAGCCGGATTGAAGTCCCTCTCCCCTCTTGGGAGAGGGATTTAGGGTG
>JARCMD010000496.1 GCA_030248885.1 Leptolyngbyaceae cyanobacterium MP9P1.79 | reverse complement strand
TTTTAGCTACCCGTCAATTAATGTAACTACTCAGCCTACCCTCACCGTTCGGCTGAGCGCTCATGTCGAAGCCTAAATCCCTCTCCCTAGGGAGAGGGACTTCAATCCGGCTCCCCTTCTCCCACCCGGAGAAGGGGCTGAGGGATGAGGGCGGCTCGACATTGAGTTAGCAGCCTGAGTAGTTACCAATTAATTATTGACAGACCGCTAGGTATAGGATGTGTTAGGCAAGGGCTGCAACCCATATTGCCCAAAGTGATGCATCACGCTACTGGTAACGTATTACGTAATTGCTCAACCTAGAAGAATCAGGGGTTGCAGACCTTTTATCTACTACTTTTGATGACTTTTGACCAGAAGAAGCACGAATTTTCGTCTTTTAAGTTATTCTATACGGTAGCAAAATAGCTGAAACCCTCATTTTTCCGAGGTTGAGCAATTACCGTATTACTTTGGTTTTGCCATTTATTTTTTGCAAACCCCCGGCAACTTGTTCCTGGAGGTAAATGTATCCCGACTCAATGGAATTAAATTCCACTCATCCCAGGCTCATCCCAGGAAATATAAATAAATGCGTGGCTATCGATCGGCTGAGCAGTAACAAAAATTAAGATGACAAGCACGTTCAGGGCTGCTTAGAGTAGTACGCTGTAAAGCAACTGCAAGTTTGCGACCCCGATCGCTGGGTGAGTTAAAAAATTGATAGAGGAATATTGATATGGTTCAGCGCGGATCTAAAGTTCGGATTTTACGCAAAGAGTCTTACTGGTTCCAGGACACAGGTACCGTTGCCTCGGTTGACCAGAGTGGGATCAAGTACCCTGTGATCGTTCGCTTTGAAAAAGTGAACTATGCCGGAGTCAACACCAACAACTTCAGCATGGCTGAAGTTGTGGAGGTAGCACCCCCCACTGCGAAGGATAAAAAATCGACTCCCGTGGCTTCAGGTGGGAAGCAAACCACCTTGGATGAACGGACTCGGCAGACGGGTAGCGGCACCAAAACCGCCGCAAAACCCACAGCCACACCAGAGGCATCGGGTGGTAGCTCTACCGTGGCAGGTGATCCTAACCAAGGAACTGAGGCTCGATAGTCTATTTCTTTGAGTAATGTGTTTCTTTGGGTAACTTGTGCCGGAACTGCCTGAAGTTGAAACTGTACGGAGGGATCTGAATCGTCTGACCCTCGACCAAGAAATTCAGGGTGGGGATGTGTTGCTAACGCGCACGATCGCCCACCCTGTTTTTATTGGGGAGTTTTTGGCGGGATTACAAGGAAAAGCGATCGTCCAGTGGCATCGGCGCGGCAAATATTTATTGGCAGAGCTAAGGGCAGGGCAACAGGCAGGAGGATGGCTGGGAGTGCATCTGCGGATGACGGGGCAACTTCTGTGGTGTGCGCCGGATACGCCGCTCCAAAAACATACACGGGTCAGGTTATTCTTTGCTAGTCCACTTCTTGCCAATGTTGAGAGTGCTGATCATTCTTCTCAGCGTGAACTGCGATTCGTAGACCAGCGGACGTTTGGTCAACTGTGGTGGGTGCCCCCCGATCGGACTCTTGAAACAATTATTACTGGCTTGCAGAACCTCGGCCCTGAGCCTTTTTCCACTGATTTTTCCGATGATTATTTAGCTTATAAGGTGCAGCACCGTCGCCGCCCAATTAAAAGTGCATTGCTAGACCAAGCCTTGGTGGCGGGGGTAGGCAACATCTACGCTGACGAAGCGCTGTTTCTGAGTCAGATCCATCCCCAAACCCTATGTGCAGACTTGACCCGACTACAAATTGAGCGGTTGCGATCGGCGCTGCTTCAGGTTCTGGAATCGAGTATTGCTGTGGGAGGCACAACCTTCAGCACTTTTTTGAGTGTGCGCGGCATCAATGGCAACTATGGGGGAGTGGCGCAGGTATACAACCGCAAGGGCGAACCCTGTCGCGTTTGCGGAACTCTGTTGCAACGATTAAAGCTGGCGGGCCGATCGGCCCATTTTTGCCCCCAGTGCCAAGTTTTCCCTGTGGCATCAGATTTAAGTTAGTTCCAGGGTGCAGTTCAAATTATCAGAGATGGTTTATCAGGTTATGAGCTTGTTTTTTGGTCAATCAACGGCTTATCTACCGTAGCTCTTGCTTCCCAAAGGTATGCTTTGCCCCTAAACTCTCTGATAATACCTTTAACTTAGCTCCAAGGAAGCTGAACGAAATATCTATGCAAAAGTTATTGCCCGGATCAGTTTTTACGTTCCTGATTGTAGGAAGTCAGATGTTAGTCTTCGGGATCACCAGACTCAGAACCTCATCACCTGTCAGAACCTCATCACATGGGAGAAACCTAGTGATTATGGGAATTTATGTGTTAGTTATCGGGATCTTGACCCTGCTTGGTCTTGCCAACCAAAAAGCCAAGCAAAAAGCTGACAAGGAACGAACTGAGCAGCTTAAATCGATCGCTTCCCTGATGAACCTGGAGTTTTATCCAACAGATGCAACTCAGATGATGAACGCCATGTCTGACGTTCAGTGGTTCTCGCGGGGGAGAGGTAAACGGATCACCAATGTGATGCAAGGGGAGGTAGAGGGTGTATCTGTCACTCTATTTGATTACCGCTATGTGACTGGTGGGAGGAAACACTCCAGAACCTATGAGCTTACAATCATATTTTTTCAATCCCCTACCCTGAACCTCCCCTATTTCTCCCTATGTCCAGAGCATATTTTGCACAAAATCTCTGGCTACCAAGATATTAACTTTAACAGTCATCCTGGCTTTTCTGAACACTATTTGCTGCGGGGATCTGAGGAAGAAGGTATTCGTGAAGTCTTCACCGATTCGGTATTGGATTTTTACCAAATGAATTTGCATCGCTACACGGAGGGCAAGGGCGATCGGTTTATTTACTACCACGGCCGTGAAGATCGTTCTGGCAATCGTACTAAGCCTGAACAGCTTCAGGATTTGCTGACTGAAGGCTTACGAGTATTCCGGTTATTCAGTTATTCTCGGTGAGGGGGGAGACTAGTAGTCTATCAAAAAAATTCGAGGTTGAAGACTCGTCAAAATCCAACCTCAATCAACCTCCTGGTGTGCAGCTATCCCTCAATCAATTTCTGCCAAACTCATTGATGTGGCTCTCCTGGATTCTTGTTGATAAGGAGATTTCCAGAAAAAATACCCCTACAGTGACACTGCTGCATGTTATTAAATTCACAATCTTTTGAACATCTATGCAAAAGTCATTGCCCATGTCGATTTTTGTATTGGTGATTATAGGAATTCAGGTGTTAGTCATCGGGATGGTGATCCTGTTTTATCTTGCCAAGCAGAAAGCTGATAAGGAACGAACTGAGCAGCTTAAACCGATCGCTTCCCAGATGAACCTGGAGTTTTATCCAGCAGATGCGACTCAGATGATGAACGCCATGTCTGATTTTCAGTTGTTCTCGCGGGGGAGAGGTAGACGGATCACCAATGTAATGCAAGGGGAGGTAGAGAGTGTGTCTGTCACTCTATTTGATTACCGCTATATAGTTGGGGGAAAAAATTCCAAAGCCTATGAGCTTACAGTCATATTCTTTCAATCCCCTACCCTGAACCTCCCCTATTTTTCCCTATGTCCAGAGCATATTTATCACAAAATTGGCTCTGTCTTTGGCTACCAAGATATTGACTTTGACAGTCATCCTGGCTTTTCTGACCACTATCTATTGCGGGGATCTGAGGAGGAGGGCATTCGCGGAGTATTCACTTATTCGGTATTGGATTTTTACCAAGCAAATTTGCATCTCTACACCGAGGGTAAGGGCAATAGATTAATTTACTATACCGAGGGTAAGGGCAATAGATTAATTTACTATCGCGATCTTGATCAGCGTATCAATCCTGAACAGCTACAGGATTTCCTGGCTGAAGGCTTACGAGTATTCCAATTATTTAGTCACTTTCGTTAATAAAAAGCTGTATTCTGTCGGAAAATTGGGAGCCGCAGACTCGTCAAAATCCAACTTCAATCAATCTCCTAGCTTGCAGCTATCCGCCAATCAATTCCTAGCAAACTCACCAATGTGATGAATGCCATTACGGATAACCATAGAAACCAGAGAGCGATCGGCCTCCAGCAGCTTAAAATGCGGAGTGGATAGATTAAGTAGACGCACGGATTGAATAGGTGAGAGGAACTATGGCAGTTAAAAAAGGTGACTTAGTACGGGCAGTTCGAGAAAAGCTAGAGAACAGTCTGGAAGCGCAGGCCAGCGATACACGATTTCCACCTTACTTGTTTGAAACTAAGGGCGAGATTGTCGATATGCGCGATGATTATGCTTTGGTCAAGTTTGGTCAGGTGCCTACCCCTAACATTTGGCTGCGGGTCGATCAGCTTGAAGTCTTTGAATAGAAGTCGGAAACCTGGAAGCTGGGACGACGCTACAAAATTAGCTACACCCGCTTAGAAATACTTGTAAGGACGGGTCTATAGAATTGGCTTACCACAGCTATCTGTAAACTCGCCCTTACTGGCTCGCTTTCTATGGACGATCGGCGATGTAGCCCAGCAGCCAGTTGGCGATCGTCGCTCGACGGGTGAGGCGGGGGTTGAGTTCGCCAATTTTGTACCCCTCAAAGCCCAACTTTTCCTTCAAAAGCTGCTTGTTTTCTGGGGGAATAGCACGGGTGAGCTTGACCACAGCGGGACGACTGGCGATGAAGTCTGGTGGCTCTGGATAGTCGTTGCGCCAAGTGGGGTCTACGTTTGTGCTGTCCCAGGTTTGGGTGTCTGCATTGTGCTGATACCCTAGGGACTGCCAAGCCAGTTGGTTCACGATCGCATCGTCCAAGGTATCGTTCAGGATTGCCCAGATAGTTTCGGTAGTGAGAAGGGGTAAGTCGGTCATGGAAGGGTTAGGAATGGTCATTCTGCAATTGTCTATAGCCGCCCAGAACCAGTAACCACACGGCAACACTGATCCAGTGGATCAGCATTGGAGTCCAAAGGGAGCCACTTTGCCAGTAGGACAGGGTGCAAATGATGCCCAAAAGTGCTGCGAGACCCAGGAAGATTGGGTTGACAAAAGTTTTCCGTCCAGCAGGATAGAAAATCCAGGCATTCAGCGGATGATACGCCACAAAGAGCAGAATACCAAAACTGCCCCAAAGCCATTGCTCCAGTAACGAAGGATGTTCGGTGGGGTGAGGCAGCAGTAGGACGCGGAACGCTAGCTCTTCAACGATCGCAGGCGCAAATAGGGTGATCAATACAACTTTGACCGAGACCTGTAGGTTCTGGGGATCAAGTTGCAGGAATCCAGATCTAAAACCTAGGGGCAAAGCAATGAACCCAAATCCTAACAGCAGTGCGGCAATTTGGAGCCAGTCTGCTATACCAGGAAGGGTGAAAATAGCCACAGTGAAACGATGAATCAGAGTCAGGCAATGGACGAGGATGATGTGCGAGTCCATGTGTGGGTAACGGGGCGGGTGCAGGGGGTGGGGTACCGAGCATCGGCGTGGGAAACAGCGACGGATTTGGGACTAAGGGGCTGGGTGTGTAATTTGCCCGATGGCAGGGTGGAGGCGGTGTTCGAGGGTAAAGCCCAGGCTGTAGAGGCGATCGTGCGTTGGTGTCACCACGGCCCACGCATGGCGATCGTGCAGCAGGTCAGGGTTGAATCAGAACCCCTTGAAGGATTACAAGAGTTTTTGATTAAGCGCTAAAAACTAGGTCAATAGTTCGGACATTTTGGCGAGCGCTAGCCCTCATCCCCCAACCCCTTCTCCCAAAACGGGAGAAGGGGAGCTGAATTGAAGTCCCTCTCCCCTCGTGGGAGAGGGATTTAGGGTGAGGGTCTATACTGGCTGCGAAACAGGGTTTTCAGCACCCCTACAAAAACTGTCCGAAGTATTGCTAGGTCAGAGAGTGCATGAATTGGGACAGGCGCTCCATCCCGATTTGAATCGTGGTCATGTCCGTCGCATAGGACAGGCGAATGTGGTCGTCTGCACCAAAGGCTACGCCGGGGATCACCGCCACATTCTGCTTTTCCAGGAGTCGATCGCAAAACTCCAGGGAACCTAGCCCCGTTTTACTGATATCGGGGAACAGATAGAAGGCTCCATCGGGTTTGGCGCAGGACAAGCCAGGAATGGTATTGAGGGCATCTAACATGACGTGGCGGCGATCGGCAAACGCTTGTCGCATCTGGGCTACGCAGTCTTGAGATGATTCGAGGGCAGCGATCGCACCGTATTGGGCAAAGGTACACACGTTGGAGGTGCTGTGACCTTGAATGGTGGTCACGGCCTTGACCAAGGCGAGGGGAGCCGCCAAGTAGCCAACCCGCCAGCCGGTCATGGCGTAGGTTTTGGCAAAGCCGCTGCTGACGATCGTGCGTGAGAAAATATCCGCATCGATCGACCCAATACTTAAATGTTCCACCCCGTCGTAGAGGTGTTGTTCGTAAATCTCATCAGAGACCACGAGCAAATCCTGTTCTACAATCACCTGGGCGATGGCGCGAATCTCGTCTGGCGTGTATACCATTCCTGTGGGATTGTTGGGGGAATTGAGGACGAACAGCCGGGTTTTGGGGGTGATGGCCGATCGCAGTTGGTCAGGCGTAATCTTGTAGCCGCTGGCCGCATCCGTGGGCACAATCACGGGGGTACCTTCTGCCAGTTTCACCATTTCTGGATAGCTCAACCAATAGGGAGCCGGGATAATCACTTCGTCCCCCGGCTCGATCAGCGCCAGCATCAAGTTAAACAGAGAATGCTTGCCCCCATTGGTGACAACAATGTTCTCGGCGTTGTAGGGGAGATGGTTCTCTTGCTGAAGCTTGTGGGCAATGGCCGCCCGTAACTTTGGCTCCCCTGCTGCTGGGCCATACCGCGTTTTTCCCTGATCCAGGGCTTGTTTTGCTGCCGTTCTAATATGCTCTGGAGTCTCAAAGTTAGGCTCTCCAGCACTAAAACTACAGATGTCGATGCCCTCGGCTTTCATGGCCTTCGCTTTAGTGTCGATCGCCAAGGTAAGGGAAGGCGTGACCTGGCTAACCCGTTTAGCTATTTTCATGTCAATCGGCTGGGGTTATGAAACGTTAGACCCTAGTCACCCTACATCATAGAAGAGAAAATGACTGTTATTGGTCACATTAGGCACGGGTTGTTAGTGTTGGGTTTCCTAAACTCAATAGTTCGGACATTTTTGCGATCGCTAGCCCTCATCTCCCAACCCCTTCTCCCAGAACGGGAGCAGGGGAGCCGGATTGAAGTCCCTCTCCCCTCTTGGGAGAGGGATTTAGGGTGAGGGTCTATACTGGCTGTGCAAGAGGGTTTCCAGCACTTCCATAAAAACTAACTGTCCGAAGTATTGCTAAACTACCCTTTGAGGCGGCGCTGGATGCCTTCGATCTTGAAGTTCACAAAACGCTTGATGGCACTGGCTTGCACAGCGAAGTGACGACGCTGCAAAAATGCTTGTCGGCCCCAAGTTGATGCGGTGCGCCAGCGATCGTAGGTTGGTATAGCCACAGTTTTGAGAAACGTTTGCCACTGTTCCACAGTTTTCGCTGGCTTCACAGCTTCTGCCCGGCGCAGACCATTTTCTCGCATTGCTTGGCGGAGTGCGGGGTCATCCCGCAGGCGCTTCAGAGCGATGACCACCTCATCCAGGGACGTGACTTCCAGGTAATCAAGGTCACTTTGGCGCTCAGCTTGATAGGCTGACTCACAGCCCAAAATTGCTGGAACCCCGGCATACCAGGCGTTATAGAGCTTTGTGGCTGGCTTCCAGGAATAGTCAACATGGCGATCGAACCCCCGCACAGCCACCACCACATCCACATCACTGTAATTTGTCCAGCCATCCAAGGCTTGGGTGCGGCTTTTGAACTGCCACTGGAGTCCCAGCGCTTCAACTTGGGCTTGCCAGGAGCCATTGATCATTTCGGGGGTGAGAAATGCGCCATAGCCAAAGTAGGCCGCTTTCTCAAAACAGTCCCCCCGATCGAGACTCCGGGGGATCAATCCAGGTTGGGTCCAATGGCGCATGAAGTAGCGATCGGCAAAGGGCTGAGAGGCAACACGCTTCACCTGGGGAAAGTGATAATCTCCATGCAATGTCAATTCGGTATACAACGCTCTGGGATTTTGCACCACATGCAGTTGGGCATAGGGATGGGGTGATTTATCTGCCTGAAGACAAATAATCAGCAATTTCGGATTGGGTCGCAGGTCAAAGGGCAAATGTTCGCGGCCAGTCAGGACAATGCCATCGGTGGGGAAGGTGGCGGTCATTTCACAGGGAAACCCGCTGTCCTTCAAGCGCAGGTAGGTTTGTAGGTTCCAAGCATACTCATCTTCCGAAACCCCAAATCTAGGTCGTCCCTCGGTGACCTGCCACTGCCAGGAGGTTTCAATGTCGGTGGGCAAGTGACCCCGCAGGCGATCGGACTCTGGCAAATAAAAATATATGGGAGGTAGGGCTTCAGACACGATGCTTTGAACTCCCTTCCATGAAATCCAGCGTTTCCAGTAAATTGAGCGCGGACTGGTAAGCTTCTGCGGTTAATTCTGCCTGCTCCTGCTCGTTGTCTACAATGCCATCCACCAAGAGCCGCAAGGAGCCAATCATGACGCTCAAATTGGCGCGAGTTTCATAGGATGTGCGGGTCAAGACTTCTGATTTCACGACCTCCACCTCTGGTTTCTGGGGCTGGTCGGTGAACTGCATGGCATAGAGCCGGGCGTAGTAGCCATTTTCGCGGTGCAAGAGTTCATCGTGGGTGCCAACTTCGACGACACACCCTTTGTTTAGAACAGCGATTTGGTGGGCTTTTTGAACTGTGGACAGGCGATGGGCAATCACTAAGGTGGTTCGATCGCGGCTCAGTTCGTCCAATGCCTGCTGCACCAAGCGCTCCGACACGGTATCCAGGGCGCTGGTTGCTTCATCCAAAATCAAAATATCGGGGTTGCGGAGAAGAGCGCGGGCGATCGCCAAGCGCTGCTTTTGTCCTCCAGAGAGCAAGATGCCCCGATCGCCAATCTCCGTCTCAAAGCCCTGGGGCAACTTGACAATGAACTCGTAGGCATTGGCCCGTTTCGCCGCTTCCATCACCTCTGCATCCGTTGCGTTGTCACGGGCATAAGCGATATTATTTCGCACCGAGTCGTTGAACAAAAAGGTATCCTGACTCACGATCCCCATAGAGCCACGGAGAGATTGCAGATTGTAGTCTCGCAAATCCTGCCCATCCAGCGTGATGCGCCCCTGGGTCACGTCGTAAAACCGGGGCAGCAGGTCAGCCATGGTAGATTTGCCCGCTCCCGATGCCCCAACGAGGGCCAGGGTCGTCCCCTTGGGCAACCAAAGCTTGATATCCTGAAGCACCACATCTTTGTGACCAGGGTAGGAAAAGCCGATGCCCTCAAAGCCAATGCCTGATTGCAATTTGGTGTAAGGTAATTCGCTATTTTTCATGAAAGCTTTGTTGTCGCGGCGGAGGAAGTCTGCCACAATTTCGACGCTGGGAGCAGAGTTGGCAAAGGCCGCACGTCCATTGTTGAGTTGCCCCACAAACGGCAGTAAGCGAAACAAAATCACCAAGTAGGTGAGCAGGGTAGTGGCGATCGCTGAGCCTTGGGAAAGTTGCCCCGCCAAAAACTGACGACCTAAGACCACGATCGCCAGCACCACAACCATCCCTGCCACTTCATTGACGGGGCCAGTGATAGCGGAATTGGCTTGGGATTGATAGTCAGCTTGGGCAGATTCATCAATTAAGGTATTGAGACGATCGTATTCTCGATGCTCTTTGCCGGAGGCTTTGACGAGGCGAATTCCTGTCAACACTTCTAAGAGGGCAACGGAATAGGAACGGGATTTTTCGGATAGTTTTTGCCCAAATTGACGGGCCCGTTTCACATAGTATTGGTTGGCGATCGTCACGATGGTGAGTAACACCGTGGAAATGAGAGTTAACTGCCAGGAAATCGCCAACAATAGCCCCACAAAAACCAAGAGTGTAATCACCGTCGCCAAGATGTTAATCGCTGTCCGAATTGCAAAGGCAGTTCGTCCCACTTCGCCGCTGAGTCGATTAATTAAATCACCAACTTTGGTCTTGACATAAAAGTCTAAATCCACCTCCAACACCAATTTCAATCCATCTTTCCGAATAGCATTCGTCAGTTCTCGGAGGAGATGGCTGGAAGCCAAGGAATTCGCATAGGCAGCAACGTTTTTGAGAATAATCGCCGCTAAAATGCACGCCATCATTAAGTAAAAGCGGTTATCTCCTGTCATGCCGTCGAAGACAGACATGACTCTACGCAATACAGGCGGCGCACCTGACAAGCTAACTTCCTGCCCCAAAAAACCTAGTACGACTGGCACAATTAGCGTGGTACTGACCCCATTGAATAAGGCACCTGAAAATCCCAAAACGATCGTCACGACAATCCATGTGGGATAGCGGAGGGCAAATTTTAGTAGTAGGCGATTAGGGGACATACAGTATTTCCAATCAGAATTAGAACCTTATTTCGATTAATTAATCTGGATTAATTTAATGGTTTGAACATTAGTTTGAATAGTCTTGAAATGATTCAAATGTTGGTGCTCTACCCGTTGGATAGGGGAAAAGATGGTTCTTATATATTTTGACTGTTTCGGTGGAATTGCCTGTGTAAATGTGTTTTGTTAGTCTTTCTGCAATCGGAAGATACGTTTAATGTAAGCTAGCGAGAACATCTGAAAGCGTAGCCATCATCGTGTTAAGTCCGTAATACTGGACGCATCGATCGCGGGCTTTTTTACCTTTTTCCGTCGCTTCATCAAAGTTTTGAAAAATCAGTTGAATTTGTGCCGCCAACTGCTCTGGGGCATCGGGATCAGCCAGATATCCTGTATCTGCCAGAATTTCGGGAATATCTCCTACACGGGTGGATAAGACGGGTTTCGCCATGGCCATGCCATCCGTCAGCTTCAAGGGAAACTGGGCCTGAGCCGTGAGGGTATCCCGTTGGGGAACAACCACCACATGGGCAGCGGCGACGATTTCTGGCATTTTTTCCACAGGCTGCCGGGGTAATTTAATCATCCACTGTCCCCATTGCTCCATCAAGCGATCGTCATAATCATCATAAGGACTCCCACCGATGATGACGAGTCTCAAGTCTGGCTGATTTAAGTGCGTTAAGGCAACTAAAATATCTTCCACGCCTTTGTGGGGCCGGGGCGCACCGGGAAACATCAGCACTTTGTAATCTGCTAAGCCATACTGCTCTCGGCTGCGATCGGGGTCGTAGAGAGCGGGATCAAACAGGTCAGTATCCTTGCCATTGGGGAGATATACGCCGCCAAATCGTTGCTTCAGGAATTGGGTATCGATCGTCACAGCATCGGCGCGGGAAACCAAACCCTCCGTCCACTTCACGTAGAGGGGATGATCGGGCCGGCGCAGTTGTCCCTGGGGTTTGAACAGGTCGCGGTAAAGCTGCTTAGGTGAGGGACGATAAGCCCAATCGTCGCCGCCACACCAACTCATTTCCCAGTCATCCATATCCAACACCACAGGGCGGCGCGTTTGGAGCTTTCTCAGGAGAGCGAGACCTAAGCTGGTAGGCTTGGGTTTGACGGCATAGATGACATCACCATCAATTTTTTTTAGCACCTGTTGGGCTGCCCCGAACCCCTGGGGATATTGCTTGCCGGGGATCGCCTGCACAGGGATGTTCGCTGGAGGCAGGGCATAGAGTTCTTTGCCAAATTGCAGCCCGACGACTTCCACCGCGCAATTTAACTTCTTGAGTACCTGAGCGAGGAGGAAGGCTCGAATTGCCCCCCCTCCTGACAGGTCACTGACGACTAGGGAAACTTTCAAATCTACAATGCTCTGGTTAGTGTTTGAGGAATGTTCAATAATGCTCGAAGTCTTGGTATCACTTTAAACCGATGTAGCGGACGATCGCTCTTAACTCCAGAACTTTATGGCCGATCGCCAAACCAAGGAGCGATCGGGTGCATCTCACTTTTGTAGATCTCCAAGCCGCCCACCCTTCGGGAAGCAAGCTACATCCCCAACCCTTCTCCCTAGGGAGAAGGGAGCCGGAATTCAAAGTCCCTCTCCCTAGGGAGAGGGATTT
>JARCMD010000495.1 GCA_030248885.1 Leptolyngbyaceae cyanobacterium MP9P1.79 | reverse complement strand
CCTTCGGGAAGCAAGCTACATCCCCAACCCTTCTCCCTAGGGAGAAGGGAGCCGGAATTCAAAGTCCCTCTCCTTAGGGAGAGGGATTTAGGGTGAGGGTGGATCGGGCGGTTGCAAAACTGGGATGCACCCCCCATCTACGATCGATCGCCCAACCAGTGTTCCCTGCTACGGAGCATCTGCGGCCTCCAATGTTCTCACGGTCAGAACCTGGGGTGGGGTGGAATCTGGGGGATAGAGGAAATTTACTTGAACTAGGCGACGATCGCTGGGATTGAGACGCAGCGTGACTAGGGGTTCGCCCTGTTGTCCCCGCTGTTGCACCAAATGGACATAGCGGGTTTGGGCTACGCCGTCATCATCGGTGTAGCGGACTCGCACCGTCCCCCGAAAAAAGATAGAGCGAGCGGGCGGATCGAGAAAGCGCAGTCCGCCCTGAAATGGGTCTACCTTCACCGGGGTTTGAATTGCCAGAGTCACCGTCTGGGGCTGATCCGTCGTATTTTGCAGGGGCAGCGACAGGTTGTATTCGATCGCATAGTTGCCGTGGGCCTGGTAGGCCGTGTCTGGGTAACGGACTAACATCGGTGCGCTCTGGATTTGCCCTGTTCCCAGCGTTCCTCGGTACAACGTACTGAGTCCGTAGGAAAATGCTTGCCCTGGCTGTGGCGTAGTGAGGTAGGGCATCCCTGGCTTGTCAGTGACCGTTGTTAACCACCGTGACCCCCTCGCCACCCCAGCCACTCGACTGTAGATGACCTGACCCGTCGTTTGTCCTAGCGGAGAAGGAGTCCGATCGCGCTGCTCTGCTAAGCCCCCCGTCTCCAACACCGTCTGCCATTCCTCCAAGGTGGGAGGGCGCTCAGTGCCATCGGGATTGGTGCGGGCGAAGAGGGAGAGGCTAGCAACATACACTGCCCCAGAACTGCGTAACCGCAACAGGCTAGAGCGCCCGTTCAGCGGTGGAGTCAAGGGACGCACCGGAATGGGCAGATTCATCAGCATTTGGCTTTGCTGTGGCGGAATAACAATTTTGTCAGGAAAGGTGTCCTGCCGCTGTCCCCGCAACACATCATTCATAGCCCGACTCCCCGGCCCTGCATACACCTCACCCAAGGGATTATCTACAAACGGGAGCAGGTCTACAAACGGGGCATCGGGCTGACTGAGGTAACTCGCCGCCTCCAACACATCCACGGTGACGGGTTGTGTGCCTGGATTGTGCAGAATAACCCCCAGGTAGAGCGATCGGAGATCGTCGGGAGCCGTTCCCCTGGCAATGTGGTGGGCAAAGATGTCAAACCGACCGCGAAACACGTAATTGAGATGGGCAGCAGGAAATTGCTTGCCTTTAGGAGAAAACGTAGACAGCAAAATTCCCTCAGTCAGCACCAGTTCTGGGCTGTTGCTGTTGAACACAGGCACGGTGTCTAGCCGACCGGGTAGCACACGCACCTCTTGAGGCTGGAAAATTTCCTGAGACACGGGGGCGGGGGTCGCTTGGGCAAGGATGGGCAAAAACAGAAACATAG
This sequence comes from Leptolyngbyaceae cyanobacterium MP9P1.79, assembly GCA_030248885.1. Lineage (GTDB taxonomy): Bacteria > Cyanobacteriota > Cyanobacteriia > JARCMD01 > JARCMD01 > JARCMD01. Next base: position 6,807 of record JARCMD010000495.1, on the reverse strand, counting down.
ACCGAGTTAAACAGTAGATGGGCGCTGAACTAAAACTGAAGCGGACTTCTTCAAAACTTGGTCGAAGGAGGCAGAAGCCCCTCTGGTAATGTTCTTACCGTTAGCACCTGGGGCGGGGTGGAGTCCGGCGGGTAAAGGAACTCGACGTAAACGAGGCGACGATCGCCCGGTGGCATGGTCAACAATACCAGGGGTTCCCCCATTTGACCGCGATTTTGCACCAAATGAAAATAGCGAGTTTGTAGCTCTCCCTGATCATCGGTGTATCTAAACCGGACTGTTCCTCGAAAGAAAACTTGTGGTTCCGGTGGATCGAGAAACCGAAGACCCCCTTGAATGCGATTTTCTTTCAGAGGCGTTTGTAGGGTTAAAACTACGGTTCTAGTCTGGTTAGTTGCATTATGCAGGGGCAATGTCAGATCATACGCCATCCCATAATTGCCATGAGCTTGATAGGCCGTATCGGGGTAGCGGGCTAACATGCGAGCGCTTTGGACTTGTCCCGTCCCCAAGGTGCCCCGCAGCACCGTGCTGAGGGCATAGGAGAAGGCTTGTCCTGGAAGCGGCACACTCAAGGAGTCCCCGGTCTTATCCGTTAATCGGGCCTTCCAACTAGATCCCCGGGCCACCCCCGCCACCCGACCATAGATCAGCGGTCCTGTGGTCTGGGCCAGGGGTGTCGGCACTAAATCTCTAGGGCCAGCCAGGTTAGCGGTTTCTAGTAATCTCTGCCATTCTTCTACAGTGGGAATGCGCTCTGTGCCATCGGGGTTTAAGGGGGCAAACATCGCGAGATTAGCCACATAAACCTCGCCGCTACTCCGTAAACGGGTCAATGTAGACCGACCATTGGAGGAAGGAGTCACCACACCCACCGGGATCGGCAGATTCATCAGCATTTCACTCTGCCCTGGTTGCAGTACCAATGTGGGAAACCAACGCCTGCGCCCCCGCAGAATGTCATCCATGGTGCGACTTCCCGGCCCTGCGAAGATGGTGCCGATCGGATTCTCTACAACCGAGGGCAAGTTAATAAAGATGGCATCGGGGCGGGTCAGGTAGGTTGCCGCTTCCAGGATGTTGATCGTCACGGGTTGTTGTCCGGGATTGTTGACCAGAATCCCTTGAAATAGAGTCCGGGTGGCATCGCCATTACCTGCCTTGGCAATGTGATGGGTGAAAATATCAAACCGATCTTTGAAGGAAAAATTAAGGTGCGCCTGGGGAAACTGCTTACCCTCTGGAGAAAAGGTGGAAAGTAAAATTCCCTCGGTCAAGACTAGCTCTGGGCTATTGCTGTTAAATACGGGAACGTCGTCAGCTTGCCCTGCTAAGGAGCGAACCTCTTGCAGTTGCAGTAACTCTCGCGGACTGAGAAACTCCTGCAACAGGGGAATTTCTGAAGGAGGAAGCCTTTCTTCTATAGCAGAAGCAGCCATAGCAGGAGCCGCAGGGACAGGAGAAACCGTAGGAATGATTTGAGCCAGAATTAAAGTTGACAGAAGAGGGAGCATGAGTGGCTTGAGCAAGGGAGTAGAGATATACAGCAGATAGTTTCAGGAGAGTGGATCTGTAGACGAGGGAATCAACGCTTCAGTTAAACACGTTTCTGGGCTGGCATTCCTAGGCGCTGCAACAGTGACACAAAATCTAGCACGATCGGATCGATCGTCTCTGGAGCGAGAACAGGCACATGGAGGAACAGCGCTTCGATCGAATCGGACTCATATAGATGCTCTAGAAGTGCATAGTATAAACCGTTGCAAACAAAGTCACCTGCATCGTGGCTAATTTCTGCGATCGGCAACCCTGCGCTCAACTGCTCTAGATCCAGCGTCGTTTGCAGCCGCTGCCCTGTCTGGGTTGCCCCAGACTCCAGATTCAATTTTTGGCGCGTTGCCCCAACTCCGCAGCAAAGAACAACATCTGGTGTTAGTTGTTTCATTGCCGCAATAACGCGCTCAGGAGCTAATTGAAAATCCACTGGGATTTTTCGCAATACCTGCACGTTCTCTGGCATTAAATGCCGTTCCAATACTTCCTGGACTAAATCATCAGAGGCGTTGGAGATCTGATCGGGTTGCCAAACGTCGAAGGACGTGAGCAAGATTTTTTTGAGCATGATTCGGGTGGGAACGGGGGGAACTACAATGGGGGAATTCATCCAGGATGACGCGCAGCATGACAGTCATTGCAGTTGTAGATTATGACATGGGCAATCTCCACTCGGTCTGTAAGGGGTTGGAGCAAGCAGGGGCAACGCCAGTCGTGACGGATGCGGCGATCGTCCTAGAACAAGCAGATGCCGTCGTTTTGCCAGGAGTAGGGGCGTTTGATCCCACAGTGCAGCAGATTCGGGCCCGAAACCTGGTGGCACCCATTCAGCGGGCGATCGACTCTGGTAAGCCATTTCTGGGCATTTGTTTAGGGTTACAGATTTTATTCGATCGCAGCGAAGAAGGCACAGAACCAGGGTTGGGCATTATCCCCGGTGTGGTGCGCCGCTTTCACCCCGAACCAGGGATTACCATTCCCCACATGGGCTGGAACCAATTGGAACTGGTGCAGTCCCAATCTCCCCTCTGGCAAGGCTTACCCGGTTCTCCCTGGGTTTATTTTGTCCATTCTTACTACGTTGACCCGATCGATCGCCACGTTTGCGCGGCAACTGTCACCCACGGCACTCAGCACGTCACCGCCGCCATTCAACGGGGAAACCTGATGGCTGTACAGTTTCATCCCGAAAAGTCCTCCACAGCCGGACTCCAAATTCTCGCCAACTTTGTGCAACACGTAGAGTCGCGCTTACCCGTTGCCGTAGCGTGATAGTTTTCAAAACCATAGTCAAATCTCTCAGACAGCAATTTGAGATGCCTTCCCTACACTTCAGCGGGTAGCTTCTGAGGCTCTAGCCACTGTTCATACGCTGCTTTGTCTCCACCAAACGAATCGATGGAAACTTGCCGTTCAGGCATTGGCTTGAGAGGAGCATTGATGGGGCTGTGTTTGCAATAGCAGATCACAATCATGTCAAAACCCATCCCAATAGGAATTTCAGGTGTATAGGCTTCAACTCTCACGACTTCCCAATCACTTTGACGGTAATGTGTTTTTGCTTCGGGGTAGTTGAGGTCAACAAACTGATCCACTCGGATAAACTCAGGGGGGCGATACCCAGGTTCAGGTAGTGCTTCATCTGAGCAATCGTAATGCTCAAACAGGGTTTTTGTGAGAGAACCTGTGTGAGTATACATCCGGTCTTTCCAACCTGGTTGGCGCTTCTCAGCGCGAAAGACGATCCATTTCCGCATTAGTCTTCCTCCTGGTCAGTGTCGTAAAAGGATTTTGGAAACTCAGTTTTGCCTTCAAACACGCAATCTACCTCAAGAATGGAAGCGCCTGTCTTCTCAACATCAACCAATTGCCAGACATATTTTTCAGCCATTTCTTCGCAACAATCATCATCGGCTGCCGCATGGCGTAATTTATTTTCTTCTTCGTCGTATCGAGGTTTTGGCATGATTAATCGGCTCCTTTGTTGCTCGCACAACTGATGAGAAGTCGTTTTGGTGTAGTGGCTGACACACCGCGTCTTTCTGGAATGCCAACAGGACTACAGGCGCATTTATAGTACAGAAGTGTCTTACTATGCTTGACTAAGATTATAGATTTATTGAACGTCTACAGTACCAACCCTAAAGATGCTATGGAACAAGGGGCTTAAGCCCCTTGTCCGATCGAGTGATTTCCAGCAGGCTTCATCTGGGAAACCACGATTAAGCCAAGTCAAATAGCAGGATTTCAGCGTCACTGTCCGCTGTAACTGTAAACTGCGGCTCATCACCGATCGCCACCCCATCGCCTGCGGTTAACGGCACCCCATTGAGCCTGACCTGACCCCGAATCAGTTGTAGCCAGGCATGGCGATCGATCGCTACGGGAGACGTGAGAGTTTCCCCTGGTTTGAGAAACGCATTGTACAGATTAACATCTTGATGAATTTGCACAATCCCTGGTTGCCGATCGCGCCCCGCCAAGTGCTGCCATTGCCCTGGTTGAGTTTCCTGGGGAAAGGCAATTTGTTCATAGCTGGGAGCCAAGTCTTTTTGTTCTGGAAGAATCCAAATCTGCAAAAAATGGACTGGATCGGTGGTTGACGCATTAAATTCACTGTGCTGAATGCCTGTGCCAGCGGTCATCCGTCGCACTTCACCAACGCCGATCGTACTGCTATTGCCAATGCTGTCCTGGTGAGCCAGGGAACCTGACAACACATAGGTAATAATTTCCATATCTTGGTGGGAGTGGGTGCCAAAGCCGCCCTTGGGCTGAACGCGGTCTTCGTTAATCACACGTAATTGCCGAAATCCCATGTGTGCCGGATCGTAGTAGTTGGCGAAGGAAAATGTATGGCGACTGTCTAACCAGCCGTGGTCAGCATGACCCCGATCGTGAGCAGGACGGACTGTAATCATCGGGAGTCTCCTCTCAAAGTGAGTGATGGATGTGAATGAGTCGAGCCATGAAGGAAGCCACATCTTACCGAGGAACTAAAACACCACTTTGCAAAAAATTCAGTAAATTTGTGGGCGATCGATTCGCTTCAGGTAGGCTTCGCTTCAGGTATATGTATACTTTAGAAGCAGTACAACCTCCTTGTAAAGAATGCACTTATAAGTAAGGTACTACCCAAAAAGATACTAAGGGAGAACTGACCATGCTAGAGCCAACTAAAGCGAGTTTGTCAGAGTCGAAGGCACTAAACCCAAGTTCGTTGAGTCCCTTGCCGCAGACTAAATCAACCTGTCCAGTGGAAACCACCTTGAAAGCGATCGGTGGCCGGTGGAAGGTTCTGATCCTGCGAGAGCTATTTCCTGGAGTCAAGCGCTTTGGAGAGCTGCACCGCTCCATTCAAGGGATTACGCAAAAAATGCTGACTCAGCAATTGCGGGAAATGGAGCAGGATGGCTTGATTCATCGCCATGTCTATCCCCAGATTCCCCCCAAAGTGGAATATTCCTTAACAGAGAAAGGAGAAAGCTTAAAACCGATTTTGCTCTCCATGCACGCCTGGGGAGAGCAGTTTGTAGATCTGCCTCTGGAGACGGACTAACATCTGATTTTCGGGGTGGGAAGCGCGGTATACTCCGGTTCAGAATTAGCGAGTAAAAAGTATGGTGGCAGTAGCAATTCTGGCAGCAGGGCGGGGAACGCGGATGAAATCCAGCCTGCCCAAGGTTTTACACGATTTGGGGGGACGATCGCTCGTGGAACGGGTGTTGGGGAGCCTCTCTGGTGTGGCGATCGATCGCTGTTTTGTGATTGTGGGCTACCAGAGTGAGTTTGTCCGCGAAACCCTGCAATCCTTTCCAGACTTAGAGTTTGTAGAACAAGCGCAACAACTAGGCACAGGGCACGCCATCCAGCAGATCTTGCCCCATCTGCAAGGATATTCGGGCGATCTGCTTGTGCTAAATGGCGATGTGCCCTTGCTCCGGGCCGAAACTTTGAAAAATCTGTTGCAAACCCACCAGTCCCACCAGAATGCCGCCACCCTCTTGACCGCGCACCTCTCCCAACCGAAAGGCTACGGCAGAGTCTTTTGCGACGATCAAAATCGGGTTGAGGAAATCATTGAAGACCGGGATTGCACCCCACCTCAACGGCAAAACCAACGGGTTAATGCCGGCATCTACTGCTTCCGTTGGGCAGACCTGGAGCGGGTGTTGCCCCAGCTTCAGCCCAATAACGATCAGCAGGAATATTATTTGACCGATGTGGTGCGGGATTTGTCCCCCGTGATGGCCGTGGATGTGGAGGATTTTCAGGAGATTCTCGGCATTAACGATCGCAAGCAACTGTCCGCCGCCGCCAAAATTCTGCAAACTCGGCTAAAAGATGACTGGATGGCTGCTGGAGTCACCCTGATTGACCCAGAGAGCATCACGATCGATGACACTGTGACCCTAGAACCCGATGTGGTGATTGAGCCACAAACCCATCTGCGGGGAAATACCACGATCGCCGGGGGCAGCCGCATTGGTCCTGGCAGCCTAATTGAAAATAGCCAAATTGGGGAGCGGGTGACGGTGCTGTATTCCGTGATCACCGACAGCGTGGTGCAAGCTGGAACCAGCGTTGGACCCTATGCCCACCTCCGAGGACACGCTCAGGTGGGCGCAGAGTGCCGCGTGGGTAACTTTGTCGAACTGAAAAATTCCACTCTGGGCGATCGAACCAATGTTGCCCACCTCTCCTACTTAGGCGACACCACAACGGGGGAACGGGTCAACATTGGCGCTGGCACCATCACCGCTAATTACGACGGGGTGAGGAAACACAAAACTAAGATTGGCGATCGGACTAAAACTGGCTCCAACAGCGTCCTTGTCGCACCTGTCACCCTGGGCGCAGATGTCAACATCGCAGCGGGATCAGTTGTGACTGAAAATGTCCCCGATGATTGCCTGGTCATTGCCCGCGCTCGCCAAGTCCTCAAACCCGGTTGGCGACTCAAGCATTCAGCGGACTGAAACTTCCAAAACCACAGCTATCTAGCAGCGACAACCGAAACAGATCGCCCGATCGGATGACAGGATCAATTTATGTCCATCCACCGTTCGGCTGAGCGCTCACGTCGAAGCCCATCCACCCATCTACCCATCCACCCATCCACCCATCCATGTCCTTTGACAATCTGTGCAAACTCCTCTCCGAAAAACATCCAGAGCGCTTCGCCGCCTGGGTCTTAGGAGAACCCCAACCCGTCGTCGAACTCCTCAAAACCGAACTGAGCATTGAACCGAT
>JARCMD010000494.1 GCA_030248885.1 Leptolyngbyaceae cyanobacterium MP9P1.79 | reverse complement strand
CCATACATTTTGTATCTTGAATTTCAATCAACATGAAACAAGATTTTCAACCCAGCTTCCAGACTACTCTTGGCAAAAAGTGCTGGATTCTGCTGAAGCGAACTGGTTGGGAGAGGGTTCAGATTTACCTCAAATGTTGAAGCCGGATCAAAAAATAACCATAAAGCCACAAAGCCTGGCTCTATATGAAGGTAATCAATAATTAGGAGTAAAGGCTACACCATGAGAATTCCAACTGCAACCTACAGAATTCAGTTCAACAGTGCATTCGGCTTTGAGAATGCCCATCAAATTATTTCCTATCTATCAGATCTGGGGATTTCTGATTTTTATGCATCCCCTATTTTCAAAGCTAGAGCAGGGAGTACCCATGGTTATGATGTGGTGGATGCCAATCAAATTAATCCTGAATTAGGCACCGAGGAAACCTTTGACTATTTAATCAACGAAGTCAAGAAGCATGGCATGGGTTGGCTACAAGATATTGTTCCCAATCACATGGCTTATGACAGTGAGAATCAGCTTTTGATGGATGTGTTGGAGCATGGTCCCGATTCAGATTACACCGATTACTTTGATATTATTTGGAATGCTCCCAACGCCGATCGCACCCAGCCAATCTTGGCACCCCTTCTAGGAGATTTCTACGGAGATTGTTTAGATAAGGGTGAGATTCAGCTTCAGTATGCAGCATCAGGACTTAGTGTCAATTACTATGGCTTAAAGCTACCACTGAAATTAGAATCTTACGCCCAGTTTCTAACTCACAATTTAGGACAGTTGACCCGATCGTTGGGCAGAAACCATCCTGATTTTGTTAAACTTTTAGGAATTCTCTACATCTTAAAAACTGTCCCTTCAGAAGTCACAGGTAAACAACGACAGGATCAAATCTCCTTTGTGAAAGGCATTCTATGGGATTTATATGATGCCAATCCTGAAATTAAAGCCTTTGTTGATCAAAATATTATTGATTTCAATGGTGAACCTGGACGTTCAGAAAGTTTCAATTTGCTCAATAATCTATTATCTGAACAATTCTTTCGTCTAACCTTTTGGAAGGTAGGTGCAGAAGAGATTAACTACCGACGCTTTTTCACAGTGAATGAATTAATTTCCATGAAGGTTGAAGAACTCAAAGTTTTCAATGCAACCCATGGTTTGATTTTTAAATTAGTGGAATCAGGAACCTTTACAGGCTTACGAATTGACCATATTGATGGTCTCTATAACCCTACTCAGTATCTCGATCGCCTGCGCCAAAGGGTAGGAGATAACCTTTACATTACTGTGGAAAAGATCTTGGAACTGACGGAAGATCTCCTGCCCAATTGGCCAATTCAGGGTGCTACAGGCTATGAATTTTTGAACTACGCCAATGGCATTTTCTGTCAGACTACAAATGAGGCTCAGTTTGATGAAATCTATGCCCACATCGCTGAAACCAGAGTTCCCTATGCAGAGATGGTGACGGACAAAAAACACCTGATTCTGGAGCGGAATTTGGCAGGAGATATAGACAATTTAACTCAGTTGCTCAAATATATTTCTACTAAAAATCGATACAGCAATGACTTTACCCTAAATGGGTTGAAGCGGGCCCTAGTCGAAGTTTTGATTCAATTTCCTGTGTACCGGACTTATATTAATCAGCTTCAGGATAGCCGTAAGAAACCTTCTTCAGAAAAGCAGCATCAAGACTTGTATGTCAAAGCTGTGATTGAAAAAGCAAAAGTAATTCTACCACTGCTGCTAAATGAGTTGAACTTTATTGAAAAGGTGTTGTTGCTTCAGTATGAGGACACCCTAAGTCAGACAGAAAAAGACCAGTGGCTGTATTTTGTGATGCGGTTACAACAATACACTGGCCCTTTGATGGCTAAAGGTGCAGAGGATACGGCTTTGTATGTCTATAGTCGCCTCATTTCTTTGAATGAAGTAGGAGGGAATCCGGGGCACTTTGGCGTGACGATCGATGAATTTCATCAGTTTAATCAAAAGCGCCAGACTAACTGGAATCACACCATGAACGCCACAGCAACCCACGACACAAAGCGGGGGGAGGATGTGAGAGCTAGACTCAATGTATTATCGGAAATCCCTGTGGCTTGGGAGAAACAAGCCAGCACTTGGAGTGCCATTAATCATGCTTATCGGACTAATACGAATGGCTTGGAAATGCCTGCGAAAAATGATGAATACTTCTTTTATCAAACCCTTCTAGGAGCATTTCCCTTTGTAGCTGAAGAGTATCCACAATTTATCGATCGCATCAAGGACTATGTGATCAAAGCCGTACGAGAAGCCAAAGTTCACAGTGCTTGGTTACACACTAATTCTGCCTACGAGGAAGCCTTTACCGAATTTGTAGATAAGGTGCTAGAAATTTCAGATCAGAACCAATTTTTACGGGAATTTCAGCCGTTTCAGCAGTGGGTTTCCCATTATGGCACTTTCAATTCCTTGGCTCAGGTTTTGCTAAAACTAACGGCTCCGGGGGTGCCAGACTTTTATCAGGGAACTGAGCTTTGGGACTTTAGTTTGGTAGATCCTGATAATCGTCGCCCCGTTGATTTTGAGCATCGATCGCACCTCCTGCAATCGCTTAAAACGGCTAGTCAAACTAATGTTCTCAGCTTGGTTCAAGAATTACTTAATACCCGCACCGACGGTCGCATTAAACTATTTTTGATCTACCGAGTGTTGCATTTCAGAAATCAGTATTCCACCTTGTTTGAGCAGGGTAAGTATGTACCGCTAGCAGTAACAGGAAAGTTCCAAGATCATATTGTGTCCTTCGCTCGAATTGAGGGAACTCAAATGGCGATCGTCGTTGTGCCGCGCTTGCTCACAAGCATCGTGCAACCTGAAGAAGACCCTCTGAGTGAAAAGATTTGGGGAGACACCCAAATTGAATTACCCCAGAATGCGCCCCCAGCTTGGCAAGAGGTAATTTGTGCCGAACCTGAAGGGGGAGACTCCCGATTAATTCAAGCCATTGAGGGCAAACTGGCGGTTAGCACTGTACTACAGCATTTTCCCGTGGGGCTATTGATTAGTCGCTCTGCTGATTGATGCTCATTCAAACCTGCAATTGTGCTAAGTGTGCCCAAGAGATCCCTCAGATACATCTAATTCCCCTAGGCGGTGAAGCCCTTGGGTAAGAAGCTTTGAAGCCTAACCAAAGTTATTCACTGGTTACTAAATGCCAAGCACTTGCTAAGAGAACGCCCTCAGCCGGTCTCAAACCTACTTATTTTCTGTCGAGGAAAACCTTGTGACCGATCGATCGTCCTTTGAGCTAAATAGTTTTGAACTGAATAGCTTTCCGTCTTTAGACGCAATCGAGGCGGTTAGAGCCTATATCAAGCAAACGTGGAAAACCTTATCGCGTTTTCCCAAGGATTTGTTGTTGGCTGCCTACGATTCCAAGCTTGATCCTGATCCAGAGGCACCGCGCCTAGTTTACATCTCAGCTAAAGAAGATTTAAGCCAAGTTTTAGCCACCCTGGAAACAGCGATCGGCTCTGAAGCTCTGCAACAACTTAAAATCAGCGTGTTGCCCGCTGACCCGGATCAAATTGAGACCCACGGACTGCTTTATCTCCCCCACCCCTACGTCGTTCCGGGTGGGCGCTTTAATGAAATGTATGGCTGGGATAGTTATTTTATTCAGCTAGGGTTATTGCGGGATCAAGAATTTGCCCTCGCACAGAGCTTAGTAGATCAACTCCTCTATGAGGTGACCCACTATGGTACTGTGCTGAATGCCAATCGCAGTTATCTCCTCAGCCGCTCCCAGCCCCCTGTCTTGAGCTTGATGATTTTAGCCAGCTTTGCCCACAGCCACGATCGGCACTGGCTGGCAGCAGTGCTTCCCATCGCTGAAGCCTACTACTACTACTGGACTGTGCCGCCCCATCTCAATCAAGCAACGGGGCTATCGCGCTTCTGTGCTTTGGGAGAGGGCCCGGCTCCAGAGGTGTTGATTTCTGAGCGAGACGAATGGGGCAATACCCACTACGATCGGGTGCGAGAGTACTACCAAACCCATGCCGTCGATGCCTATGACGTTAGTTTATTTTACGACCAAGAGCAAGACTGCTTAACTGAGTTGTTTTACAAAGGCGATCGTTCCATGCGGGAATCTGGGTTCGACCCCTCGAATCGCTTTGGCCCCTTCAGCGCCGATATTATTCACTACGCACCCGTTTGTCTAAATGTGCTGCTTTATCAAATGGAGCGCGATTTGGGTCAGATGCACGAAATTTTAGGGCAGGACGGCATGGCTCATCACTGGCGCGATCGGGCAGTCACCCGCCACCAATTGATCGACCAGTTTCTCTGGGACGAATCCGCCGGATTGTATTTTGACTACAACTTCCAAACGGAGCAACGCCGTCCCTATGAATTTGCGACGACATTTTATCCTCTGTGGGCAGGGATCGCCTCTGAAACTCAAGCAGCGCGAGTGGTGGAAAACCTCTCCAAGTTTGAGGCTCCAGGTGGCTTGCTCACCAGTACCCACGTCACAGGAAATCAATGGGATGCTCCCTTTGGCTGGGCCCCGCTACACCTGTTTGCCGTGCAAGGATTGCATCGCTATGGCTACAGCGGAGAAGCAGAGCGTCTGGCTAGAAAATTTATTACGTTGATTGTGCAGGAATTCACCAAAACAGGGACATTGGTGGAAAAGTACGATGTCTATTGCTGCTCAGCAGACGTTTCAGCCGAGATCCACTTTGGCTACAGTTCCAACGAAATTGGCTTTGGTTGGACAAATGGAGTGTGTCTGGAGCTTCTGGCTTTCTTGGCAGACTTAGGAACTCAGCAGAATGAGTATGGATAACTTTTTTGCAACTGTCCTTAAGAAATATTTACGCTTTGTAACTATAGGTACAGAGCGATCGGCATTTGATAGGCTACTATAAGAAATATGACGGATTATTAAGGAATCTTAATCATGCAAACACCTTCCACTAACACTCCTCCAATTGCCAACGCTTACAACGGTAAGGATCGCAACGCTTTCTTGTTTGGCTTCACCCCCCAAGCCGAACTCTGGAATGGCCGTCTAGCCATGATCGGTTTTCTCGCTTACTTGCTATGGGATCTGAACGGTTTCAGCGTCCTCAGAGATGTCCTAAACCTGGTGCCTCATGTTTCTCCCTAGTAACTCTGCCGTTCTAGCTGAGTTAATTAGTTGAGTCACGATCGCACCTTTATGTTGCTGATTATCAGGCAACTTTATAACTTCAATTAAATCAACCTTGGATTAATTAAGGGGCACATCTATCATGTGCCCCTTTTTATTGAAATTGAAAATTTTTAGCTTGATGACATGTTGCGACAAAGCACTTTGCTACAAGATAGATACCTCGAACTAAGAGCGGCTGTTGCCGTGCAATCGAGCGCTCCTTACCCTTCCTGATCATTTTTCAGCCAAGTTTCGAGGTCAGCGATCGTTGCAAAGTCAAACAACGCCTCACCCAATTGCTCCAGTTCTTCCAAGGGGAGGGAGGCAATTTGCGATCGTCTTAGGTCAGGCAGTTCCCCGACCCGGTGGGTCAGCAGTCGCAGGATGATCGATCGTTCACCTTCTTGGCGACCTTCTTGGCGACCTTCTTGCAGAATTTCTTGATAAATCACTGACTCCCGCATCATTACTTCTTGGCGACCTTCTTGGCGACCTTCCTCCAGAATT
>JARCMD010000493.1 GCA_030248885.1 Leptolyngbyaceae cyanobacterium MP9P1.79 | reverse complement strand
GGAAAGGGTAGAGGGGTAGAGGGGTAGGAGGGCTATTACTTAGGAGCGTGGATTTAATAATATGCAACGGTTCAAATGTAGGGGCTGTAGGGGCGAAGCATCCGGCAGACAAGCTCTTGAATCGACCAGAAGGTCATTGCCCGGATGCTTCGCCCTTCCGGTGCCTGGTATAAACTTTCCTGGAAGTCTCCTTATTTAATTCCCGATTTCTAATCTGCATGTCTTTGATGAAAGGGGTGGGATCGTTGGCAACCCACCCTAGTTTTGAGGCAGAGCGGATTTCAAAGTGGAGATGGGGAGCAGAGGAACTGAGTTTGCCAGTGGTGCCTACGGTTCCTAAGACCTGCCCGACTTTAACCTGCTGTCCTGGGGTGACGTTCACAGTCGCCAAATGAGCGTAGCGTGTTTGCCAGCCTCCCTGATGGTTGATCACGACTAGATTGCCGTAGGACCCTTCTGCACCCGCAAAGGCGATCGTGCCATTGCCTGCTGCTAGCACCGGAGTCCCCACTTTGGCACTCAAGTCAACCCCACTTTGAAACGCAAACGCCCCAGTCGTCGGCGTAACTTGCCAACCGTAGCCCAGCAGGAGGGGCGCGATCGTGGGTAAGGGATAACCTGTTAGCTGGGTGGGGCGATCGGGCTGAATTGTTCCTGCCACTGAGCCGGTCGGCGACCAGTTGACCCCTGGCACAAACACCACCTTCGGAGCAGTCTGACATCCGTTGACCTCAAACAAGACATCTGCCCGCACCTGGTAAATTGCTGCCAAGTCCCGGAGACTTTGCCCTCGCGCCACCTCTACCCGCACTCCGTTGTAGGGGGGAATGACAATTTTGGTTCCGACAATCGCTTGACCCGATCGCAACCCTGGATTCAGTCCCATCAAGGTTGCCGGAATCAAATTATATTGCCGAGCAATGCTCTCCACCGTTTCCCCTGGAGCAACTCTATGGCTGACAAGGCGAGTGAGGACAGGCGGGGGGCAAACCGGCTCTGACTCTTGGGCACTGAGCCTAGTAGACATCACAAAGGGCAAGGCTATTCCTGGGAGGCACCGCAGGCACCGCAGTCGTAATTTCATCGTTCCAACCTAAGAACCCTCCTGATCTTACAGATTTTGCAACATCGGTGACGGTTTCCCATGCTTGTCCATTGTTTGATTAAAGTAGAGTAAATCCTGCAATCAACTCTAAGACCTATGAGCATCTCTCCCAAGCAGTTAGCGGTGTACATGACTTTACTGGCTGTAGGGGCTGGCGCAGGAATTTGGAGCGGTCGCTATTGGCTCTCGGAAAAGTCGCAAGTGTCTGTGATCGAGGTGGTGCAAACATCGGCTCCCATCAATCAGCCCGCTGGCGGAGATGCTGTGGCGAGAAGCAGTCGTCTCGTGCTGCCTAACAACTCCAACTTTATTTCGGACGCTGTGGAGAAAGTTGGCCCAGCGGTCGTGCGAATTGACTCCACGCGCCAGTCTACCCAAGCTCCCGATGCTCTAAACAATCCTCTGTTTAAACGTTTTTTCGGAGACGATGAAACGCCTGTCCCTAGAAGAAATCGGGTAGAGCGGGGGACAGGTTCAGGATTTATTTTGACACCGGATGGTCGCTTGCTCACCAATGCCCATGTGGTTGCGGGGGCAGATACGGTGATGGTGACGCTGAAAGATCGGCGGACGTTTACAGGTAAGGTCATTGGGGTTGATTCTGTGACGGATGTGGCAGTCATTAAAATTAGCGCCACGAATCTGCCGACGGTCAAGCTGGGACGATCGGACAATCTGGAAGCTGGACAATGGGCCATTGCGATCGGCAATCCCATGGGACTGGATAACACAGTCACCGCTGGCATTGTCAGTGCCACCAATCGCTCCAGTTCTCAAGTCGGCATTCCTGATAAGCGTGTGCGGTTTATTCAAACTGATGCTGCCATCAACCCCGGTAACTCTGGCGGCCCCCTGCTGAACGATCGCGGGGAAGTGATTGGGATCAACACTGCGATTCGAGCGGATGCCCAAGGCTTGGGCTTTGCAATCCCGATCGAGACTGCCCAGCGCATTGCCGACCAACTGTTTGCCAAGGGACGGGTCGAGCATCCCTATTTGGGAATCAAAATGGTTGACTTGACTCCAACCGTTAAGGCAGAAATCAATCAAAGTGGTGACGCTCCCTTCAAAGTGGATCAGGAGCAGGGAATTCTGATTTTGCAAGTGCTGGAAGGGTCGCCAGCAGCCAAGGCTAAGCTCCGCCCCGGTGACATTATTCGCAGGATTGATGGTGTAGTGGTGCAAAACTCCAACGATGTTCAGGAGCGGGTCGAAAAAAGTGCCATTGGGGGTGTGTTAGCGCTGGAAGTGAGGCGCGATCGGCAAACTCAACAAATTAAGGTGCAACCCGCTGCCTTTCCCACCTCTCAAGCTGAGTAAAAACTCTCACAGTCCGAATACGAATTTCTGAGTGACCTGATTCCAGAGGAGTCTGCTGCGAGGTATCTCCGACTTGGTATTAAGGGGGTATGGTTCGATGGTTCGGTGTAATTTCCTAAGAGGAATCCAGCAATGAGCCTCACTTTTTACTATGTCCCCATGTCCACCTCAAGCATCACGGAAGCTGTGCTAGCGGAACTGGATATCTTATGCGATCGAGTGCAGCTTTCCATTGCTGATGGCGACACCAGGAAGCCGGACTTTCTCAAAGTCAACCCGAATGGTAGGGTACCTGCGATCGTCCATGAAGGGACGGCGATCGGTGAGGCGTAGTCTAACAAATGATCTGAGTGGATCTGCGGAAAGTTTTAGCAGATCCACCCAAATTGGCGTAACATATAAAAAATTTCCGCAGATCCACCCGATTCAGGATGATAGACAGAACTCGTCTGCCTATCCATCCAATTTAGGGTGATATACAGAAAGTTTCCGTCTAATAACAAGTTAGACCAGTGGCGCTCAGTCCGTTGAGGTTGTCTGTTTTCAGCGGAGATTGAGCCAGCAAGGATAATTGACTTCGTTGGTCAGTTCCGAGAGATAGGGGACGATCGCGTTCCCGTAGGTGGTGAGAGGCGATCGGGGTCTAACAAATCATTGGAGCGGACAGGAT
>JARCMD010000092.1 GCA_030248885.1 Leptolyngbyaceae cyanobacterium MP9P1.79 | reverse complement strand
CCTATCTCTCGGAACTGACCAACGAAGTCAACTATCCTTGCTGGCTCAATCTCCGCTGAAAACAGACAACCTCAACGGACTGAGCGCCACTGGTCTAACCAGTCCTTTAGCAGCAGCGTCACAATACCAGCAACCAGCAGAATATAAATCAAAGGTTGATTGAATTCCATCAGAAACCGAATAACAAGGCTTTTTGCGGCTTTGCCTTTCAGTTCATTGAAGCCATAAACCTCATGACGTTGAGGTACTTCTACACTCGACAGTCCCGTGGATAAATCTGTATTAAGGTATGCTGCGACATCGGCAGTCGATATATGATGCCATTGCTGTTCAGATAGCTGCTGAAGTTTAGAAGTTGCCATACCTAAATACCTGAATGTATAGCATCAGTATATAGTAACTACATTTTCCATACCGTAACTACATTTCCCCGTGGTCGCTGTTTGAGCCTGAATATTGACAAACAAAATTTCGCTTGTTTCCCCACCATTTGTTTAGCGGGCTAACTCTGCATTATGCCGCAACTGCTTTCAATTCTTGTTTTAATGGAACATTACCGCAGTTTTTATGACAAGGACAATACGATCGCCTCAACAATCATCTTCTCAAGTTTGCGATTAGGCGCGTCGTTTGTGAAGATCGCACGTCATTTATCTCTGATTTATTTTCCCGATGCCCTCAGCCTGTTTATTGACGATTTTTGGGTTTCCATAGTAGTTAATTTCACCAATACCAGATGACTTTATATCCAGTTGCCCCGTCACATAGAGGGCAACACTACCGACTGCATTTGAATTGACCTTGGCATTGACAGCACGTAAATTCTTCGCATCTACATTGCCAACACCAGATAAAGTAATATCCACTTCCTTTGTTTCACCAGAGGCGCTGAAACTTCCAACTCCAGTCACCACTATCTCCAATCGATCGTTCTTGATGTTGGATAGATTCGCCTCACCGACCCCCTCAAAGACGAACCGTTTCACATTGGGAGTGGATACCCTGATCTGTAGTTTTGTCCGAGGACTGTATCCTTTAATGGCTCGGACGTATAAAGTACCGTTTTTAACTTCAGTGGTAATGACTGGGATGATGTTATCATCGCCACTGATTTCGAGACTCTCCTGCTCCTGAGAACGTACTTCGATTGAACCGGCATAGTTCACGTCTAGGGAATCGAAGGAAGCCGCTGCTCTTTTCTCGGTCTTAGTAATACCACTTCCTTGAATGTTGGAGGGATTATTCATAGGATTGCATCCCGCTAAGCTGATCGCCAATCCAATAATGAGCAGTTTCAATCTCTTCATAGGGTCTTTCACTCCGTTAATAATCATATTCTCTGATAGCTAAGTCAGGGCTTCAGATAAGTTTTGGGCAAGATGGTTTCAGTCATAATTTTGGAGAATGCCTCAAACTGCTCAAAGGCGACAGAATGCGAGGAGTTCTCAAAAGTAAACCGTTGCTTGCGGGGTGCTTTTAACATATCGAACCACTCAGTCGCTAAGTCGCTGCGTCCCTTGAGTTCGGCTGCGCCAACGAGCAGATAAACGGGTACTTCAAGCTGTTTGACGGTTTGGCGAAAGTCAATGTTTTGCAATTGGGGGTACATCACCGTAAACATATCAATCAATCCCCGCAAGACATTCACCTTCTCCACTAAATTGTACTCGCTGCCCAAGATGCCCCAAGGTCCAAGGTTGGCAGCGGTGCCACGCTGAATGTAGGATTGTGGTGGTGTGTACGGCGGAGAGAGGCGATCGTACTGTCCCTCCACGAAGGCGATCGCCCATTGTCGCCACTCGCACCAGCGGAATCTGCAAAAAGTCTGCCACCTGCTGAGCGTAGGGCAGTTCCAAATAGCCTTCGACGCTAAAATCGAGCGCCCGCACCTGCAAGCTCGCCTCGGACAGCAGCGCCGTCACCAGCAAAGAATCGATGCCTTGGCAGTACGCCTTACTTCAACAGCGTGCTGTCGATTAACAGGCTCTACAGCCGTCCTAAAAGTTGGTAAACACACATGGCGTAGCCTATAAGGTCTTACAGCGCCTTGCGCTTAGTTAGGTGCGGGTTATTTTTTAGCAGCCTCGCGGAGCGAGGCTGCTAAAAAATAACTGTGGTTTACGCAATTGAAAATTGCTGTAAGCTTTCTGACAGAGATTAAGCTGATCAGTCTCTAAAAGGAGAGCGATAACATCCATCAGGCTATTAAGATTCTGTTACATTGTCAATGTAAATTAAATCTTATAGCTCTACTCAATTTGCAAGGTCTGACCGATGAGGATTAAGTAGTCTCATCTAAATAAAAATCAGCCCTCAAAACCTTGCTTCGTCTGCTGTGTGGGCAGCGCAAGACTTTAGAGTCTTATATCAGTGATGTCAGTGATATCCAGATACCCACCTATTTATAGTTTCTGGTGCTAGCTACTGGCTTCTGAGCTAATCTCTTATCGCTAGCGCTAGCGCCTACAACAATGAGAAAACAGGAATCATGTCTACCACTTTGCCCCTTAGAAACGACCCACTGCCAACCACATCGCTCGTGTTAGCTGGATCTAGCAGACGAGGCCTGCTGATTGCCAGTCTAATCATGGCAACCTGGGCAGTCAGTCTAGCAGCACTGCTTAGGACTTCCCCCAGCGAACGGCAGCCTATCTGGATGATCCTTGCTGTGTGCTGGCAAGCGCTTCTCTACACAGGGTTATTTGTCACTGCTCACGACGCGATGCACGGAGCGGTTGCGCCTCACCATCCCAAGCTGAATCGTTTCATTGGCACACTAGTGCTACTGCTTTATGGTCTATTTTCGTACAAGCAATTATTCAAAACGCATTGGCAACACCATCACCACCCAGCCAGTCCTTTAGATCCCGATTTTCATGACGGCACCCACAAAAACCCGTTTGTCTGGTACTTTCATTTTTTGCAGCGCTATTGGAGCTGGCGACGGTTGCTTGCTCTAATCGCATCGTTCCACGCCATGTATTTGCTTCTGCACGTGCCTGAATCAAACTTGCTAATGTTTTGGATTGTGCCTTCGTTGCTCAGCTCAGTCCAGCTCTTTTATTTTGGTACCTACTTGCCTCACCGCGAACCCGCAGGAGGCTACCAAAATGCTTTTTTTGCCCAGAGCACTCCTCGTCCTTTGCTGTTGTCACTCTTAGCTTGCTATCACTTTGGCTACCACTACGAGCACCACGAATATCCCCATGCGCCCTGGTGGCAACTGCCCGCGATCGCCAACCATCGAGTAGCCGATTAGCTACAGGTTACTACGGCAGGGCGTATTGTTACCTGCTCATACAGTCAGCCCGATTTGGCATTGGACAATTTGAAAACTGCGATCGACTGTTACCCCAGATATAAAACTCAGGTTAAAACCGATGCAGATTTTGCCGATTTATGGAACAACTCTCGGTTTCAAGAGCTAGTTGAAATTCCTTCAGAGGTGGAGCACCGTTAATGGGCGACTGCCTTTGTTCACTACTTCGTCATAACCAAAGCGAATCCAGGCTTCGAGTTCATCAACGAAGGGGCGTTTGCATAGAGTTTCCTTGGGAGAATCGCTCATCTGTGCCGTATTACCCTGCACCACATACTCAAG
Source organism: Leptolyngbyaceae cyanobacterium MP9P1.79 (assembly GCA_030248885.1). GTDB lineage: Bacteria > Cyanobacteriota > Cyanobacteriia > JARCMD01 > JARCMD01 > JARCMD01. The sequence continues at coordinate 2,194 of JARCMD010000092.1, read as the reverse complement.
GACTTGCTCAATCTTTGCTGTTTCGGTAAGCATCAACACACGAACTCCCTTACCACTCCCCGCTAACTCCAGGGCTTTCAAGTCATCGGCGCTAACTGGTCTGCCGTCATACTCAGTTCGGGTACACTGCCGTTGAGGAATGGCTATGAAGAGCGGAGAGACAACTGCCGTTGATGGTTCTAAAATCACGTTCACACTGTCTGCGATCGCGCCACAACGATCGCAGCTTCTGATTTGTCAAGTCTGTAGAATTATCTAATCTTATTGAAGCCAGTCTCAATAAGAAACGCTGAAACGCCCATAAAACCTTGAATTTGGAATTGCTGTCAGTCCAGAGGCATAGATTGACTCATACTTTTTCAAATTCGTCAATTTATGTAAATAGTTCGCTATATTAATTGACATAGCTCAACAAACAGGAGCCTTGCTTCACTCCTATTAACAGGTTCACAGTTTTGACCCGTATTGGGTCGCGGGAAGTAGCCATGGATCAAGCAACCAAACTCACCTTAGATCAAGAATTCAGTCTCCGACTCTTTGCGGACCAAGTTCAGCGGATGTCTCATACGCAGGCTCAGGAACTTCTGATTGAGCATAACAAGCTCATGATGGTTCGAGACACTATGTATCAGAAACTCCTGAGACATGAGTGGAAACTGGATATGGATTCCGCATCTCTCTAAATAGAACCATCACTGAATTTTTCACTTTCCTCGATCAAACGGAGCGCAAAATTTGGAGTTAGAAGAAGTGGCAACTTTTACAAAAGTCACCACTTCTTCTGATGATCGCAACAGCTGGGCTTGGGGCTTTACTCCTCTGGCTGAAAGCTGGAATAGTCGTCTGGCAATGATCGGATTTGTATCGGATTTTCTAGTTGAATTGTTTTCCGGTCAAGATGTTTTTCACTTCTGGAATTTGGTGTAAGTTAGCACGATCGAGCGGAAGTTCCGCAACCGTAATGTAGGTATCTTGCCTTTCTATAGTCGAGGAGACTGCCCTACAGAACGGTCGTTAGATTTGCGCCACGAGCTGCTAGTAAGCGGAGTTGCATTTTACAGTTTCACAACTACTATGCGGAGACAACATTGATGATTTCTTCAGTACTCGACTTCGCGCTTCTGGGGTCGCTAGTGACTCAAGGTGACATTTCGGATCGGTTATCGACATCCCAATCGCTTACACCCAGCCAATTCAATCTAATTTATAACGCTTTCTCCTTTGCGATCGCGGCGATGTTTGCGTCTGCCCTCTTTTTCTTCAATGCTCGCGCTCAAGTCGGCTCGAAGTATCGACTCGCTCTACTGGTTTCAGCGCTTGTCGTCAGTATTGCGGGCTATCATTACTTCCGCATCTTCAACAGTTGGGATGCTGCCTACAGTTTGCAAAATGGCGTGTACACCTTAACTGGCGCACCGTTTAACGATGCTTACCGATATGTGGATTGGCTGCTAACAGTGCCATTGCTATTGGTTGAAACTGTTGCCGTGTTGGCATTGACTGGGAAAGAGGCAAGGCCATTACTGATCAAACTTGTGATCGCTTCCATCGTGATGATCGCCACGGGGTATCCCGGTGAAATCTCTAGCAATCTCACCACTCGGATTATCTGGGGCACAATCAGTACGATTCCATTCGCCTACATCATTTATGTGTTGTGGATTGAGCTATCAAAGTCGCTAGTTCGCCAACCTGCCGCTGTGCAGACTCTCGTTCGCAATATGCGGTTGCTGTTATTGTTCTCCTGGGGTGCTTACCCGATCGCATACCTGTTGCCGATGTTGGGCATCACCGGGACAACAGCGAATATCGGGGTGCAACTGGGTTACACGATCGCCGATGTGCTGGCAAAGCCAGTCTTCGGATTGCTAATATTTGCGATCGCCCTCACGAAAACAAGCGTTGATCAGGAAAATAGCAGTCTACCTATCGAATCAGGTTATGCGCCTGAAATCGATGGACTTCCCGCACAGACTCAGTTCTAACAGGGTTAGGAGGACTCGTAGCATTTGACCAGGGATAGTCGAGTTTGAACGATCGTTCTCAGTGAAATGCTACGAGTCCTCCATCTTTTTCATCGACTATCAAGGTTCATACCAAGGTAACGAATATGTCTCACTTCAATACTCTGCGTAGCAAACTGACTGATATTGAAATTCTGAAATCCTCTCTCCGTAATCTGGGTCTGGTCATT
>JARCMD010000492.1 GCA_030248885.1 Leptolyngbyaceae cyanobacterium MP9P1.79 | reverse complement strand
TGTAACTCAATCAGAACCTTTTGCCGTAGCTTGCTTCCCAAAGGGTATGCTTCGCCCCCACGCAGACTTCGGAATGATTTATTAGTTGGAAGTCCCTAATGTTCGCCGCAACTTCCACTTTCTCCCTGAACCTGATTCAGACTGTGCGCGAAATGCTGAGCATTGATTTTATGCGCCATGTATTTCTGGCAGGCACCGTGTTGTCGATCGTCGCTGGATTGGTGGGCTACTTTGTTGTGTTGCGCCATCTCGTGTTTGCCGTAGAAGCGCTGTCCCACGTCACCTTTACTGGGGCGCTCCTTGCAGTCATTCTGGGCGGTCATCCCCTTGTTGGCTTATTTGGGTTGCCCCTTTTGGTGGCAGTGGGACTGGGGACGTTGGGGACTCGTTCCCAATCCCGATCGCGAGATGTGGAGGTAGGCACTCTCCTAGCTTGGGTTCTGGGATTGGTGGTGCTGTTTTTGAGCATTTACACCACCCACCGCAGCGGCTCCCATGGCAACCTGGGAGTGAATGTGTTTTTTGGATCAATTTTGGGGTTGCAAGCAGCCCAAGCCCAGGAAATTGCTATGATCGGAACAGTCGCAGGCATTGGGCTACTGACGATCGCCCGTCCCTTACTCTTTGCCTCTCTTGATCCTGACGTGGCCGCCGCAAAGGGAGTGCCAGTGCGCGTTTTGGGGTTTGTGTTTCTCATCCTTGTTGCCATCAGTGTTGCTGAGGCAATGTCCGCTGTTGGCGCGTTGCTCAACTCCGCCCTCATGGTCACCCCCGCCGCCATCGCTCAACGCCTGGTCAACCGCCCCTTCCTCGCCCTCTCCGCCTTCCTGTCCCTGCTTTTTACCTGGTCAGGGCTAACGATCGGCTTTCACACCCCCTACCCCATCAGTTTTCTGATTAGCACGATCGCCCTAGCCAGTTATGTTAGTGTCATCGCTGGGCAACGGTTAGCGACTAGGGTATGGTTGCAATAGGGGAGTGATTTGGTAAGGGCAAACTGAGATTTTGCACTATGCTTACTCGACAGGACTCCAGAAACCGGAGTTCTATAGGTGAAACGGAGGTGCAGGATCGAAGCAGACCTAAACAAGCCTTGTCAAAGCCGACCTGATGTGTTTAAGTGAAGTTCTATATACAAAGTGGTTTTAATGAAAGTTCTGCTTTTATATCCCCTGTTTCCTAAGAGTTTTTGGTCTTTTGAGAAAATGTTGGACTTGCTAAATTACAAGGCGATGCTACCGCCCTTGGGTTTAGTGACCGTTGCTGCCATCTTGCCTCAGACCTGGGAATTTAAGTTAGTAGACCGCAATGTTCGTGCCGTCACGGAAGCAGAGTGGGACTGGGCAGAGGTCGTGATTTTGTCTGCCATGATTGTGCAGAAAGACGACTTGCTCAACCAAATTCAAGAAGCCAAGCGCCGAGGCAAAAAAGTAGCCGTGGGCGGCCCCTATCCCACCGCTCTGCCGGATGAAGCCTTGTCAGTGGGCGCAGATTATTTAATTTTAGATGAAGGGGAAGTTACCCTGCCAATGTTTGTGGACGCGATCGATCGCGGTGAACCAGCAGGGATTTTTCGCTCGTTGGGCGATCGGCCTGATGTGACAGGCACGCCGGTTCCTCGGTTCGACTTGCTTCAACTCGATGCCTACGCTGAAATGTCGGTGCAATTCTCCCGAGGTTGCCCCTTCCAGTGCGAATTCTGCGACATCATTGTTCTTTATGGTCGCAAGCCCCGCACGAAGAACCCCACCCAACTGATCGCTGAGTTGGAATGCCTCTACAACCTGGGTTGGCGGCGCAGCATCTTCATGGTGGATGACAACTTCATTGGCAACAAGCGCAACGTCAAACTCTTCCTGAAGGAACTCCAGCCCTGGATGGTGGAAAATGGCTATCCTTTCTCCTTTGCCACTGAAGCTTCTGTAGATTTGGCCCAGGATCAAGAACTGATGGACATGATGGTGAAGTGCAACTTCGGGTCAGTTTTCTTGGGCATTGAAACCCCCGATGAAGAAAGCCTGACCTTGACCCAGAAATATCAAAATACACGGGATTCCCTCAGTGACGCGGTGCTAGCGATTACTCGCACCGGATTGCGGGTGATGGCTGGGTTCATTATTGGCTTTGATGGCGAAAAAGCGGGAGCCGGGGGCCGAATCGTGAAATTTGTGGAGCAAACCTCCATTCCCACTGCCCTGTTCAGCATGTTGCAAGCGCTGCCCGACACGGCTCTTTGGCATCGACTCAACAAAGAAGGCCGAATGCGAACTAAGTCAGCCAACATCAACCAAACCACGTTGATGAACTTTGTGCCCACTCGCCCTCTAGAAGATATTGCCAGTGAGTATGTGGAAGCCTTTTCGGAACTCTACGATCCCGCACGTTTCCTCGATCGCACTTACCGACATTTCCGTATCCTGGGTGAAGCAACCTATCCCAAGAAGAGCAAGACCGCAAAGAAACAGGTGAATTGGGCCAATGTCCGTGCCTTACTGACGATTTGCTGGCGGCAGGGCGTACTGCGGAAGACACGTTGGCAGTTTTGGCGCAACCTATTCTTGATGTATCGCCATAATCGAGGAGGAGTCACGAGCTATCTCTCGGTCTGCGCTCAAATCGAACATTTCCTGGAATATCGCCAGATTGTTCGTGATGAAATTGAGTCCCAGGTTGCTCAGTTCCTGGCTGAAGAAGTTCCAGCCGGAGAAGCTCTAGTGGAGGAGGCGATCGTCCAAGAACCTGCACTATCTACTGCAAGAACCTGATAACTTCACATCCCTGTAAGGTGTTAAGTAGATGGGTGTAATTAAATATAAGATGGGCGTAGGTTGAGTTGAGGAACGAAACCCAACGCCCGCATGGGTTGCGCTATCGCTTTTCTGGTATGCCGGAATGGTTATACCCATCCTACAAATAATTGCGCCTTCCTACTTACTCAGCAACCCACCCAGGAAATATATTGGGTAAATTGCGGGAATTCTTGGGAGCTTTACGAGAACTCCACTCTTGAGGCTACGATCGCCTAAAAATGGTCAGGCATCCAGGGTTCTGAGCCAGCAAAGAGGAGAGTTGCTGTGGCAAGGGCATCGGGTGAACCAGAAAGGTAGCCGATCGCCTGTAATTGGTATGCGGTCAACAGTGCGGTATATAGGGGTGCAAGTCCTCTGATATCCAATTGCAAGGTTCCGGTGCCACCCCGTTCTACGTGCCCTTGCCCTTGGGATACGCTCAGCACAAACCGATCGTGATTGGCGGGAATCAATGCATCTTGGATATCGAGATGAAGCTGTGTATCTAGACTTTTGGGATAACCGCGTACCGTTAGCGCCGATATCACATCCACAATGCGAAGAAACCAGCGCTTCTGGTGCTGTACTTGGTAGGTCTGCTCTGGGAGTAACACGAGCCAGGGGTTAAGGGTGGAGCCATACCAAAGAATATTATTCACTAGCGATCGATGGTCTGCCAGGAATGTCCATAACCGTTCTGTTGCTTCTGGGGTCAAAGCTACCCAATCCCGGATACGCAGATCATACCCTCCAGGAGTAGCAGACTGTGTAAAGATGATATAACCTTGGGGGTTTGAGGTGGAACCCACAAGATAGCTATATACCGGCTCTGTTGCTGACGATCGCACAACGGACTCCCAGAGGGCAGGATGGCGATCGAGATTCCCATTGTTGTAGCTGGCTTGCTGCTGGTAGAGCGATCGAAACTCCTGCCAATCTGTGGGATTAATCCGATGCATGGGCAAGTCGTGGGTGATGGGATGTAAGCCGATCGCTGGGATGGAGAAATGACAATAAATTCCCGCCTGCTCATACCCAACTTTTCGATAAAGGCGCTGGGTGGCGGCATATAAGGTTGAGAGGGCAACTCCTTGCTGGTGTAGGGTTTGCAGAGTGTGGCGCAATAATGCCACGGCTGCGCCAGTGCCCCGATGCTCTGGGGCGATGGCGACCGCTGCCACTCCAGCCATGGGTACGCGTTGACCGCCAAACCATTGTCCCATCGGATATAGTTTCAGTCCCCCAACCACGCGATCGACAGACCGCACCAATTGCAGGTTTTCCAGCCCCACCTGGGCTACGGAAGTAGGACTGCTTCCCACAGGCACGTTAAAGCATTGATGGAGAATGTCTTGGTACGCCTGAGCTTCCTCTAGGGTGGTGGCTGTACCGATCGTGTGGGGATTTGTCATGGACGGGCGGATTGAATAGCAGACTCCAGAGTTGCTAGGTCGATCGGTGCGGCGGTGGAACTGGGAAGGTCAACCACAATTAAGTATCCTGAAAATTTCTGCCCCCCAGCGCTAACCAAGCGGTTGAGAATCTGTTGCATGTCAGACTGTTTCAATTGACCCGACTCATCATAGGTTTCCAAAGCAGATAGGCAACCGATCGTGGGATTCCAGAGGTAACTATCTGGATTCCGATCCTTACCTGCGAAAAAGTCTAATCCTTCCCCAGTGCCGTGAATGCGGAATAATCCCCGTCCTGCTCTGCCAGCCCAGTAGCTCTGTTGTAAGGGTTGGTAGTTGCGCCAGCTTGCAGGAAGCAAGGCTTGATAGGCAGCGATCGAACCTCGGAAGGTTCCTTTCTTACCAGGCAAAAACTCCCGCGCTCCCGCTTCAAAGGGGACAAACAATTGCACCAAGGGAAACTGACCAAAGGCACGAAAAAACTCCCGATCGGGTTGAGGAACTGTACTCTCAATTCGGTATATACCCTGGGGAGTTTGCCCCCGTGTAAAGTTCCAACTCAGCCCATGAACAGAGCGGAGCAGTAAGGGAACAGACCAGAGTTCGCTGGCTGGATCAGCCGTCTGCCGCACAAACTCACCCCGCCGATTTTTCAGCACTGCCCGACATACCACCCAGCGATCGGATTGGCAGATCACATACATTTGTACCTGGTTGGGGGCGATCGTCCATTTGAGCAAATCCGCCAAAGGAGGAACAGCAGCGGGCGAAGAGAGGTTAGTTACATCCTGGAGGGTTGTCCGCAAATGGGTATTTTTCTGCCAATTCGGAAACCTGGATTTAGCCCGATCGCGCCAGGTTTGAATCTGGGCTAGGGTTGGTGTGACCGCTGCTTTGCTGGCAGAATCTGTTGTAGAAGGTGCTGCTCTTGTCAAAGCTGATAAGGCCATCGCTACCCACTCTTGATCAGGACTGCGATCGAGAGTTTGCTGGAATTGCTGGCCGATCGCCCCATAAAAACTAGGGTCACTCAAATAAAGCTGTGTTCCCACCTGCATCGCCATCTGCACCGTTCGCCCCTGAGCAGGGGACAGGGAAGACCGAGTAGTGAGCGCCAAAATCCGCGTCACTGCCTCACCAACGTAAGTCTCCTTGGGTTGGGTCACTGCTGTCGTCCAGAGCAAAAACCGCCAGTGCTTCTCATTCTTGTCAGTAACAGGATACCGTCCTAGGTCATAGTTGTCTGGGCGAACTTGCCGCGCCTGTTTTTGTTGCTGCTCCACTCTGGCAGCCGCAGTCGCTTCAGGAATGCTTGTTTGTGCTACGACTCTTGAGGCGACCAGTGAGCAGAGTCCGCTGGCAACTAACAGCAAGATTATTTTAGGGAGTTTGGGGAAGTTGGGGAAGCGATCGGACATAACCATCAATCCAAAGTAATTCAAAAAGCTTTTCTAAGAGCGCACTCTCCCGTCAGGATACTTGCACCTACCATCGAATAGGCTAACTCAGATTTTGCACTAGTGGAGCTTTGCAGAAGTTTCTGATCCGTTAGGATGCGTGGTTTGAATTGTGAGTGCTGGATATTTACATCTTCTTAGCGTTGCGACCCGCTCGTCAACGGCAAAGCGAAGCGCTCTCTTCCTCCCACAATTAACCCCTTCGGAGGGGGTCTGGGGGAAGCGTCTTCCCAGAAGGGGGTTTGGGGGATCACCTCCAAGGGTCGGGTTGGGTCGGAACCCAGACTAATGCCGTGTAACCAATACACTAGAAGTCTGCGGCGTAAGTGAGATTACCATCGCGAAACTCAGGCAAGGGCCCCAAACTATCCGTGAGATTTTCCCCGGCTTCCACGCTATTAATTCGCTGCTATTAATTCGCTGCTATTGATTCGCCACCACGCAGGCAGCCGCTTTATCCTCTTGAGGTGGAATAAGCGCGACTACATGGGGCACGGGGCGAGGCGTGTAGCCCACGAGAGATTCCTTTTGATAAACCAAGGACGTGCTAGCCCCGGAATCGAGCATCACGGCATCCCTCAACCCAGCCTTAACCAAGAGGGTTCCCAAAGTCACGGAATCCACAGGTTCTGCGGATACTCCAACCACAGGCTGTCCCGATACATTAACGCCCCAAAAGGTACGGTGGCGGGCCGCATCAAAATCAAATAGAGTGCCAAAACTTTTCGCTGGCTGGGGTTTCCCGCCTTTCACCAGCCAAGCCGCGGACACAAAGGCATCGGTGACATCTGGCATCTCAGCCTGAACGCCTTCTAGGGTGTTGTGTTCTTTTGTGTCGAATGGAATAAATCTAACGGCTTTGGGACTGATGAGAACCAAGGGACGGCCCCCAATTTTTTTGAGTTCTGCGGGTTTACCTGGGATGAATTGATTTTCACCCTGGCTGAAAACTGGACCGATCATCGTATTGGAATCCAGAAATTCCAGCGAGAAAAAGCCCCCCGCCACGGCTGCTACGGCCTTTGTGTTGGCAACAATGTTTTCTACTTGATAACGACTTTTGGCATGGATGGTGATGGGTTGCCCGCCGGTGATAATGAGCAAGGGATAGGTGTCGATCGTTGCCCGATTGAGTGCCAGAGGGGCCTTAAAGTCAAAGCCCTGAGTAATTCTGGGTAGGCTTGGGCCTCCCCAGGCTTGGGGCAAAATCTCTGCTGTACGCGATTGGCCAAAGCGTTTAATCTCCAGTAAGCTTTTGGACTGCCCCGCGAATCCTTCATTGGCATCGTCCATGGTCACAGCAGCTTTATATCCTGCTTTTGTCACCATGGCAGCGACCCGCTCATCGTAGTAGCCTGTGGGGTAAACAAAATAATCGATGGGAATGCCAAGCTGGGTTTCTAACGTTTGCTTAGATTCAAATACTTCCCGATGCAATTGCTCATCGTCTAAAACTCTCAGGTCAGAAGGATGGGTCACACTGTGGGCGGCGATCGTCACGAGGGGATCAGCCGCCATTTCTTGCAGTTCCTCCCAGGTCACACTGGAGCGCCCTAGCTTTTTACCGACCTTTGCCGGATAAATGGCAAAGGTGGCAGGATAGCCGTATTTTTTCAGTAATGGATAAACATATTTGTAGTGTCCGGCATAGCCATCATCAAAGGTCAAAAGCACTGGCTTAGCAGGTAAGGGCAACCCAGTACTCAAGTGGATGGCGAGTTGCTGCAAGGTAATGGGAGTCATTCGCTGGTTACGAATTAGTTGCAGATGTTGCTCAAACTCTTCGGGTGTGACATCAAAGAAGACTAGCTTTTCTGGCAGAATATCGTGATACATCATCACGGGCACTCTCGCTAGCTTGGCCCGCTCATTAACGGCGGGCCAAGGGCTGACATTGAGATACGCCTCAATCTGACTTGACAGATCGGATAGGGTATTTTCTACCATGCCGATCGCCGTTTGCATCCAATAGGCGGGTTGCACCAATGGGTCAGCCTGAGCCGCTTTTGCCGTTTGCTTGGTTGTACAGGATGGCGGCGGAGCTTGGGCTAGCGTGGGGAAGTTAGAACTCAGAAGCAAGGAGAGGACAGCTAACCTGAGCAATCTTGAGCCGATCGGTTCACGACGATGAGTCCAACAGCGGGAGGACAAGAGCCAATCTTGCCAAAAAGTTTGCATACACAATTCTGAACGTGCTTGAAGAGGAATCACTGATAGATCTAACTCAATTCCAGCATTTTGTCAGGTACTTCAGATAACACGAGATTGAGAGAATTTAGGGGACGAGCAGATGAGTGAGATTCTGCCAAGCTCTTCACCCAGTCTTAGAGGGTTGAGTCGTTGCATATAGCTAGGCAATGATTCTCAGGGTTGGGGAACGATCGCAGCCCCAATCTGCTTCAAAACGCTCAGCACCTCATAGAGTTCATTCCCTGGATTGACCAACGAGAACAGCCGGGAATTGGCATATAGAGGCAGAGGTTGACGCACCAGCTTCAAAAACATAAATGTGTGTCCATTGGTGACCAGTCCAAAGCTAGGCAACTGAACCTCTGGGTTGCCAAACATGTAGGAGAGAGCTTGCGGCATAGCAGACTGAACGTCAAAGTTGACCCGTTTGGCTTCAATTACTAGCAGCCAAAAGCGATCGTTTAACACCAGAATATCAATCCGTCCTCGAATCACTTCCTCTTCATCTCCCATTTGCAGGTCAACACTCGTTTCAGTCTCAATCCGGTAGGGACGCTGATAGAAGCCTGCCAAATCCAAAAGGGGAGACAAGACAACCATCTTGACACTATTTTCCAGCACCGGAGGTTGCTGAAGTAGGGTTAAGAAATTGTCCTGAACTCGATTTAAGGTGGCTCGATCGGGGTCTGTCATCTCCTGAGCAGCGTTCATCCACTCTGGAAAAAACTTCAGATCTCTCGTCAGCTTTAACCCAAACCGGGTTTCTAGATCCACCAACGTCACATTTGCTGCCTGAATTACCTGAACCATGCGCCCTCTCGTTTTTCCCGATCTCCACTCTACATAATCGCCAGAGTACCGTTATGGTCGCACATTCCGGTGGTTAGATAGAGAAGTTAAGCATCAATGACGAGTGACCAATCCTCAACGATCGTCCACTGGATGTTGCCCGTAGAAGGGTAATGCCTCGGACCAAAGGGGGCGTTCACCCTTTTGCCAATGCTGGTGGGCTAAATCTAGCACCCCTAACACAGATTCCCCTAACCCTGTTTCAGCTTGTATCAGGCGATAGGGGGTGGGCCATGCGGCTAGGGTTTGCTGCCAGGTGGCGATCGGCAACACGGCATCCGCTAGAAGTGTGGTTAAACCCAGTGGATTACCCATCTCAATTTGGTATATTCCAGCAAACATAGCATCACGGCGGGCGGGCATTTCCACGGCGATCGTTCCATTGCCAATCATTTCATCGCTGGGCTGATGCTGGCTCCAAGCCAGAGCCGCCAAGGTAGACACGGCAAACAGCGGGATCTCCAATTCTTGGGCGAGGGTGCGAGTTGTCACCATGCCCAATCGAGTGCTGGTAAAACTTCCTGGGCCCTTCGCTACGGCAATAAACCGTAAATCTGCCCAGGTTTGCGGGGACATAAACTCTTGTAGGTGGACGTGTAAGTGGGTGGAAAGGGACATCCCTAAATCCCAGGTATGGTGGCGATCGTTGCCAGCAAAGTTGCTGAGGGCTAAACCCAGTTCGGGACTAGTGGTATGTAGGGCTAAGCCATAGGATTGGAGGTTATGCATGGACAATTTTGCGAGTAGCGATCGTAGAAGGAAGTAAGATAGTTTATCGATCTCCTATACCACTTTTATATAAATCATTGAATACATTGGGGTACAGAATAGAACCTTCATACCCATAGTGTTTATTATCGCATACTACTATACAGAGTCTATATAGACTTACATCTCTTCCATGAAGTCCAGGGCTGAATCTGCGATCGTTGGCTTTCTGCCCGTGAGCCAGTATGTCATCATCTCCCCCTTTCCTTTAATCAAAGTAGTGCCCCGTTTTTCTAGGAGGTATCGTTCCTTTAGATATTGGTGGGTTGTGGCAGTGACTTGGATGCCACCCGCCACACCTTGGGATTCCATGCGACTAGCGATGTTCACCGTATCCCCCCAGAGATCATAGGTGAATTTTTTAGTGCCAATTACGCCAGCCACCACGGGGCCCGTGTGGATACCAATTCGCATGGTGACCTTTTGGTGTCGTCTAGCCCGAAAGTGAGTGATAGCTTGTTGCATATCTAGGGCCATGTCTGCGATCGCCTCTGCATGGTCAATTCTGGGGTGGGGTAAGCCTCCAACCACCATATAGGCATCTCCCGTCGTCTTGATTTTTTCCAACTTGTGTCGATCGGCCAGTCCATCAAAGACAGAAAAAATCCGGTTGAGCATTCCCACCAATTCTGTGGGCAAGGTATGTTCCGAAAGTTCTGTAAAGCCCACAATATCGGCAAATAGCACGGTTACCTCAGCAAAGCTATCGGCAATCAGGGCCCCGCCTTTGCCATTTTTAGCCAAACTCCAGTCATTTTGTTTCAGGCGCTCAGCGATCACCGCTGGCAGAATGTTCAATAGCAGTCGCTCCGACTTCTCCTGCTCCGATCGCAACACCTGCTCCGCCTGCTTTAGTTCTGTAATATCGCGGGCTACACAGACCACAGAATCCACCATAGGGGAAATACTAGTGGCGAACCAAACCTCTTGGGTATTATAGAGAATGCTATATTCCAGCTTAACCGTCTGCCCTGTGCTGAGCGATCGTTGGATATAGCTAAGATAGGTATCAGCCAAAGAGTGGGGTAAAACGTCATGCAGCGTCTTCCCAATCAATTCCGTCGTGAGCTTGGAATTGTCACTGAGTTCAGCCACATTGGTTTGCACCACCTTGAGATAGCGCCCCTCGGCATCATGCACACTGATCACATCGGTCATGGCTGCAAAGAGCGCCCGCAGTTCTGCCTCAGAACTCCGCAACACTGCCTCAATCCGTTGGCGTTCTCGAATCTCCACGATCAGCCGCTGGTTTGCCTGCACCAAGTCAGCGGTGCGCTGAGCGACACGCAGTTCCAAATCCTCATTGGCTTGCTGAATCGCTTCCTCTGCCCGCTTGCGATCGGCAATATCCTCCACAATTCCTTCGTAATACAATAAATTCCCTTCCTCATCCTGCACGGCGCGGGCGCTCTCAGAAATCCACGTAAAACTGCCATCCTTGCAATAGACCTGCGACTCAAAGCCAAGCACCGCCCCGTTCTGCTGTAATAACCGCACAAATTCAGCCCGTCGTCCCGAAGTAACATATAGTTCCCGATCGCCCTGGGATAGCGCTGCCATCATGTCTTCAGGAGAATCATATCCGTAGATTCGAGCCAGAGCCGGATTAGCGCTAAGGTATTTTCCGTGCAAGGTAGTCTGAAAAATCCCATCCACGGCATTCTCGAAAATGCTGCGATATTTAGCTTCTGCCTGTTTAAGGGCTTCTGTCGCTTGCTTGCGATCGGTGATGTCAATGCCCACAGTAAACGCTGACTGGTTGCGGTTATATTTCTGCGCCACAATCAGGTAGCTCCGTAGCTCGTCATTCACCACAGCCGACACCTCTCGATAGGTATCCTGGGCAGGGCTGGCAAAAAACTCCCGCACAAACTCCTTAAACTCCAGGCTAGACCTGAGAAAACCAATATCCTGCCCCACAAAATCTGCTGGACTTAGATTGAAATTACCAGCCAGTTGGTGATTTACCCCTAAATAACACAAATCTGAGCTAATCCAGGACACAATGCCGGGCACAGCAGCTAGAGCCGCTTCCAATTGATCTTTAGCTGCCCGCAACGCAGATTCAGCCCGTTGGCGCTCCACCACCTCAGCGAGTAATTGCTCATTGGATTCTCGGAGTGCCAAGGTTCGTTCTCCAATGCCAATTTCCAGTTCCACCTTAGTTGTACATAGGGCAAGTTCAGCCGCCTTGCGTTTGGTGATGTCTACACAAGCACCTTCGTAATGGCGTATGTGTCCATCTGTGCCATAGACGACTCGAACATTTGCCAGCAACCAAAGAATTGTACGATCGCGCTGATAGATCTGGAACTCAAAATCCCTTAGTTCGCTCTGTTGGGAGAGTAATCGTTTCAGTTCTTCCCGTCGTGCCGGGTCAACGTAGACTTGCTCCTCAATTTTGGTAATGGTGGCGATCGCCTCTGCGGGAGAGTTATAGCCTAAGATCTTTGCCATCGCCGGATTCAGCATCACATAGCGGCCATCCAGCGTACTTTGGAAGAAGCCTTCAAAAGCATTGTCTAAAATATCCTGATATTGCCGCTCTGTCTGTTGTAAGGCGATAGCAATTTGCTGGTGGTGTATGACTAAAGCTTCCAGTTCCTCGTGGCACTGGCGTAAAGCAGCTAACTCATGCAGGAGTTGCTCTTGAGTTTTTGCTTCATCGTTCATAGGTTGCGATCGGTGTTGTGGATGAGAGAAGCAGTAATCATTTCGCCTTTGTCCTACCCTTTGAGCGCACCTGTATCCAGGTATACAAGCTGCATGAGGTCATACAACCAATACTCTATACAGGAATACGGGTGCATTGCTGTTCACCAGACAATTTTGTTGAAAATGTCTCTAACCTCAAATAAATTTTCCTAGTTATCCTACTGGAATTGCCGAGTCTGACCTAGATAGTTCACCCCAACTCGTTCAATAAATGTATTGAAGAATACTTGGTATCGCTCCTCATTAGTCCTGCTAAGGATCGTGGATTAAATAATATGCAACAGTCCCGCTGTAGGGGCATTCGCGTAGTGTGGGCTTTGCACTTAGCACTCGGCAAAAGGACATGATTGAGATGCAAAGGTTTTCGCCATAGCTTGCTTCCCAAAGGGTATGCTTCGCCCTTACCTAATCTCGAACATTTAGAACTTAGGACATTTCCGAGAAAGATGTTACCCCTCTAGGGGCGAAGCATCCGGCAGACAGAGCCTTGAATCGACCAGAAAGTCATTGCCCGGATGCTTCGCCCTTCCGGTGCTTTTCTAGAGATCTCCTTATTCAATTCCTGATCATAAAGCTTTTATAACAGTAGAACAGAGTAAGTTCTGTATAAATAGTTCTATGTGGGTGAATTAAGTAGTGCCTCCAAAAGAAATTCGACTCCTGGTGGAAATTACGATCGCCACTATCATTACCCTCACGCTCACTCGTATGCTTTTACAGAGAGTTATCGCAGCCAAAATCTCCCAGGATCTTTGTTCTGAGATTGACCAAGTTGTCGTGTGTTATGACCAACCAGAGCGGCTTTCAGGGGAAGCGACCACGACGATCGCCACCAGTCCCAATGGCTATTAGCTCGTGAGCAGTTCTCGGCAGACCCTGCGGCTTTGGAACATCGCCACAGGCAAATTAGAGCGATCGTGGACAGTTCACCCCGATTGGATGCCAGCGCCTCTGACCTCGCCCTCATCCCCGATGGAAAAACCCTGGCGACAGCCACTGGCGGTACGGTCAACCTGTGGGAACTGAAAACCAGAACGTCCTTGGGCAATCTGCGTGGCTCCTGGTATAGCGGCATTTTTGTGGATTTTGGGTTAAAGGGCCGAGCGATCGTTGCCGCCAGTAGCGACGGACTCAGGCTCTGGCAACCCAAGTGAATGCCCAGAAGATAGACTATCTGCGGCAGCAGGCTCAGCTTGGCAGCAGTAAGTGAGCCGCACTCAAAACTCAAAACTCAAAACTCAAAACGATTCCTATAGTGAACAGAAATTCTGCCAATCAGCATTAGGGATAGATCAGAATCTTGTAGGTCTCTGGGGTAGGAGCAATCGCTCGCTCAACGGCTGCTGCCAAATCCTGGAGGGAATATCGATCGCTCACCAACGCATCCACATCAATGCGGTGGTTGAACACAATATCGGCGGCGAGGGCTTGCACCCGGTAGGACGAACTGTAGCTGCCCATTAGGTCGATTTCGCGACGATAAAGAATATTTGGATTGATGGGGATTTCCAATTCATCAGGAAATTCTGCAAAAAAGAGAATCTTCCCCCCTTTGCGTGTGCAGTCCAGAGCCTGGAAGAAGGCTTTTTCACTGGGAACTGCCAATAAACTGGTATCCACTCCCATACCGCCCGTAAGCTGTTTGATTTTTGCACCCAAGTCGGGATCACGGGCATCAAAGGCAGCGGTTGCCCCAACTTCTAAAGCTTTATCAATCCGTGCGGGGATCAAGTCAGTGGCAATGGCCCGGGCCCCGAAGTAGTTCACCAGCATGATAAACATGAGTCCGATCGGCCCAGCTCCTGTCACCAGCACTGTTTGTCCGGGGGCAATTTGTGCCTTTTTCACCGCTTTCAGACAGCAATTAGTCGGCTCCACAAAGCTGGCTTGCTCAAAACTCACGGTGTCAGGAATCGGGATTAAGCCGCCATGCTGCACAATATGCCCTGGAACCTTGACATACTCGGCAAAGCCACCGCCACTGGGCGTAAAACCCGCCGTCGTTGTAATGTTTTTATAGACCTCACACATGGAAAAATTGTCGTTGAGGCAATAGCCACAGTGCATACAGGGGATATGATGCAGCACCACCACCCGCTGACCCACCTGCCAAGCCTGAGCATCTGCCCCCACAGCGGCGATCGTCCCTGCTGTTTCATGGCCAAAAATGCGGGGCGGCTCATAGAGCGGATAGCGAATCTTTTTGATATCCGATTGGCACAAGCCCACCACCTGCACCTGCACCAAAACCTCATCCCTGGCTAACTCTGGGACGGGAATTTCCTCATAACTCAGTTGGTTCACCCCACGGAATACCTGCGCTTTCATTCCCTTGTCTCCCCATAATTTGGAACTCTTCCGTAGTCTAGGGTAAGCTGCCTGCTGTCAATCTGATAAATCGTAAGTAAGGCATTACTTTAGTACGGGATGGCAGAAGTTTTTGACTTGTGAGGATGCTTATTTTGAGTTTTGAGTTTTGAGTTGAGTGCTGGCTGGATCGTTATTTCTGACAACCTGTGCGAGTTAAACCAAGGTCATGACGGAGTGACGCAGCGATAAAAACTAGGTTGGTGGTTTGAGTTTTGAGTTTTGAGTTTTGAGTTTTGAGTTTTGAGTTTTGAGTT
>JARCMD010000491.1 GCA_030248885.1 Leptolyngbyaceae cyanobacterium MP9P1.79 | reverse complement strand
TCCAATGATTAGATGATGGGGCTTATATCTCTAAAAGCGTTACTTAGAAAGCATTTCGCGAAAACCTTACTCATCAACTATTGTTTGATACACCACTACTCCTAATGCAATGAAGGTACATCAGCAAACTGACATGCCGTAGCTTTGCGCTGCATAAATTGGAAAATGTTGTAAAACCCGTTACTGCGAGAGGGCGTGAGGCTGATATCAAATCCGGTTATCTTGATGAAGTCGGGCGTGAGTTGCTGGATTTCTAGCGGAGCCGATCCGTTCAGTCCCTCAATCAGCAGTGCCACCAGTCCTTTTGTGATCTGGGCATCCGAGTCGCCCTGAAACGCAACCTTGCCATCTTCTAATCTGGCAGTGATGTAGACTTGCGACACACAGCCCATAACTTTGTTGGCTGCCACTTTTGCGGATGCTGGAAATTCTGGCAACCGTTTGGCAAGACAGAGCAGATGCTCGTACTTTCGCTTGGGGTCAGATACCTGCTGAAAGCGTTGCACCAGCCGTTCTAAGGTAAGAGGAATGGTGGCTGAGGGATTAGGCATTGTCTAGAGAGATGAACCGCAGACATTGAAATGATAATCATTCTCATGATACAGGATTATGATGGGAAACTGAAGCGCTTTGCAACTAATATTTAGCCCTTCGCCTCACAGCAGCATTCGATACAATCAGCAAAACTCTATGTGCAAGAGTCAAATTATGAGCAAAGAGATCGCAACGCTTCTCCACAAAGCCTTGCTGCAAGACGACAAGATGGAATATTCCCTCTATGAATTTGAGCTAGAGGAGCATATTGATTGCTGGTACGAGGGGCTAAAAGCCGACCAGGATGAGTTTGTCTTTGCAGTGACAGAAAATTCAGGGCATGTGGCAATGGTGCTGATCATGCCTGATAAAACGGTGTTTGTGAATGAATCTGCCAAGGCGAAATTGTCAGAGTTCTGGCAAAGTAACTACAGCATTAATCTGAAGCGACTGATTCCGATGATGGCAAAGGAATTAGTGAACGATACTATCTTCGTTAATGGAGTGAAGACTTTTAGTAGCAAGCCACCCAAGCGAGTGTGGAGGAAGGCAAGATCTTAGAGTGGAGGCGTGATGGAGTGTAGGCTGTGACAGCCGAGTTGCCGAACTAAAATTCGGCATTTCCTGGTGGCAGTGAGGGCAAAACCAGTAAATGCCAGCGCCTCGAGCATGGCGGAGGAGCGTATCGGTACAGCAAGGACAGGTAGCCATAGGGACTCCAAAAGGTTGACGTTGATAGCGATTCCAGTGTTGTCCTCTCTATTGATCCGCAATTAATAAAGCTTCAAAAAGGGTGAACCTGTGGGCAATCAGCGATTCAGGACATCATCGCCAGCCTGATACCCACAGACACTAACTAGAATTCTGTCCGTTAGTTCGGCTCCGATGCCAAGTTGGGCAGAACCGATCTGGATAACAACAGACCCGCTGGGATTCCGACTCATGACCTGAACTTCCACACCACAGTTGCATCCCATTTTCGTGAGAGAACACATCTGACTTGATGTTCTCTGTAGTCTTTGAATCAACAGGCGATCGCCCACAGATGCTCTAGAGATTGGGAACAGGTTATCTTCAATCGAAGATTGAGAAGACGGCTGAATCCAGTTGGGATTCTGATCGACCTCAAACTCAGGGCTGGGAAAGGCTTCTCGCTCTAACCTGCCACCAATAAATGTAAAGCCCCAGCCCTCATAGTTCTGCCAACTACCGCTCATAAGTCGATGTCCCGCTTGAGTTCAGAGTTAATGCAAAGATTGTCAAGAAAATTTAGACTGCTCGCTGAAGCAAGATCAATCATGGATGACTTGTATTCGGCTGGAGTGAGCTAACCCCTCTCTGAGATTATCTACGTCTAATTATTGCTAATCTTTCTCAATAAGTCAAGAACTACTGAAATTTTGTAAAGGCGGAATTCTCGCTAAAATTCCCTTCTTGAGGGCATCAGGACGTTCTTGGCGGGGAACCATGCCATCTGGAATAGCATGGTATTGTTCTGCCAGTTGCAAAATCGCTGAGGCACTTTGCAGAGGAGGCAAATCACCAAACATTAGAGTGGTTTTCTGAGGTGCAGCGAGGGCGATCGCACAAGCCCGATTACAGCCACTCAAACAATCGACTGCCTCAATTTTGTACTCAGTTTGGAGTGTCCACTGTTGTTGCAGACGTAATAAGCTTTGCAGTAAGTGATAGCCACCCCGTTGTCCCATATAGTCTCGTTGCGTCGATGAAAACGCACAGGACTTGCACACAAATAAAACATATTGAGCCATGATTTAATTCACAGAATTACTTACGATCTCCACACATCAACTAGAACACTCAAGTCAATCGACAAATATCTATTTCGTCAATCTCGTTTACAGCTTTGTGAATTTTGTATTGCTGCACTGGATGAGTCATCACAGCAATCACGGTTTCAATTGGAGGACAACCCGGTTCTTTACAGGCAAGTTGACTAATGGAAATCGGAATTCCAGCATCCACTTCTAGAATGCGGTAGACCCAGCTTTTGATCTGCTGAACCTGCTCTGGGTCAGCTTTTGGTTTGTTCTGGGAGAATAGATTCATAAGAGGTGAAGGGGTGAAGAAATGGGGAAGTGAAGGGGGGAGGGTGATTGGGAGTTAATGGACTGGACGGGTGAAACGGGTTAAGGAAAGGTGCATGAGCATGAGTCCGATCGCCCAAACGCCTTC
>JARCMD010000091.1 GCA_030248885.1 Leptolyngbyaceae cyanobacterium MP9P1.79 | reverse complement strand
GTCTGATAAATGCCCTAGACCTTGCACTCGCCCCCTTTTCATGTATGCCTGAAAGGCTTTAAGGCCCCAATTCTGGGGGACTTCGATCTCAGAACCCCCAGAATTGGGGGGCAGGGGGGCGGTTCGGGCGACAATTTGGGCCTTCTGAGAGGTCTAGAATTCACATTTTTGAAAAATCTTCGATTTTTCAAAAATGTTGGTAATGACAAGCTAAGGAGAGGGACTTCAATCTGGCTCCCCTTCTCCCAGTGGGAGAAGGGGCTGGAGGATGAGGGCGGCTTGACATTGAGTTAGCGGCCTGAGTAGTTACCTTTTAACCAACAGGTTAAGAGAACCATAGCGTCCCAGCGGAAATCCTTCACATAAAGCGCTGCAACACCTCTGCTGTTGCCTTGCCGGTTTTCTCCCAGCTAAATTGCTGCGCCCTAGCTAAGCCCCGCTGCCGCAAGGTTGCTCGCAATTGACTGTCTGCTGCCACCTGCGCCATCGCGTCGGCGATCGACTCCACTCGATAGGGATCGACTAGAAGTGCTGCATCGCCCGCAACCTCTGGCATGGATGCCAAATTTGAGGTGATGACGGAGGTGCCACAGGCCATAGCTTCCAGGACAGGCAATCCAAATCCTTCCCAGAGGCTAGGAAAAACAAGGGCGATCGCTTGATTGAGCAGCTTGGGCAATTCGGTGTAGGGAATATAGTTCAAAAACTTGATGTGATGGGATAGATTGAGGGCTGTAATTTGCCTCACTAATTGCGGTTGATAGCGGCGATCGATCGGCCCTGCTAACCATAATTCTTGCTCTCCATGCCCAGGCAATGAGGCGAAGGCCGAAATGAGGCGATGCAAGTTTTTGTAAGGTTCACACCGACCTAAGTACAGAAAATAGTTTTGGGTCGGTAAGTCCAGAAATTGAAAGTGGTTAGTGTCATGGGACAGCAAAATTGGTGTGATTTTATGACTTGAAATGTGCAAAAAATTTGTGATATCTGCTGCCGTCGCAACTGAGTTGCAAATAATATGTTCAGCCTGGCGTAAAACGCTAGGAATGTAATAGCGATAATAGGGTGTAAGGAGAGAGAAACGTTTAGGAAATCGCACTGGAATCAGGTCGTGCATCATCACTACCGATCGGCAGTCTGAGAATAACGGAATCTCAGGAAGAGGAGAAAACAACAGGTTGGCATTCTGTTGTTTGTAAATCTGAGGAAGTTGAAATTGAGTCCACTGCAACCGCGATAAATGACCCTTCATCCCCTCCTCTGGAGTCTTGCCTGGTGGGATGAAATGGCAAGTGTAATCGGGAAAAGATTGTGCCGTCAGCAGAGTGGGAACCAGCGGTTTTAGATAGGGCAGAATGTTTAGTGTATACGTGCTAACCCCCGTAGGTTTAGCCATTAGAAATGAGCCATTAATGAGTAAGGGATGCAGCATTAACTAACGGGATTCCTGGGATTTGAAGAGCATCCAGCGCACAAATGTTTGCCAGCCTTGCCACTTACCCAACGCAGAGGGCCGATCGCTTGGTAAGAGAACGATCGCGCCAAACAGCAGGTAGATTAAATTCAATAGCACAGCTAGAGATGTCCCATGCTGACTGAGAAAATATAGCTTACTAAACGTGGCGTAGCGGAACTTTTGCCGTTGATTTCGCTGCGTAATTGCAGAAACAGCATGGGTCACCAACACAGCATCGGTCACAGCAATTCGATAGCCTTGCTGATAGTAACGCTCACAAAAGTCACTATCTTCATAATAGAGAAAGTAATGGGGATCGAAGCTGGGACAGTGGTTGAAGGCAGCTAAATTGATGATGAAACTGCATCCTGAAACCCAACGACAGGCTATTGTTTTCCCCTGAGATGTAGAGAGGGAATCTAGAGATAATTGGGGTTCATTGAACTGACTCTGATCCGTATGTTTTAAGGAGCCAACCCATGGATCAAAAGTACCTCGATCGAACCAAATGTTTCCCTGAGTATCCCTAATTCTCGTGCCCAAAATAGCGATCGAATTATCGTGATTTAAGCACTGTTGCACTTCGGAAATCGCCCCTAAATCCAAAGTTGCATCAGGGTTAATTAACCAAATCACTGCTTGGGGATCAGCATCATAAACTGTCTGAATGCCTAAATTACAAGCCATCCCAAACCCTAGATTTTTTCCAGCTTCCATGACCGTAACATGGGAAAATTTTGACCCGATCGCCTGAATAGAGACATCATCAGGAGAGTTATTAATGACGAAAACCTGATATGTCTGCTGACTGTCACTTGCCGCAGTAATAGAACCCAATAATTCTTCAATCAAACGGGTCGAATAGTAGTTAACGGTAATGAAATAAATCACAAACAGAAAGGATGATCCAACCCTATATTTTTAGACGATCGCCTGACCCGTAAAACACCGATCGCCTATCCTTGCAGCGCTCCCTGCATCAACGCAGTTTGCACCGATCGTCCCAACGCCTCAGCCTGGGGTCGAGCCGTCTCAATGTCTCCCAGCGGTTCGATGGGAATGAGAATGGCCACTGCCACCCAAGGTAGACGGGAGCGCTGGAGTTGCGTGAGGCGATCGGCCCAGTACCAATGACTGGGAGCGGGGTGTCCCCCCGTTGTCCAGGCATACCATTGCACCACAGCATAGGTTTGTCGCTGGTTCCAGGCCCGAAAAAAGTTAGCTTCTACGGGTTGAATGGCAGGTTGAGAAGCACTACTGGGCACTCTTGCAATGAATTTGAGCCGTTGCTCTGAGTCTTGCTGCCATCGCTGAGCGCTGCTAATGTCTGTCCACTCCACTTGCGGCTGGCTCTTATTACTGTCTTGGGGCAATAGAAGCAGCATTGCCTTTGGGTCTGTGTTAGTAGGGTCAGCAGATTGAGGCGCGATTTCTTGCAAAGACCATTTGTGTCCGCCGATCGTCACTTCTTTTTGAGTCACCGATCGCCAACCAGGAACGTTCACACCCGTCTGACGGATACTCTTAAGCTGTTTTAAGGTCGCCACAGTCAGCGGCTGTTGCCAACTCCAATGTCCTCCCTTGAGGTAACCTGGAACTGCTCCCAGCCCAATTATCACTAGCAGGAATAGCAAAACCAACATCCTGGACAGCGGTAAGCGTTGCAGAGCTTTCGGCAAAGGAGTCATAGTTTGGCAGATAGAATTTAGTCGTCGATCGCGTCTTGGCTTAGAGCAGGCACCTCATCGGCAACAGGAACAGATTTTTCAGGAAACAGTTTCTCAATCCCAATCAACAATGGAATCAGTAAACCCAGCATACAGGCAGAATAGACATCTCCGCCCCAGCCTTCATGCAACCACTCAAATGCCGATTCTCTACCTGTGCCATGAAAAAAGGTCAGGAGCGTGTTGCGAATAACGTTGGCTGTGACGCTGAGAACCGCGCCACCCGTGAGCAGGGAAATTGTTCGGCTCCGAGAAGAAATATCATCTCGCCAATACAGCAACATTAATCCGACATAAAGCGTAGTAAACAACATCTTCAAGCCCGCACAGTAGGGGGCAACTTCCACAATCTGATCATTCACAAATAGGGAAATTCCCTCTACACGAACATTCAGAGCAAATTGGTTGAGAATGAACCCGGCTGTAGCTGCGATGAAGTGTTGCAGCGGAAGAGTGAAAGGGGCAATTAAGTAGGGAATTTCAGTGGGGGTTGCCAAAGCCACAAGCAGCAAGGGAAACGCTTGTAGTCGCAGTCCAGCGGGACCTTTGAGCCAAAGGCATAACCCGATCAGCACCAAGGGAAAAGATGGATTGACAAAATCAGGCAACCCAATCAAATACAACCCGCCCCCCAACAGGAGCAACACGGCTCCTAAAGGATGGGGATGGCTCGGCAGCCTGCGCCAGTAAGTGCGATTCGTCCAACAAATATAGGCAGCAAAGGGTAACCCAATTAAGCCGTGGCTAAAATATTCATGCTCAATACTAATGTCCTTTTTGATCCAACCTTCGCACCAATGCAGGATGATGGGGGCATAGAGAATCGCTAGCAAGCCCAAGGTGGCTGTGTCTAGGATAGGTTGATCGATAATGGCGGGAACTTTACGCCCAACTTGCATCGGTTAACTCCTGAATTAATCTCATCAAAACCAATTTTGGTGAAAGGACGATCGTTCCCATCCTATCCTGCCTCATTTAAAAGATCGGGTTTTGGAAAGTCGGGTTGCGGCATTCCGATCGCCCGCGCCAGAGCCGCCACAACCTGGTGAACTTGCTCCAGGGTCATTCCTGGGAACATTGGCAGGGACAGAATTTGGTCAGCCAGTGCCTCAGTGTAGGGGAAATCTCCAACGCCATAACCCAGATACTGAAACGCTGGTTGGAGGTGGCAAGGAACGGGATAGTGAATACCAGTCTGGATTCCTTGATTTGCTAAGTCCTGCTGCAATGCTTGGCGATCGGGTAGTCCTGCTTCTGCGAGGCGCACTACGTAGAGGTGGTAGACGTGGCCCCGATCGCTGTGATTCTCCAACGGAAAAATGCCCTTAGCAGCATAGGGTTTCAGTAACGCATCATAATGCTGGGCAACTTCATAGCGTTGTTGGTTCCATGCAGCCAAATGAGGCAATTTCACTTGCAATACAGCGGCTTGCACCGTGTCAAGGCGGCTGTTAACTCCATACTCTGTGTGGATATATTTGCGGACGGCCCCATAATTTCGCATAGAACGAAGGGACTGAGCGATCGGTTCATCCTGAGTCACCACCATGCCCCCATCCCCCACAGCCCCCAAGTTTTTACTAGGGTAAAAGCTAAAGGCGGCGGCAGTGCCGACGGAGCCAGCCCGATAGCCCTCTCGTTCTGCCATGTGAGCTTGGGCTGCATCTTCAAACATGAGTAAGTCGTAGGTGCTAGCTAACTCAAACAGATGACTGGGCGAAACCATTTGCCCATAGAGGTGGACGGGGATCACAGCCTTGGTTTTGGCAGTGATGGCCCGCTCCACCGCCTTCAGGTCTATCAAGGCTGTTTGAGGGTCGCAGTCCACTAAGATTGGGGTTGCCCCAGTTTGCACAACTCCGATCAAGGTGGCAATGAAGGTATTTGCTGGGAGGATGACTTCATCGCCGATCGTGATGCCGCAAGCCCGCAACCCTAGGGCGATCGCATCGGTTCCACAAGCTACGCCCACGCCGTACTGCACCTGGCAAACGGCCGCAAATGCCGCTTCAAACTCTGCCACCGATGCCCCTAAGATGAAATCACCTCGCTGAAGCACGCCATGCATGGCTTGATCAATTTGTGCTTGCAGAGGTTGATGCTGAAAGCTGAGATCAACAAACGGAACGACCACTGTGTTACTACCCATAGACTATAAACTGGTTTTAAGCGCTGTCTTTTGAGCGCTAGTGAGGTGCGTGAACTCGATCGTCCTATCCCATTTATCGACGAATTTCTCAGACTTGCCTACGGTACAACTGTAAAGAGTTGGTAAAAGCTCTTAAGGTTTAATAAATGTTTAGCAAACTGACCTTGCCTACCTGTCCCTATCGTCCAACCCTAGCTCTGTGAATTACGAAACATGGATTATGAAACGGCTAGTAACTTTTTAATCCGCCAAGGACTGGCCAGCGAAGATGATCCCAATGCCTTTTTAGTCCGACTCAGCCAGGGAAAACCGCCCGTGCCTGGACAAGTCACGTCATTGTTATTGTCTTTGAAAGTGGTGTTTGAAGGACTGAAGGGTGCTGAAACCCTCGATCGCCAATTGATCTATGCCCTGTACCTGCTCGCGTCCGAGAGCCGTCAGCAGTTCGAGACCCAGCGAAGATTAGGCGTGGTTTGGCCTCCCTTGCTGGATGAAGACTTGACTCGCATTGCCACTACGGTGAAAAGTATTCTGGCTGACGATTGGCAAGGGCTTTAAACCAAACGGGAAGAGCTTTAAGGAGGCTTGTGAGAAGGATTTTACTCCTGTAGGGGCGAAGCATTCGGGCGAAAGCTCTAGCACTCAATCAGATCCTTTTGCCGAATGCTTCGCCCTTAGTAAATCTCGAACTTCTGCAACTTATTTAAGTCCTAATCCTAAGTAGGTTATTGGTAACCAATTCTTAGCTATTTTACAAGCGTTGCCGTAGTTCGGCTTCCAACTTTTGCACATCCGATTTGAGCAGAACCATAACCTGTCCTGTGTAAGCAACGTTAGGTTGAGTTTGGGCAATCTCTAACCAGTAGGCGTAACGATCGCCCATTCTGAGTTCTCCCTTAATTGAGGCAAGCAGAGGCGTGACCTGATTTTGTGCTTGGGAAAGGGCTGGTTGGTTGGGATAGCCATAGACCACCCTGGAACGGGCGTAATCTTGATAAATCCCTACCCCATAAATGATCCGCAGTGATTCTTCCAATCGGGGGCGAGTTACGCCATTAATCATGTCGAATAGGGAAATTTGCTCAGTGCGAATAGTCTCTGATGTGGTGGGGAACGCCACTCTACCGGGTGGAAAGACCGAGGCTTGAAAGGTAAATCGCTGAGCAGCCGTATCTGTTTTACGCACCAGCAACTTCTCGCCGCTGGCAGGACGGAGCGTGGGATGTCCCTGAATCCAAGCGGCTACTGCATCGGCTGATTCTCCAGGTAATGCCATGGCCCGATCGCCAGCAATCAACAGTCCCAACACTAACATCGACCCTAATCCAATCCTACGCATGGTGACCCTCTTCTAGAATTATCTTCATAAAGTAAATAAAAATCGGACGTGTCTGAAAAATTTCTAGAATCCTGCCGTTTCCTAGTATGACCTTCTCTAGAAATCTCCTAGGATAAAACGCATTTTCTAAGCTTATCCACTGCCCATAAATATAGACCAGTAGCCCTAAACTGCTTGATGAATTTACATAGTAAATCTCACTAAAACTCATTGCTCTAGTATCAGCAATTTCCCCTTAAAAATATCAAGGTTTGGTAAATTTCTCGGAATTCCACCCAGCAATTACGCAAGATTTATGTATCGGCTTTGCCCAGGTTTAAGTATGGAGACTTTCGTGTCAATCCATAGGCGCTTATTTACGTGTTTTTAAGTGTAGAAATTCATCCAGTGCCATCACCATTGCCGGCGACCAACGACGCACATCTTTAACCCAGGCAATGTCTCGATAGCGTGGATCTAAGCCCACAGCGGATACCCACTGGCTCTCAGCTTCGCCCTGCTTACCTTGTGCCCAAAGTGCTGCTGTCAATGCTGCCCGCATGTCTGCAAAGCGGGGGTACTTACGCACTAGGTTTCGCATGGTTCTGACTGCTTCATCAGTTTGATCAACTTGGTACAACGCTAGGGCATAGTTGGCAAAGGCAAAGGCGTAGTCTGGTGCAAGTTCTGTTGCATGGCGATAATCGTCGATCGCCTCCTGCCAGTGTCCTAGCCCAGCTTTCGCATTGCCACGATTGTTAAAAGCTGCTGGGTCATTGGGATCAATCTCCAGCACCCGGTTGTAGTCGTCGATCGCTTCCTGCCATCTTCCTAAGCCTTCCAGTGCAGTACCTCGGTTCAAATACGGGTCAGGGGCACTGGGGGCAAGGGCAATGGAGTGTTCGTAGTCTTCGATCGCCTGCTCCAACTTGTTTTGGCTGACTCTGGCATTGCCCCGATTACTCCAAGCAGCAGCATTTTCAGGGACTTGCTCGATAATTTGTGTCCAGTAACCCTCAGCCGTAGCAAAGTCACCCCGGTTAGTTGCTGCAAATGCTTGCCCAAATAGCACTTCCACATTTGGCATTTGCACATTTGGCATTTGCACATTTGGCACTTCTACAGGTGTGGTGTCGCCTTGCCCCTCTGCCCAACTCCCAGGGGCGAACCCAAACCAAATTGAGCAAACAAGAACCAAAACACTAAATGCAGTCAAAATCAAACGCATTGGACTAAACATCAAAAGTGGGTTTATAAAGTTTGTGCTGATTGCCAATCAAGCAATTAAGGGGCGAAGGGATAGCGCAATTGCTTGGTTGGCAAAGATTACAGTCAACTTATCTCAATCTGTTCAATGAAGATGTCTCATAAAAAAGAACTCTGAACAGCTAGAGCAAGTACCAAAATCTTTGCCCTAAAAGCGTCTTCAGAGTTCCTACCAATTAAATTTACTCAAGTTTAGATGCGTTAATTGACATCATTAACCAATGTCAATCGGCAGCACTGAGTGCGACACTCCAAACTATTAAGTAGAAGATCCTAGACCCACATAGGAGCCATACAAGAAGATACCCAGAATTGTAATTAGACCCAAACCAACAATAGTTGCAACAACCCATAGGGGAATTCGTCCAGTTCCAGACATACTTTTCACCTCCTAATTCAAATATTTAACGGACGTACAGATGGAGGGCACGATCGCCCAGAAAAACCTCAATTAATCTATTAATTGAAAAAATAACTTGAAAACAGAATGCCCAAGACAAATACCAATAACAAGCCTAAGTAGAGTGATGTACGGTTCAACTCAACAGGCTGCTTGTTAGGATTGGGAGTCCGATTTTGACGCATGGTTCAGATCCCCTATCGTTGAATAAATTGCATTGCAGCGATCGCACCCAAGAAGAAAATTGTCGGAACAGCAAGTGTATGCACAGCAAGCCATCTGACCGTAAAAATTGGGTAAGTGATGGGTTGATTTGGAGAATTTCCAGTCATAAATTTAAACTCAAGTTGAAAGAACTAAAATGCTGTTGGTTGACCATTGTCTCTGAACTTAACGAGGAGATTCAGTAAACTGATCAACCTGCTGCTTTGCCTCGAAGCGGTCACTCACGATCGGCACTTCTTGACGCTGCTGAGTGAAATATTGGTCAGGGCGAGGCGTACCAAACGCATCGTAAGCCAAGCCTGTTTGGACAAACAACCAACCTGCAATAAACAAGGCTGGAATTGTCACGCTGTGAATAATCCAATACCGAATACTTGTAACAATGTCCCCAAACGGGCGCTCTCCAGTTGAACCGCTAGCCATATTAAACGCTCTCCTTCAAAACAATTAATTTAATCTATTGTCTTTGCTTATTTCCTATCATACGAAACCTGTGTAACAGTCACAAGGAAAGATTTAGGAAAGTGCTTGTAAACAAGTATTAAGAGCGCCAAGACCTTTACAGATTAGTGATCCCAGCTTTTTAGTCCATTTGAACTACAAATTTCCAGATCTTTACCCAGTACTCTGTTTACATTCATCTACAAACACTTTCTAAGAATGGAGAGCTGAATCGTTACATTTAGCAACCGAATCCTAATCAAAGTTTAACGATCAATGATGGAATTTTCGATGAGTCAAAATTCCTACTGAACCCAGCGATCGATTTCCAACAAACTTACAAGCCCCATACGTAGCAGCCCGTAAACCATCAGAAACCTATATTGTCGAAAGACGAAAAGGATAGAGTCCTAAGAAAAGCTATTCAAGCCCTGTTGATACTCTCTGTGCCTCGGCGATGAGCCACTCGGTTTTCCTAACAAAAGTTATTTATGAGAAATCGAAATGCTCACGCTGAGAGACCCTTGTATCTGAGCAAAGTACCCCGTTGACCAATGATGAATCCCTGCTCAGGCGACGTGAACACAATTTTGTACAAGTTAGAAGGCACATTCTCGACCCCCTTATCTTTCTGCCACGTTTTGCCACCATCCATACTACGCAGCAGGTTACCACTTCCCCCCGACACCCAAAGTTCATCGGGAGTCCGGTAAGCCGCAGCCAACAACCCCCAACTTGTCGAGAATTCTGGGCTGGTCGCCTTACTCCATTTGTCGGGTTCAGCCGGATCATTAAACTGAATCAACCCACCGCGAGCCAGCATCCACAGTTGTCCATTCGGCGCAAAGCCCATGTTTTGCACCCGACGAGAACTGCTGCGATTATGAGGCGACCAGGAGGACTGTCCTGGCTCCCAAGTGGAGTAAAAGTTGCCTTTAGCGGATACCGCCACATATTTACCGTCAGCCGATCGCGCAATATTTCGCACCACGCCCACAGCATCCTGAACTAGCGCTTTCCAAGTTTTGCCCCCATCCGCCGTGCGATAAATGGCTCCCACATCGGTTGTCATTTCCGCTGCTTTGGGCGATAGCGCTAACACGGTGCTGGGAGACCCTGGTAGCTTGTCGCTTAAGGGAATCTGTGACCAGGACTTACCCTCATCAGTTGTATGCAACAGAATAGAAGGCTGTCCTACGACCCATCCTTCTGAACCCGCAAAACTAACCGAGGTCAGCCGATACTCTTGGTCACCTAGAGCCAGGCTTCTAAGCTGCCACGTTTTGCCGCCATCGGCCGTTTCCATCAACGTGGAATCACTACCCACAAGCCACCCGTGGGCACGATCGCTGAAGCTAACATCTGCAAGATAGGAAGTGGTGTTGGGTAATGAAACGACTTCCCAAGCACTGATACTTAGGGATGGGAGGTAAGCGCTAGCACACCCAGTTGCCAAGAGAGCAACCCCCAGCAGTGTAATAAATTGTCTCCAAATTTTCACGATCGCATTCCTTCTAATCCAAACCATCTACCCATCCCAATTAATTTTTTAAGTATTAATATTTATTGCAAACCATAAAGACTGAGAAAAAATAGAAATCCTAAAGCCAACGCCCCAAATATCAACAGGTTTTTTTGGGCTGGAGTTAGCCTATTTACGCCCAAGCCGTAATTCAGATTTTCTTTGAAACCAGAGGGAGCGCCCAAGGCACCAACATTTTGAAATTGAGCAGCTTGAGCGCCACAAACTGGACATCTCCAATCAGTAGGTAACTGCTCAAATCGTGTCCCCGAAGCAATCTGGTGCTTGTCATCTCCTTTAGCTGGCTCGTAGATGTAACCACAAGCTCGACATTCATGACGATCTAACGTTTTTGGATCGACTGCTTCTGTGTTCATAGGTATTGGGGTTTAGAGTTTAAGCGTCTAACCTTAAATGTCTGTTAAGAATTATCGCATAGAGCGTTTGCTTACTCCGAATCCAATTTCCTCAATTTTTATAGATTGCCTCAGGGAAGTTTTCCCCTTTATTTCATCCTTTCAACCTGAAATTAGTCTGCGTCAAGGGAGCGCTAAAGTCAGAACGGTAGGAACAACTCAATAGCAACAACTCAATAGCAACAATTAACAGATCTGTTGATTTGACTTGGTAAGTTGCAGCAATGGGAATTTATAATTCGTGGGTAACGATCGCATCTCTTAGCTTCATCTCAATTTTCAGAGCCGCTGGGTCGGCAATATTAAATGTGTCAGAATATTAAGAGATCGCAACGAGCTAATTTCCCTACTAAAATTTCTATTCCCGTACTTAAATCAAGTCGTTCTTAAGCAAGGCGGTAATTGTTAGCTGTGTTTGTACTTAGTGGCTACGAGTATTTTTTGGGCTTCCTCTTGATTTGCAGCTTGCTCCCGATAGTTGCGCTGGTTTTATCTTGGCTGATTCGACCGAAGGCCCGCTCCCCAGAGCGACGTACCACCTATGAGTCAGGTATAGAACCGATCGGAGGCGCGTGGATTCAATTCAATATCCGTTACTACATGTTTGCCTTAGTCTTTGTAATTTTCGATGTGGAAACGGTTTTTCTTTATCCTTGGGCAGTTGCATTTAGCCAATTAGGATTATTGGCATTTATCGAAGCCTTAGTTTTCATTACGATTCTGGTGATTGGTCTTGTTTACGCTTGGCGGAAAGGAGCTTTGGAATGGTCATGAACTTAGATACTCAGAGCGGAACACTTGCAAAATCTTCAGGGGAGCGCATTCTCAACCCAATTCAGCGTCCCGAAATCACAAACGAACTTTCTGAAAACGTGGTGTTGACAACGGTTGATGACCTCTACAACTGGGCGAGGCTTTCCAGCTTGTGGCCCTTGTTATATGGCACAGCTTGCTGCTTTATCGAATTTGCAGCCCTCATTGGGTCTCGGTTTGATTTCGATCGCTTCGGTCTCATTCCACGGGCAACCCCCCGTCAAGCAGATCTGCTCATCACCGCTGGCACAATCACCATGAAAATGGCTCCGGCTCTGCTTCGTCTTTACGAGCAAATGCCTAACCCTAAGTACGTGATCGCGATGGGAGCTTGTACGATTACCGGCGGCATGTTCAGTGTTGATTCTCCCACAGCCGTGCGGGGCGTTGATAAACTCATTCCCGTGGATGTCTATCTCCCTGGATGTCCCCCCCGTCCCGAAGCCATTATCGATGCCATCATTAAGCTCAGAAAGAAAATTTCCAACGATTCTCTGCAAGAGCATAGAAAACTGGGGCAAACCCATCGTTTTTATACAAAGGCTCACAAGATGAAGCCAGTGCCGCCGATCTTAACTGGGCAGTATTTAGCAGCAGACTCTCGCCAAGCTCCATCGAAGGAGTTGATGGAAGCAATGGGAATGCCTGTACCAGCAACCCTGCAAGCTGTGGAGCAACAGGAGGTGCAACGTGGCTGAAGATTCTACACCGAACGCTGAATCAGCAATGGCGACCAGTGCAAATTCATCTCTGGCTGAGGTAGGTCAAACCTCTAAATGGTTGACTCAAAATGGGTTTGAGCATGATTCATTGGGTCTTGACAAAGCTGGCATTGAAGTCTTGAAGGTAGAGCGAGATTTTTTGGTACCGATCGCTACGGCTCTCTATGCCTATGGATTTAACTATCTCCAGTGTCAAGGCGGGTATGATGTCGGCCCCGGTCAGGATTTGGTCAGCTTTTACCATCTGATCAAGCTAAGCGATTATGCCGATCGTCCCGCAGAAGTGCGAATTAAGGTATTCTTGCCTCGCCACGACCCCAAGCTCCCCTCTCTTTACTGGCTGTGGAAGGCTGCGGACTGGCAGGAGCGGGAAGCCTACGACCTCTATGGCATTGTGTATGAGGGACATCCGAATCTGAAGCGCATCTTGATGCCAGAAGACTGGATCGGCTATCCCCTCCGCAAAGATTACGTCTCCCCGGACTTTTATGAGTTGCAAGACGCTTACTAGTTCAGGAGTTCATCGGCTACTTAATGCAATCCCTCGTCTCAATTATCAATTGAGACGAGGGATTTTAGGTTTAAGGAGCGTTCGCAATTTATTTGCCATCGATCGACAGGCAAGTCAGTCATTGAAATAGAAACTAGTGCAGCGTCACAACTGAGAATTAGGGTTGGCAATTTCTGGAAGCTTTAAACCACACAGTTCTTTCGAGATGCGTCTACCCCAAAATTAAGCGTTGACTCTGCACTAGTAGTCTGCGGCGTAAGTGAGGCTACCATCGAGAAACTCAGGTAAGGGGCTTAAGCCCCTTGTTACAGGGCATCTAGACTTGCGCCGCTATGTACTAGCTAAAAGTTGCACATCGCCTACCAATAAACGCAGGGGCGAAGCAGTCGCTGGCATAACCTCTGAATTGATCAGCAGATTATTGTCCGACTGCTTCGCCTTGCCTTCAGCAATTTAGACCTTTAACACCCAAACACCACGATTGGCTTGGCTGACAAAGGACGCAGGCACGATTTCAATAGGAACGCCCAAGCCCTTGAAGGTGGCGCGAATCGCCGCAGCATGGGCAGACTCGGTACTCCCAATACTGGCACCCGCTGTGATTAAGGCTGGGGTTTTGAGCATGGCAACTTCTTTGGTGTAGGCCAGGGCGGCATCAACTTCCAGAGCCAAGGCCAGCTTAGCAATGTTGACATCAGAGTCCAGCCCGCCTTCGCCCCGCTTCAAATAGGATGAAACATCATACTGAGCCTGAGCCTTCACGGGTGTACCTCCCAAGCTTTTCACAACTGCCATTAGGGTGTCGCGGTGCTGCTTGTGGTCTGCTTGGTTACGCAGAGCCAACGCTAAAACTGCCTTGCCCACATCAGTTTGGCTCAATTTGCCAGCCGCAAACCCGTAGGCCCAGATTGCTTGATGCTCATAAAAGAGGGCACCGTTGAGAATTGCCGCATCACTTTTTTTAGTGGCTGCGGTTTGGGCATCGGCTGAGTCGGCGATCGTCCCAATTCCCAGAGCGACCCCTGCCCCTGCTGCTGCTCCCGTCACCAGCAGTCCCCGACGCGTCAAACTCTTGCCAGCATACGAAGCCAGTTTATCAACGTTCATTCTTAGGTTCTCCATATGAAGTCTCTGCGGACTACAGAATTTGTAATCTACTTTATATATACGTTGATTCTGGAAAGCTGGATCTCTCAAACTGAGGCAAATAGAATGAATGGTTGCCTCTCCTCTACGATTCAATAAACAAATAGGGAACAAATGAGATCCTTTAGCCTTCAATCCGTTGGGTATGCGGCGTTACCGCTCAGTAGGATAATGGGGAGAACCCGCGACAGAGCCAAGAATGTTGTTGAAGAACGTGAAGTCCAAATACTCTTGCTTATGCACTGTGCTGAGGATAGTTCTCGGTAGATGACAGTCCAGCCAAATGATGACGAAACTTGCCTGCTGAAACGCATCGCTCAGCAAGATCAAAGCGCTTTGTCTGACCTTTACGATCGCTATGCCCGTGTCATTTATAGTCTCGCCTTCCAAATTGTGGGGTCAGTGGAAGAGGCAGAGGAAGTTGTGCTGGATGTGTTTAGCCAGGTGTGGCGCACGGCAACCCGCTATGACTCCCAACGGGGACGGGTGGACAGTTGGCTCTTTTTGCTAGCCCGCAGCCGATCGCTCGACAGGCTAAGGGCTTTGAAGCGACAGACCCGCACCACAACGGCTTCCATGGCAGCCGGGACATACACCGGTACAACTGCCAGCCCAGAGGAAAACTTGTTGCTATTTGAATGCCACACTCGTATCCTGCACGCTCTCCAACAATTGCCAGAGAGCCAGCGGCAATCGATCGAATGCGCCTATTACAAAGGCATGACCCACACTGAAATTGCCGCCGCTACAGGCACCTCTCCTGGCACGATCAAAACCCGCATTCGCCTCGGATTGACTAAGCTGCGCCAGATTATTGGTACGCCGTAGGGGAGTGGATGGGTGGAGGGGTGGATGG
>JARCMD010000090.1 GCA_030248885.1 Leptolyngbyaceae cyanobacterium MP9P1.79 | reverse complement strand
CGCTTTTGACGAGAAAAAGCACGAAAATTGGTCTTTCAAGCTATTTCATACGGTAGCAAAATAGCTGAAACCCTCACTTTTCCTAGGTTGAGCAATTACCTTGATTGTTTAGGGCTTACGTTAGGGCCGCGATCGACACCTTTGCTGCGATCTGTTGCGCGATCGCCCAGATGGCCTTGGCTGAGGCAGAGTCTGGAGCCGCCACTACGATCGGTAGCCCAGAGTCACCGCCCTCTCGCAGCGAGATCTCTAGGGGGACGCAGCCCAACAGCGGCACTCCCAATTCCTTCGCAGTCTTCTCGCCACCTCCGGAACCAAAAATATCGTAGTGGCGATCGGGTAAATCTGGGGGAATGAAGTAGCTCATATTTTCCACGATCCCCAGCACTGGCACTTGGAGACTCTGAAACATTTTGAGTCCCCGGCGAGAATCTTGCAACGCCACAGTCTGGGGGGTGGTGACAATCACGGCTCCCGCCATTGGCACCGCTTGCGCCAAGGTAAGCTGCGCGTCGCCAGTCCCAGGAGGCAGATCCACAATTAAGTAATCTAAATCACCCCATTCGGTTTGATAGAGAAATTGCCGAATGATCCCATTGAGCATTGGACCCCGCCACATCACGGGTTGGTCGGGTTTGATCAAAAATCCCATGGACACGAGCTTCACGCCATGATTAAAGGCTGGCTCCAAAATATCTTCGCCATTGGGCCCTTTGCGAACCATCAGCGCTGTGTCAGCCAGACCCAGCATGGTTGGGGTATTGGGACCGTAAATATCGGCATCAATCAACCCGACTTTGGCACCGGCTTGGGCCAGGGAGACCGCGACATTCACGGCGATCGTGCTTTTCCCCACGCCGCCCTTGCCGCTGGAAATGGCGACAATGTTTTTAATTCCAGCAATGCCTGTGCGATCGGGTAACGACTTCTGTTGCGGCGTTTCAGCAGTCACCTCAACATCAACGGTTTCTACCCCAGGCAGCGATCGAACGGCCCGCTGACAATCCTCTACAATAAACTCTCGCAACGGACAAGCAGGCGTAGTCAGCACCAACGTAAAGCTGACCTTGCCCGCTGCCACCTGGACATTGCGAATCATATTTAATTCCACCAGGCTCTTCCGCAGTTCAGGGTCCTGAACTGGGCGCAAAACTTCTAAAACAGACGTGGGACTGAGCAGATCAGGCATAGTGTTCTCCCCCTAACTGGAGCAGTCGGGGATCAGTAAGGACATTAATTCAGATTTTACCGTTCCTCGGTGCCCTACTAGAGTACCGTTATTTTCTATCAAGTAGGATGAATTTGGCGATGGACGCTGACTGACGGGGTAGGGCGGGCGATCGTTGCAACCCCATGCCGCCTAGTGTTCTGTCAAGAAAATTTTGAGGGTCTTCGATCCCTCAAAATTTAACTCCCACTAACCTCCCGGCTTTCAGCTACCCGTCAATTAATGATTGACAGACTACTAGTAGGTCAATGCCAAATTAGACAGATTTCACGGGACTGGCGATCGTGAAATACTGATGAAGTGAAATAACTGAGGACGAGCCACCATGACTTCAGAAACGCCATTGTTTATTCCTGTGCTGCTAGGCACGGTTCGCCAAGGAGCGAAGAGCGAGTTTGTGTCCAAATTTGTCGTAGAACAAATGGCTAAATATCCAGGCGTTGAGACCGAACTGATTGACCTGCGTCAGATACCAATGCCGACGGATGATGCAGGTGAAGCAATTAAGAATCCTGAGTTCGCGGCAACCGTGACACGGGCTGATGGGCTGATCATCGTGGTGCCTGAATACAACCACGGCTACCCAGGACTGTTGAAGCATGTTCTTGATACGTGTTTGAAAGAATATATCCATAAGGCGGTTGGCATCTGTGGAGTTTCTGCCGGCCCCTTCGGCGGCACCCGCGTGATTCAAAATCTACTCCCTGTAATGCGGGAACTGGGACTCGTTACCATCTTCTATGACGGCAATTTTTCTAGCGTCCAAAATATTTTTAATGAGACGGGCAAGCTTTTGGATGAGGCCTATGTGAGACGACTCGATCGCTTTTTCAAGGAATTAATCTGGATGGCAACCACATTAAAATATGGTCGAGAAAACATCCCTAATGACTAAATCACGCAACTTATGGGCTTCAAATAAAATACAAACCCCATAACATAACTCTGTTACTGATGAGTTATTCTGCCGCCAACACATTCTACATTCAGTAATTAATGCTTAAAACAACGGACAGAGCGTAACTAATTTCTTGCATTGTTTCATCATCAAGCATTCCCACTTGCTTAATCAACCTTTGCTGAGAAACAGAACGTACCTGAAACGCATCTACGGCTGACAGTTTACTTAACCCATTTTCTGGTGTAGGTTCAACCCTGACCATCCAGGGAACCTGAACAAATGCGTCATTCCATCCCGTGATCGGCACAACAACTTTCAACCGGAGAACCCCGATCGCATCATTACTGACAATCACACAAGGGCGAGTTTTACCAATTTCATCGCCAACGGTTGGATCGGCACTATAGAGCCAGATCTGGCTTCTCCGCATAGTCGTAAAAGTCTTCCCTACATGTATCAACAAACTCAGTCAGATCACCGACTTCTGCATAAAAGGGACGCATAATTTCAGCCGCCGCACTTAAGGTCAGCTTTTCTGGCTTCTCCATGTCTTTTCGCAATAACTGCAAGGCAAATTCAATCACCTCTAGCCGTTCCACATTTGGCATCTGTGTGATCGCTTCTAAAATTTGGGGTTTTATCATGGCTCTCATTATTCGTAATTCATTCGTAATTCAGATGATATAGGGACTAAAAAGGTTTAAGCCACTGTAGGGTGCGTTAAGCGTAGGCGAATGCCATAACGCATAACTCTGGTCTTAAGCCCCTTGGACACACCTCATAGGAATAGGAAATACAATTATTGCAAATCCCTTACTGCAATACTTCGGACAAATTTTGAGCAGATTTTAAGGCTCAAACCCTGATTCAACCGTGGGCGGGATCTTATTTTCAAAGTCAGGAGCAGAGCTAACTTT
>JARCMD010000490.1 GCA_030248885.1 Leptolyngbyaceae cyanobacterium MP9P1.79 | reverse complement strand
ACTTAAAAGACGAAAATTCGTGCTTTTTCTGGTCAAAAGTCATCAAAAGTAGTAGATAAAAGGTCTGTAACCCCTGATTCTTCTAGGTTGAGCAATTACTTTAGTCCTGACGATCGAGCTTGTGAACCAGATGCTTAGAAAGTGTTTGTAAGTTAGCGTGTAGTTTTGCACTCGCCCCCCCCACAACCCCCCAATTCTGGGTAGCTTTCGAGCTGTTTTTGTTCAAAGTCCCCCAAAATTGGGGCCTTAAAGCCTCTCAGGCATACATGAAAAGGGGACGGATCGGGGCACAATTTGTATTTACAAATATTTTCTTACTCCCAAAGGGTAATTTTCTAAATCACCCCAAGTCGGCTTAAGCTATCTTTAGGGGGATTTGATATCGCAAATCGTAACCATCCTAGTGAAAATTCTACTGATTGAAGATGATCAGTCCGTTGGTGAGATGCTAAAACAGGTTCTCACCACTCAGCACTATTTAGTAGATGTGGCAACTGATGGACAAGCGGGCTGGGAACTGGCAGAAACCTTCGAGTATGACTTGATTTTGCTTGATCTTATACTGCCAAAGTTGGATGGTATCGCCTTTTGCCAGCAGCGCCGATCGCAGGGTGATACGACCCTCATTTTGCTACTAACCGCTCAAGACACGAGCAGCAATAAGGTTCTAGGGCTAGATGCTGGAGCCGATGATTACGTTGTCAAGCCCTTCAATATCAACGAATTGTTAGCCCGCATTCGGGCCCTGCGGCGGCGAGGGAGTTCTGCCTCTTCACCCATTCTTGTCTGGCAAGATTTACACCTGGATCTAAAAAGCTGGGAAGTGACCTATGGAGGACAGTTACTCAATCTCACGGCTAAGGAATATGCACTGCTAGAACTGTTTTTGCGGAACCACCACCGCGTCTTTAGCCAGAGTGCGCTGCTCGATCACCTCTGGTCTTTAAATGAATTTCCGACAGAGAATGCAGTCAGGGACCACATCAAGAGCCTACGCCGCAAACTGAAGCAGGCTGGGGTTCCCAGCCTAATTGAAACGGTCTACGGCTTGGGGTATCGAGTTAAGACACCAGACACAGAGGCGAAGGAGCCTGAAACAGAGACAGGAGAGGCAAACTTACCTGCGGCAATGGTGAGCCTGCCGCCGCCGATCGACCTTGCTGAAATTTGGGAGCGGGTGAAACCCCAGTATGTCGATCGGATTGCAGTGATTGAGCAGGCGATCGTGACGTTGCAAACAGGTATCCTAGATGAAAGTCTGCGTCACCAGTCCCAGCGAGAAGCCCATACCTTAGCGGGGTCTCTGGGTAGTTTTGGCTTTGAGGCTGCATCGCAATTGGCACAGAAAATTGAGCAACGGCTGAAAGTCAATCCTTTGAACGAGAGGGATATAGAACCGCTGTTGCAGTTAGTTGATTCGCTGCATCATGCATTAGCCACGCCTGAGGAGAGTTCCCCAGCGTCGCTACTCAATGGAGAGAAGCCGAGTTCCCAGCCCCAGATCCTGGAACAACCTTTCCACGTTGGATCACCTCAGGGAACCCGGTTGTCCTTGGGACGATCGATTCGCTTACTAATTGTGGAGGATGATCCAGCGTTGGTGGAGCGGCTCAGTATCGCCGCTAACGCGTGGGGAATGGAGGTGCAGACGGTAACGAATTTTGCCCATGCTCGTAAGTCGATCGATGCTGCTCCGCCAGACATTGTGCTGCTGAACTTGAACTTACCTGGCTCCTCTGAATCGGGCTTAACCCTGTTGACAGAATTGACCGCTACTCAGCCACCCATTCCCGTTGTGGTCTTAACGGCTGAAGCCAGTTTTGCCGATCGGGTCAATGTTGCTCGCCTAAGGGGACGGGGCTTTTTTCAGAAGCCGATCGCTCCCACCCAAGTCCTGGAAGCCATCACTCACATTCTGCGCCCCCTGGTTCCCCTCCAGTCCAAATTACTGATTGTCGATGACGACCTCCCCCTGCTGGAGATGCTCTGTGAAGTGTTGGAACCCTGGGGCTTTCAACTCACGGTGCTGAGCGATCCCCATCAGTTTTGGATGACCTTAGAGCAAGTTGTGCCAGATTTGCTGATTCTAGATGTGGAAATGCCTGGTATCAACGGCATTGACCTGTGTCATGTTGTGCGAAATGATGCCCGCTGGCACAACCTGCCACTCCTGTTTCTGTCGGCACAGACCGATCCTGCAACAATTCAACAGGTGTTCATGGCAGGGGCAGATGATTATGTCAGTAAGCCGATCGTGGCGGCTGAGTTAATTGCGCGAGTGCTGAATCGCCTGGAACGATCGCAAGCCCTCCGCAAACTTGCCGACATTGATGCCCTGACCCAAGTGGCAAATCGGCGCAAAGCGGTTTATGAATTGAATCGCCTCCTTCAGGTTGCAGGACACTACCAGCAACCCCTATGTTTTGCCCTGCTCGACCTCGATCACTTTAAGCAAGTGAATGACCAACACGGGCACGCCGGAGGAGACAAGGTACTGGTTTACCTGAGCGAACTGCTAAAACAATATTTGGGGAGTGAGAATATCGTGGCACGTTGGGGCGGGGAGGAATTTGTCGTCATCTTACCCGGTGTAGCCCAAGAGGAAGTTATGCGGCGGCTCACAGAGGTACGAGAAATTTTCCACCACCATCAGTTTTTAGATAGTCGCCAGCAAGTGTTTGGAGTCAGCTTTAGCGGTGGTATCGCTATGTTTCCTGTCCATGGAATTGATCTGCAAACCCTCTACCAAGCAGCCGACAGTGCCCTATTTCGGGCTAAGGCAGTGGGTCGAAATCGCATCTGTGAGGCATGAGACCATTTCTCCTGTTAGACCCTCCAGTTCTCCTGACTTATGCCTCATACTCCGCACGTCTTAAAACTTTTAAGGCTGCCTTGACCTGTGTCATTACCCCTGCCCAGTCTCCGGGTGATGCTTGACGAAACAGGCGCATGGTGGGGTACCAGGGACTGTCAGGGCGATCGAGGAACCAGCGCCAATCGGCGACATAGGCTAGCAATACCCACACCGGACGACCCAATGCCCCCGCTAAATGAGCAACGGAAGTATCCACAGTAATTACCAAGTCAAGTTGTTCGATCGCAGCGGCTGTATCTGCAAAGTCTTGCAGTTGAGGACTCAAGTTTTGCAACGGCAGATGGGAAGGCAGCGCTGTCAGTTGGGATTCTGGGTCGCCCTTCTGCAAACTATAAAATGCAACACCTGGCACGTTAAATAGCTCAGAAAATAGATCTACTGAGAACGATCGGTAATGATTCTTTTCATAACTGAGCTTACCAGACCAGACCAATCCAACCTTAAGGCGAGTATTTGGATCGGTTTTCAGAGTCACATCAGTCGTATCCGGTGGAAAGAGATAGGGTACAGCGGCAGGAATGGTGGTAGGTGTCGTGTCCAAAAGCTGGGGCAAGCTAAGGAGCGGTAACTGCACATCGAAGGCTGGCAGCTCGTCCCCCATGGGAATCAGTTGCTCAATCTCTGTCATAGTGCCAAGCAGTCTGAGGAGTGGGGCAGGACACTCTACAATCACTCGCCCGTCACGCTGAACTACGAGGGGTGCGTAGCGAATAAATTGAATCGTGTCACCGAATCCCTGCTCGGTGTAGAGCAAGATGGTTTTACCGTTTAACTCCGTGCCATCCCACCTCGGTTGGGGAAACGATCGCACCCGCGCATCGGACAATCGCCAACGCCATTCATATTTTTCCCAGCCGTGCTGCCAATCTCCTTGCCGCAGCAAGATCAGGGCTTGATTCCAATGGATTTCCGCACATTCTGGATCAAGGGTGGCGGCTTGCTGATAGTGCAGCAGAGATGCAGCAAATCGTCCTTGTTCTTCCAAAATGACAGCTAAGTTGACGTGGGGAGCTGCATCGGTGGGATCAAGTTGAATGGCGTGTTGGTAGTGAACGATCGCCTCTGTATATTGGCGCTGCTCATGGAACACAACACCCAAGTTGTAGGAGGCAACTGCATAGGTAGGGTCAAGGGTTAAGGCTTGCTGATAACATGTGATTGCCTCCGCAAATCGAGCCTGCTTGAGTAAGGCATTTCCCAGATTTTTCCAGGCTAAAACATCATCAGGCGATCGTTTTAGAATTTGTCGATAGAGCTGTTCCGCCCTTTGGACATCTCCAGTTTTGAGGCATTGCAAAGCTGCCTCATCTAAAGTTTCACAGGAATTGCCTGAATTTGCAGCAGCCGTGACGTTTTCCATCGCTCACCCAGATCATGGCTACTGCTCTAACATCCCTGACTACCCACCTGAAAAGGCTAAAGGTCACGGGACTAAATGGATGGCTCAGGCTGGATTTGAACCAGCGACCGAGGGCTTATGAGTCCCTAGCTCTACCCCTGAGCTACTGAGCCGATCGAAATCAGGTCTGATGCCTTACCTAATTCTTGCCTAAAACACCTAATCTACGTAAGAGAATAACATCCCTGGGAATAAACTTAGCTCTTCACCTAATTCCAATCCAGAAAACCCTTGCGCTGAATCAATGATCAATGAACAAGCTATACAACTGTAGGGCAAGCTTCTAGCCGATGTGGGCAAGATACCCGCCCCACAAATGTTGCACAGAAATTCAGTCTTCAGTCTACTAGGTTAAGCAGGTACAGCGATCGGTTCCATTGATGCTTCAACAGCGGGAACTTCAGGCTGGATTGCAGCGTAAACGCTTACTTTCTTGCCACTCTTGCCGCGTCGTTCAAACGTAACGATACCGTCGATTAGCGCAAATAGCGTGTCGTCACTGCCGATACCCACGTTATTGCCTGGGTGAAACTTGGTGCCGCGCTGACGCACAATAATGTTACCTGTTCTCACAACCTCACCACCAAAACGCTTAACACCTAGGCGTTGAGCATTGGAGTCGCGACCGTTACGTGTACTGCCTGTTCCCTTCTTGTGAGCCATGACGTTGCCTCCTAATCTTTCTCTACACTTGTTTCTCTATACCTGTTCCACCAATTTCTGGTTGGCTCTAGCAATCTTGGTTAAAGACTTGCGTTGTCATATTCAGGCTAAGCGACCTTTCTATTTTGTGACATCGCCTTCAGCATTACTATCCTCTGGCAGAACTTCCGGTTCTGGAGCTTCAGGTTCTTGAACCAATGTTGCTGTGGGTGTTGTAGCTTCTGGGCTTAACTCGGTTTCTTCCACCAAAGTATCAGGCACGGATATTGAAGCAACTTCGATGTCTTGAACTGGGCTAGGAGCAGGCGCTAGAGTTCCGTCATCAGAAGCAATGACTACGCCATCCAAGGTGATGGAGTTAATCATCAAGCGAGTGAGTTCTTGGCGATGTCCCTGCTTCTTGCGGGTTTTCTTCTTGGGGCGCATTTTGTAGACGATGATCTTGCGTCCCCGAAAATGCCGCATGATCGTTGCTTGGACTGTGGCTCCTGCAACAAAAGGTTGCCCGATCGCCACATCCCCGTCGTTTTGTACCAATAAAACGTCATCAATGGTAATAGAAGTTTCTGGCTCCTCATGGAGGCGATTCAAGTCGTAGAAACGACCTGGTTCTACCCGAAACTGTGTTCCACCGGCTGCAATAATCGCGTAAATCATCAAAGTCTCCTAAAAATGCCGTACAGGTAGCTGGCTTGCTTAATCCGAAGCACTCAGCGTTTCTTAACCATTGACCTGATCCGAGCGTTGATCTAATCCGAGTAAAAAATGTCGGCTTCTCATCATCTCCAATAAGGAGCAAATCTGTCAAGCAACTGAGCGATGAGTTTTAATGAGCTTGCAATGAGTTGACACAACCTGTAGAGTCACGCAGGATCTACTTAGTGAACAGTGAACCTTTGTTAAGGCTGCCTTCCATGTCCTTCGACTTCTTATCTCTAGAATCTATTCAGGAAATCGCCCACCACTATGGATATTGGGCAGTCTTTTTAGGAATTTTAATTGAAAATTTGGGGGTGCCGTTGCCCGGTGAAACCATTACCCTTGCGGGAGGGTTTCTTGCTGGGAGTGGAGAACTGAGTTACTGGGTGGTGCTGGGTTGTGCGATCGTTGGGGCAGTCCTAGGTGGCAACATCGGCTACTGGATTGGGCGCTGGGGCGGTTGGCCATTGCTCTTGAACTTGGGCAAATTCTTTCGGTTGCGAGAAGAAAAACTGCTGGAGTTCAAAGCCCAATTTAGTCAAAATGCTGGAAAAACAGTGTTTCTGGGTCGCTTTGTAGCACTACTGCGGATTGTTGCGAGTCCTTTAGCAGGAATTGTAGAAATGCCCTACCTGCAATTCACGCTCTACAACTTCGCTGGAGCATCGGCTTGGGCGATCGTGATGGTGACCTCGGCTTTTTTTGCGGGGAAGTTTATTCCTCTGGAGCAATTGGTGGGCTGGGCAGCCCGGTTTGGGATTGTAACTTTTCTGGTTGTTGTTGCCTGGTTTGCAATTCCTATGTGGCTGGAATCTCGCAAGGCGGAATCTGAGAAAATTCCCTAAGCATTAACATTCCTTTATCATCAGATTCTCCCGCTGCAAG
This sequence comes from Leptolyngbyaceae cyanobacterium MP9P1.79, assembly GCA_030248885.1. Lineage (GTDB taxonomy): Bacteria > Cyanobacteriota > Cyanobacteriia > JARCMD01 > JARCMD01 > JARCMD01. The sequence continues at coordinate 3,116 of JARCMD010000490.1, read as the reverse complement.
AGAAGAGAAGACCCCTGAAAAGATAGAGGAAACTCATCTCACGATCGCGATGAAGGCACTGGGGCCCTATTACGAAAACGAATTTTCCCAGCGTAAAAAATAACTAGTAGCTATTTTCTAGCCAGCAACTGGAGTTGAGCGACCGATCGCTCATTTAACTCATCTTTGGGGGTTACTCTTTCACTACGAACCAATTACACCAATCCCGTCATATTGGACGCAGTTGATGTAATTGGTATGGTTTAACTTTCTGATGCTTGAAAATGCTTAATATTTCCACTTCCAATCGCGGATTTCTGGCATGTCGTCGCCATGCTCACGAATGTAGTGTTTGTGTTCGATCAGCTTGTTATGCAGAATTTGTTTGACGTGAGCGCCAACATACTTGAGATGGGGAACTCGATCGATCGCATCATCTGCCAAACTAAATCGGTCTAGCTCATTCAGCACCACCATGTCGAAGGGCGTAGTCGTTGTGCCTTCTTCCTTGTAGCCCCGGACGTGTAAATTGTCGTGATTGGTGCGGCGATAGGTGAGGCGATGAATCACCCAGGGATAGCCGTGGAAGGCAAAAATAATCGGTTTGTCCACCGTAAAGATGGAGTCGAAATCTTTGTCAGACAAGCCGTGGGGATGCTCACTGCTGGGTTGCAGGGTCATCAAATCGACGACGTTGACCACGCGAATCTTTAAATCGGGAAAGTGCTGACGCAAGAAATCAACGGCCGCCAAAGTTTCTAGGGTTGGCACATCTCCCGCACAGGCCATCACTACATCGGGTTCGGCTCCCTGGTCATTGCTGGCCCATTCCCAAATCCCCACACCGATCGTGCAGTGTTTGATCGCTGCGTCCATATCCAGAAATTGCAATGCAGGTTGTTTCCCAGCAATGATGACATTGATGTAATGGTGGCTCCGCAGACAGTGATCGGTGACGGAGAGCAACGTGTTGGTATCGGGCGGCAGATAGATCCGAATGATTTCTGCTTTTTTGTTCATTACATGGTCAATGAAGCCGGGGTCTTGGTGGGAGAAGCCGTTGTGGTCTTGTCGCCAAACGTGGGAGGTGAGGAGGTAGTTGAGGGAGGCGATCGGCCTGCGCCAAGCGATGTGTCGCGTTGTTTTGAGCCATTTGGCGTGTTGATTCACCATGGAATCGACGATGTGGATAAACGCTTCGTAGCAGGAGAAAAATCCGTGCCGCCCTGTCAACAAGTAGCCTTCTAGCCAGCCTTGGCACATGTGTTCGCTCAGCACTTCCATCACTCGTCCTTCCGTAGAAAGGTGATTGTCGCCGGGGATCATCTCGGCATCCCAGGTGCGATCGGTGACCTCAAACAAGGCTTCCAATCGATTGGAGGCGGTTTCATCGGGGCCCATGACGCGGAAGTTGCGCGTCTCCAAGTTCAGCTTCATCACATCTCGCAAGAAGCGCCCAGTAATCCGAGTTGCTTCTGCCATGACGGTGCCCGGTTGAGCCACATCAATGCCATAGGCTGTGAAGTCAGGCATTTTCAAGTCTCGTAGTAGCAAGCCGCCATTGGCGTGGGGGTTCATGCCCATGCGCCGATCGCCCGTTGGAGCCAAGGCAGCTAGTTCGGGGATCAGCCGCCCCGTCTCATCAAACAGTTCCTCCGGCTTGTAGCTCTTCATCCAGTCTTCCAGCAGCTTTAAATGTCCTGCCTTTGCAGACATGTCAGAGAAGGGAACTTGGTGCGATCGCCACGACCCCTCAGTTTGCTTGCCATCCACCTCTTTGGGGCCCGTCCATCCCTTGGGCGATCGTAAAACAATCATGGGGTACTGGGGACGTTGGGTAAAGCCCTGAGTTCGACACTGGTGCTGAATTTCGTGAATTTCGGCAGTCACGGTATCCAACGTTTCTGCCATCAACCGATGCATCACATCGGGATCAGACCCTTCGACAAAGTAGGGTTTGTAGCCATATCCCACCAGCAAGGCTTCTAATTCTGCATGGCTGATGCGGGCTAACACTGTGGGACTAGCGATTTTATAGCCATTGAGGTGCAGAATCGGCAATACAACTCCATCATGAACTGGATTCAAAAATTTATTCGAGTGCCAACTGGCTGCCAATGCCCCCGTTTCTGCTTCGCCATCGCCAATCACACACGCCACAATCAGGTCAGGATTGTCAAAGGCGGCTCCGTAGGCATGGGCTAGGGCGTAACCGAGTTCGCCCCCCTCGTGAATGGAACCAGGGGTTTCTGGGGCCACATGGCTAGGAATTCCACCAGGAAAGGAAAACTGTTTGAACAGCCGCTGCATACCTAATTCATCCTGAGAAATATTAGGGTAGACCTCGCTGTAGGTTCCTTCTAAATAGGTATTGGCGACCAAGCCTGGCCCGCCGTGCCCCGGCCCGGCAATATAGAGCATGTTCAGGTCTTGCGCCTTGATGACCCGATTGAGGTGGACATAAATAAAATTTAAGCCTGGAGTCGTTCCCCAATGACCGAGCAATCGAGGTTTGATGTGTTTTAGCTCTAGGGGTTCCCGTAATAAAGGATTGCCAAGTAAGTAGATTTGTCCCACAGAGAGATAGTTGGCCGCGCACCAGTAGGCGTGCATTTTGTGGAGTTCATCTGTAGCGATCGGCTGCGTCTTTTCTAACGTTGCTACCATACCGTTTACCTGCATCCTACATAAGGTGGTTTGAGAATCGATCTCCGAGCAAATTATAGAAGGACAATGTCAGATAGAAATCCTACTTAGTTGGGATGACTAATTAGCGTTATAGACGTTCAACCGATTTAGGAGTGATCTCAAGAAACGACGAAACTTCCAGACGGCATCGTACTGAGCAGGATAAAACTATTTACTCTTGCTCTAACCAAGTCCTCAGGTCTGCGATCGACGAGAAATTGAGCAATGCCAAGGCTAAGGCTTCAAGTTGCTTGAGATTGAGGGGAGAAATCCGATCGCGCTCTGCTGACGACAAATGTCCAAGGCGCTGCTCTAGCAATAAAAGCACCAGCGATCGTTCCCCTTCCTGACGACCTTCTTGGCGACCTTCTTGCAGAATTTCTTGATAAATCACTGACTCCCGCATCATTACTTCTTGGCGACCTTCTTGGCGACCTTCCTCCAGAATT
>JARCMD010000489.1 GCA_030248885.1 Leptolyngbyaceae cyanobacterium MP9P1.79 | reverse complement strand
GGTACAGCGCGAGCCTTCCCGTCTAATAGGTAAAAAACCTGCTCTTTGATGAGAGCAGGTTTTTTTAAGGTGTATTGATTAAGCGCATCAAAGAAGGGCTACTTGATGGCGATTTTCGCGCCAGCTTCTTCCAGTTCCTTCTTAGCCGTTTCAGCATCAGCCTTAGACACACCTTCTTTGACAGCCTTCGGTGCCGCTTCCACTAGATCCTTCGCTTCCTTCAAGCCCAGACCTGTTAGACTACGCACCACTTTCAGGATGGCAATCTTCTTGTCTGCGGGGAATTCTTCCAGCATGACAGTGAATTCAGTTTGTTCTTCCACTTCTTCGACAGGGGCAGCAGCGCCAGGGGCAGCCATCATCATGCCACCAACAGGAGCAGCGGCACTGACTCCAAAGGTGACTTCAATTTCCTTCACCAACTCGGCGGCTTCCAGCAGAGTTAGGGTTTTGAGCTTATCAACAATTTCAGCTACAACAGACATGGGTGGACTCCTAGTATAGGTAATGGATAGTTGGTCAGAGAGAATTGGCTACTGGTGAGTAACCAATGATTTGAGAGCCAGGATTTGAGAACCGTTCAGGCGGCTTCTTTAGGGGCGGCTTCTTTTTCGGAAATGGCTTTGATGGCGCGAGCCAGAGAACCTGGAACTTCGTTGATGCCGATCGCCACCTTTGCGGTAATGGAATTGAGCGCTCCGGCAACTTGTGCCATGAGTTGTTCCTTGGAAGGCAGGTCACCGATCGCCTTCACGTTATCGGGATTCAACGCCCGACCTTCCATCACGCCCCCGCGAAGTTCCGTCTTCTTGGAAGCTTTTTGGAAGTCCTGGTAGGCCTTAATGGCACCACCCAGGTTTTCCTTGACACACAAAACCGCTGTGGACTGAGCTAAAAACTCCGCCATGGGTTGCCAGGTGGCATCGCCATCGATCGCAATTCGCATCAGCGTATTTTTGGCCACGGTGCAGGTTGTCCCAGTAGGACGTAGCCGCCGCCGCAAATCAGTGATTTCTGCCACGGTCAACCCGCGATAATCGATGATCAGAGCCAATTGCGCTTCACTCAAGTCTTTCTTGATTTCAGCAACGAGTGCTTTCTTGTCTGCTAACGTTTTACCCATCTTGATTTCACCTCCTTGGTAAATTTAAATTTCAGATTGAATTCTGATAAAACACGCACAAACTAAAAAACCCCGGACATTTTTGCCGAGGTTCGTTTTATAACCAGAGTCGATCTTCCTCAAAGGGACACGACTCCGGTAAATTTACGAAAACCTCGGCAGGACATTAAGCCATTCGCGCCTGCTGTCTTTGGTTTTGATTCAGTTGTTCCAGATGAGGACTCAGTACCCGTAGGTGCTATCCCTCAGATCTAGAAATACTTAGGCTGCTTCATTGAGTTTCAAGTCACGTAGGGCACTAATGTCTAATTCGATCGAGGGGCCCATGGTAGCAGCGACAAACACACTGCGCCAGTAGCGACCCTTGGCTCCTGAAGGACGGTTGCGATCGATCGTCTCCTGCAACGCCTTCAAGTTCGTCAGCAAATCCTCAGTGGGAAAGGTAGCTTTGCCAAACAGAACGTGGACAATCCCAGTGCGATCGGCACGGAATTCTAGTTTGCCAGCTCTGAACTCCGCGATCGCTTGAGGCAGATCAAAGGTGACCGTACCACCCTTGGGAGACGGCATCAGTCCTCTGGGACCAAGCAAGCGTCCCAATTTGGCAACTTGGGGCATCATGTCAGGTGTGGCAATCAAGATATCGAAATCCATCATGCCCTTTTGAATTTGGTCAATCAATTCCTCCGAACCAGCAATATTAGCACCAGCAAGGGTCGCTTCGTTCACCTTCTCACCTCGCGCAATCACCGCCACTCGCACCACCAAACCCGTACCTTTGGGTAATGCGACAGTTGTTCGCAATTGTTGGTCAGTGTACTTGGGGTCAATGCCTAAGCGAATGTGGGCCTCGGCAGATTCAGGAAACTTAGCGGTTGCAGTCTCCTTCAGAAGTTGCAACGCTTCTAGGGGTTGGTAGGGGCGTGGCTCTACTTTTTTCTCTAGCTCTTGGAGTCGGCGGGATACTTTCTTCATGGTTGCTCCTGGGGTGGTAGCGAGGTTCAGCCTCTCCCCCTTGTAAGGTTTAGGGTTCAGTACGATCGATGAAATCTAGCCAAAAAGTTTAGCTAGAAAACCTAGCCAGTGATGGTCACACCCATATTTCGGGCTGTACCTTCAACAATTTTCATTGCAGCTTCAATGTCATTAGCATTGAGGTCAGGCATCTTAGTTTGGGCGATTTCCTGGAGTTGGGCCCGGGTCAGGGAGCCAACTTTTTTCTTGTTGGGTTCGTTGGAACCGGCTGTGATCCCCAATGCTTTGCGAATTAACACAGAAGCTGGAGGAGTTTTGAGAATGAAGGTGAAGCTTCGGTCTTCATAGACTGAAATTTCAACAGGAACAACCAGTCCAGCTTGTTCAGCCGTCCTAGCATTGTACTCCTTGCAAAACATCATGATGTTGACCCCGTGCTGACCCAGAGCCGGGCCGATCGGGGGCGCAGGGTTTGCCTTCCCTGCTGTGATTGCTAGCTTAATGACTGTAACAACTTTTTTTGCCATTTGATTACAACTGGGATCTCCACGACGCGTATTTAACTAATTCACAACGAAAACTTTGAAGTGAAACCTTTGCAACTAGATGTGCAATTTTGGGATTTGCAATCGGCGATAACCTTGTGGGCGCGATCTGAACCACGCCTGAAAAATTATCCTGGATTTTGACTCCACTCAACCAACCAATTGCTCTCCACTTGGAGCCGATCGTCACCCTTGCTTCTGTACCTGGGTAAATTCCAGTTCCACGGGCGTATCGCGGCCAAAGATCGACAGGAGGGCTTTCAACTTGCTTCGCTCTGGACTGACTTCAATCACTTCGCCTTCAAAGTCTTTGAAGGGGCCAGACAACACCAAGATTTTGTCTCCCGGAGCCATGTCGATTTTCACGATGGCTTTCTGCTCTTGAGTCTGCCTAAAGATCCGCTCGACTTCTCCAGGATTGAGCGGCATGGGGGTAACATGTCCGCGTCCGCGCCCGTAGCGACGCTTTTGCTCAGCACCGACAAAGTTGATGACGTTGGGCGTGTTTTTCACAACTAGCCAAGTGTCGTCGTCCAAAAGCATCCGAATCAACACATAACCGGGGAAGACCTTTTCATCCGTGCTGAGACGACTGCCATCCTTGCGGAGTTTGACCGCAGGGGTTTGGGGGATCTCCACTTGCAGGAGGCGATCGGCTACATCCATTGTCTGAGCGCGCTGTTCGAGGTTGGCTTTCACGCGCTTTTCGCAACCAGACGCGACCTGGACGGCATACCAGTGAGCCGTTCCCTGGGGAATGGAGTCTTCGTCTAGGGCATTATCATCTGATGAGAACGCCATGTTGTTTGGTTCGTCTGCTGTGAGAGCCATTAGAATACCTGCTTCGCCGTCCAAGAAAAGAGTTGATCTACAAAATAAACGGTCATTGCGGAGAGAATCACCATCAGAATCACAACAATCGATTCGCTAACCCATTGCTGACGGGTTGGCCAGACGACCTTTTCCAATTCCCCTTTGGTTTCCTTGAAGAACTCAGTGACATCAAAGCCTGTGTTTGCTTCTTTGTCCTTGTCCTGTACGATCGTCGCGTCGTCTTTTTTTACCACAATCCTTAATCTCCCACGATTCAATGCTAGGGGTGAGTCCCTCCAGTCAACCGACATGTGCCCTGACGTGGACTAAAGGATCTGTAAACTTACATCGTCAGAGCAATTTAGGGCGAAGAATGCACTTCACCAATTCTCAGTCTACTAGCTTACTCGAAAGTTGGCGGAATTGGAAAGATTCTACGTTAAATCTGGAGGGGGGCGACGTGGGGCTTAAGGTTACAAAGGAGCAAATTCATTTGTTCTAAACTACGTGAGGTTCAACATTTATATCCAATTAGAATATCCAACTAGATTGAATAGGAGGTTGAGGGATGGTGCGGCTCGTTGTGGCGACTGGCAACCCAGGCAAGGTGACAGAAATCGAAGAGTATCTAGTTGGGTTACCGCTGGAGTTGGAGTTGAAGCCAGAGGATGTGGAGGTTGAGGAGATAGGAGAGACGTTTTTGGCTAATGCAGCGCTGAAGGCGTGTAGTGTGGCGATGGCAACCGATGAGTGGGCGATCGGAGACGACTCTGGGCTGGAGGTGGAGGTGCTAGATGGGGCCCCAGGACTTTATTCTGCCCGTTATGGCAAAACTGATGCTGAGCGCATTGAGCGTCTGCTATTTGAGTTGGGTGATGATTTGCATCGGCAGGCGCAGTTTGTCTGTGCCCTGGTGGTGGCCCGACCTGATGGGACGATCGCCTTTCAAGCAGAGGGGGTTTGCCAGGGTGAAATTCTCCGCACACCCCGTGGCAGCAATGGCTTTGGCTACGATCCCATCTTCTACATGCCCAATCACCAGATGACCTTTGCTGAAATGGCACCAGAGTTAAAGCATCGAGTCAGCCACCGAGGACAGGCATTCCAATTACTGTTACCTCAGATGCATCAGCAGTTCGGCTCAGGACTCTAATGATTACTTAAATGAATCCAGAGTATTTTCAAGTGAATAATGCGACTAAGCATCAATTCTGGCTTCTACGGCTTTAGTGAAGTGTTCGTAAATAAAGTATTGGGTCAACGAGCTAGAGATTCATAAAGTAAATGAACTAAAAGTTGAACTCTCTGCTCCATAAAGATTTTGGTATTCTTTATACTTCCTTTACGAACACTTTCTTATTAAACGTGTTAAGGCTAGAGCATTTCAGCGAAAGCGGTCAATTTGCCGCAGTCATCTTCTGCCAAGGGTTGCAGACTAGATACCAAATGGGTTCTATACATCGCACTCATTTAGCCTGACTTCTATTTACAAACCGTTACTAATAAGTTGCTTTATTCCCATGTTCAGTTAATTGGGTAGCACTAGTTCTCTACTTTTCGGGCTTTAAGGCATTGAAATCAAAGCAAGATGTAGCACGGGTTGATAAGACGCAACAATTACTTAGATAACTTAATGTGAAATCAGAAAAGTCAATGATAAGATTTGATGAACTAAGCAATTAAGAACGCTTATAGGTTCTTTGCTAATTCACTTTTAAAAGTCATAGAAGGTAAACAATCATGTCAACTGAAACTGTGGAAGTTAAGCCAGAAACTCGCAACCACCGAGGATTCTTTGTTCAAGAAGCTTCATACAAGTTTATGGGCCTTGATCAATCGGGATGGGCTTTAATTTGTGTGGATGATGCGACTTGTCATTACGTTGATCCAGATGATTTAAGCGTTCTAGCTGGAATGCAGAATGAGTTGGATTAGAAAAGATTCGCTAAGTTTCAAATCAGAATTAATCTTGTTTTCTTTTGTTTCTACTTCCATGGCTGACCCTGACTCAGGGCAGCCATATTTTTTGCTAATTTTATTAGGAATACCTCTCTTACATCCCGGAGTTGCTAATGGTAAAAGATAAACTCATGAACTGGCTAAATTTAGCTCTAGTAGTAGATGTTTTCTTTGTTTTGTTTAGTTTTGCGTGGCTCACTGTGGCAGTTCTGGGCCGATCGGCCGGCGTATCCCTAGGGCTTGACCTGTGGTATCGACTTTGGGAACCGGTATTTACTCCCGCGATCGGCATTCTTATGGCAGGAGCCTTAATCAGTGGCTTGCTGAGTTGGCTATCGCAAAAGCTGGCAGCTAGAGAACCAAAGTTGTGAGCGTTGTTAGGAGCGATCGGTAAGCTAACCCTTCATTTTATTTCTTAGGAAAAGTGCTAAATCAGCCCGATCGGTCACAATGCCATGTACCTGATTTTCATGAATTAGTTTTCTTAGCACCGTTTCTTGATTCACAGTCCATGTGACGATCGCCTGACTATTCATTTTGGCCTTTTCTAAGAATCCAGGGTGCAGAACTCTGAAATTAGGAGCCAAGAAATCCGTACTAATGTCGTCCTGCTTCCAATTCCATAACGTTTCTAAAATTCTTGTAGGAACTGTATGTTTGAGCTTATTTCTACCAAACAATAAGCCAGTTTTAATTTCAGGGTAATGTACTTTTATTTTTAATAACGATGCGTGGTTAAACGACGTAATGATGAATTCATGCTCGGTGAGGTAACCTAGCACAAGTTCTATCACCTCTTGTTCATAACCTTCTTCTTTTAGTTCAATATCTAAGTGAATTCTGCCTTGGGCTAATTTTAAGATTTCAGCAATTTCTACAACTTGCAATCCTTGCCGACAGCCGATTTCTGTGATTTTTCGATATGTTAAATGATTGATGTATCGATGACTAATAGTTTTATCGTGATAGGCAATAAGCACGTTATCTTTTGTTCTTCTCACATCGAATTCAATCATATCAACCCCTAGCTCAATCACTCTTTGACAAGAGGCAATGCTGTGTTCTGGAGTACCCAAAATAGCACCACGATGAGCAATGATCTTTGGGGTTGTCATAGTTAGAGTCACCTGACTTAAATCAATCGCATTTAATGAGCATTCAATTGACGATAAAATCTATTCTTCCGATCGAGGCATAGATCAAAGCACGTTTATTCCATTAGAGAAATTCCGGTTATTCTGAGATTAGGACGTTAAATCTTTAATAGTTGAGGTAAAGCATTTGTGGAGAGAGGCACTGCAATGTCTCCACAGACTGTCAGGGTCGCAAATAATTTTTACACCCCACAAAAATACCTTGTATCTCAGTTTGCGTGTAGGCATCCACTTCGGTACCTACTTTTGGTGCAATAAGCAGACGATCGATTCTGACGGCTATATTACCGGATTTTGTAACCCCCGGTCTTTTGAGGCAGCATTCCCTGAGCCAGAAACCTAAACTTTTCGTTGGACTTAGAAGAACTTACGCCATGCTGCATAGGGCAACGACTCACATTTCCACTTACGATCGTCGTTTAATCACGTTCAAAATTGCATAAAGGTGAAGTATATCTTTACAGGATGTTTCAACCGTGTTAGAGAGTTTGAGTCGCCCCCTTCTCTGGTTTGTCTGAAAGGCTTTAATCCCCCTTAGAGATTCCTGGAATTGGTGGGTATGGGGGCAGTTTGAGCAACAAGTCGTACCTTTTCCAGCAACCTCTTAAGGGAATTTGAGCCGAGTGCTGAGTGCAGAGCAAATGCTGCACAAATGCTTCTATAAACTGCACATTTGATGGGATTCAAGACACAATCATTGAAATATTGGGTTCAGCCAATTGGCTGAACTTTCTCTCAGATCTTCTTGTGCTTCTATGGAGGGGTTATTTTATAAGCATGAGTTTTATAAGCACGAGTTCCAAGGGAGGCTACCAACGCTGTCAATTCTTCTGAATTCTCTAGGTGCAAATTTCTATTTGTGAAGAATGAGTGGCTACTGTCCGGTGTTGTCTGCTTTAACCTTTAACCTTGAGATCTGAAGTATGAGCGCTGGCGATTGGATTGAGTCAAGTAATTGGATTGAGTCAAGTAAAGGGATTAAGGTCATGCTTGATCTTGATCAGGATCAGCAGCAATGTTTAGAAATGCTAGTTTGGGCAACTCAGCAACTCCAGGTTGAGTGCGATTTGACTGAACTGCTCAAGATGGCAAAGCTGATTGTGCAAGCCATGACGGGGCCTTGGCGATCGTTTCACAGCCCAGAGCATATTTTCAATGTCGGTGGCTCAGGAGACCCGATCGAAGTCTTAGCGGCATTATTTCACGACATTATCTACGTCCAAGTCGATCGCAGCATCAGTTTTAGCCTTTGCACCTATGTTGCGCCCTTTATTTGGGAGGTCAATGGGCATCTTGTCATCCGAGAGCGATCGGACATACCAGAGAGCATCATCTTTGAGCTAGTGACGGCACTATTTGAGTTTGCTCCGGGACAAACATTATCTCCCTTCGCTGGGCAAAATGAGTTTTTGAGTGCGATCGTGGCGGCTAAGGCACTACAACCCTTCCTGCCGCTGGCAATGTTGGCCCAGATTGTCACCTGTATTGAGGCCACAATTCCATTCCGCCCGATCGCTACCTCTGGAGTCACCGTCACCGAAAATCTCCATCAGCATCTACGGCAAGCCAATAATCACTTTCACCTAGGATTAACCGAACAGGAGATCGGGCAAACCCTACGCCGGGCCGTTCGAGTTACCAATCGAGATGTGGAAAACTTTGCTGACCCCAGCCCAGCCCGGTTCCTGGATAATACGTGGAGCCTCCTGCCAGAGACAAATCATAATTTGATGAATGCCAATTCCTACACCGTGCGCCACTACCGCACGGCTTTAGAGAAAATGGAGGCATTTATGAGCGTCTTGCAACCAGAATTGGTGTTTCGGCAATTTCAAAATGAACCCAGCGATCGAACCTATCAAGAACTGGTGAGCCGAGCGGCTAGAAACATTGAGGTGGCTCGGCTCTACCTCGCTGCCAAATTGGTTTCGATCACTATTTTGGAGTCTCTCTCCTCTTACATCGGTCGAGATATTCCTCTCTCTACGCTTATTGGCGGCTTGCCATCCTCTGAAATCTTAGAGGCCCGCTGGGAGCATTGCTTTCCTGAAATCGCTTCCCCCTATCAGCCTATGAGCGACTTGGAAATTGATGTTCTAGAACTGTTAGAACGGGGGCGCAGTCGAGACTCGGATTATGATACGAAGAATTCTCCCTTAGCTACGTTTATTGTTAAATCCGTTGGATTCACTGAGGTTAAATTTTTGTTGGGGGCTGCTAAGGAGTTTTTTGCTGGCAGGATTAAAGCAGGTGACTTTCTGGCTAACTGCGATAGCAAAGTTGTTCAGGCAGCAACCAATGGTGTGATTCAACTCTTTGAAAATCGCCAAGCAGCCCTGCGGTTGGTGAGTTTGAGCTTACGCCGATTTGAGAAGAAGACCCTGATTCATGGGACGCAGCCAAACAATCACCTGATTGCTCAGGATGAAGGGAGTGTGCTTTTGGGCGGCGATGGGCACGACACGCTAATTGGGGGTGCAGGAGATGATGTGCTGTACGGCGGGGCAGGGAACGATCGCCTCTACGGGGGGCCGGGTAATAATATCTTGATCGGGGGGAAAGGTGACGATTACCTGTGCGGGGGGAAGGGCGATGACTTATATGTCTATGCTCCGGGGGATGGGGTAGACATCATTGAGGATGAAGGGGGAACGGATGTCTTGAAGTTGGTGCAGATTCTCTCCCATGAAGTAGAGCTAAAGCCCCATGAAGCCGATCAACTTTGGGTTTTCTACAAAGGAGACTTGATCGTGAAGATGCGGGGGGTTGAGTATGTTGAAACTGAAGACGGTCGATTTCCCGTCGAGCATTGGCTAGAGTAGGCGCTTTGTCTGCGATCGGCTAAAATTTGTGGCTCATCTTGTTCGTTTTTTGAACATAGAACTGAGAGACAGGTGCGTGAATGTACCTGATTTAGGCGATACTTGGCAGAGAATAGCGCTTAAATACTGGCACTTGCCAACTATGAGTCTCAGTTAAAGGAGAATCCCGCATGGATGAGGAAATGGATATGGATGCCCCGTCGGTTACGTTAACTGATGAGGTAGGACGTGCATTAAACTGCTACATCGAGCATTCACTAGATGTAGAAGGTCAGGAATATGTGCTGCTGTTGCCCGTTGACTCCCCTGTAGAGGTGTTTGCGTGGCAAGAAGATGCCGAAGATGAAGAAGCGGTGCCTGTGGAAGACGAGGACGAGATTGACAAAATTTTTCCGATCGCCAAGGCTGTACTAGCTGAACAGAATCTAATTCTCAAGCGCACAGCAGTCACCTTAACTGTAGAGGGAGACTTGCCGGAAGCTGAAGAAGAGGAAGAATTAGAGAACGATGAAGACGAAGAGGAGCAAGAGGAACTTCAATTACTAGCCAGCTTCTACTACGAGGAGCAGGAGTACGCCATTTATGCTCCCCTAGATCCATTCTTTATTCTGGCTCGGATGGATGCGGATGGCGTGCCTAATCTGCTATCCCCTGAAGAGTTTCAGAAGATTGAACCCATGCTTCCCATGTTAGAAGATCAACTATTTGATGGGGCCGAGTAACGGTCGATAACCTGTCGCCTATGGCTACTCGGCATCTTTCAAAGGGACTGTTCTATCTGCTGTTGCTGCCTGCAACAGCAGGCTTTTTTGGTTGGCAAAGCTGGCGCTGGTGGAGTTGGGCCAGTGCCCCTCCACTGGCAACGGAGACCCGGGCTGTTCCTGCCCAAGCGCAAACAGTCCGGCTCCAGATTCTTCAAGGTACGCCAACCCAACAGATTGGGCAAGATTTGGAGTCGGTTGGTTTAATTCGATCGGCGCTGGCATGGCAGTTGTGGGCCCGCTGGTTGGCGTTGCGCTCTTCCCAGGGCGGCTTTCAGGCAGGAACCTATGAACTCTCGCCCACTCAGCCCCTGCGATCGATCGCCACTAAAATCTGGCTAGGCGATTCGGTGCAGTCTAGCTTCACCATTCCTGAAGGGTGGTCTATTCGGCAAATGGCGGCTTACTTCGAGTCTCAAGGGTTTTTCAAAGCGGATGCATTTCTAGCAGCGACTAGCCAGATTCCCACAGGTCGTTATCCTTGGCTTCCAGCTAAATTGCCCTTGGCAGAAGGGTTTCTGTATCCTGATACCTATCAGCTTTCGGCGGAACAGATTACGCCGCAGATTGTGATGGAAAAGATGCTCGATCGCTTTGAACAGGTGGCCCTTCCTATCTATCAAAAGCAGTCCAATCAGACTCAACTCAATTTGTTGGAGTGGGTCACGTTAGCAAGCATTGTTGAAAAAGAGGCGGTCGTTCCCCAGGAACGTTCCTTAATTGCGGGGGTCTTTGCCCAGCGACTGAAGCAGGGCATTCCCTTAGGGGCTGATCCCACGGTTGAGTACGGCTTGAACGTCCAGCAAACTCCGGATCAGCCTTTAACTCTCACTCAGGTAAGAACGCCTTCGCCTTACAATACCTATATTAATCCTGGGTTACCCCCAACCCCGATCGCTAGTCCTGGGTTAGCCAGTCTCCAAGCAGCCCTCTCTCCCGCCCCCACGTCCTACCTCTATTTTGTGGCGCGTTACGATGGTACCCACGTTTTCAGCCGCACTCTAGCGGAGCATGAAGCGGCTCAAGCTGCGATTCGAGATGAGCGATCGAAGGGTGCTAAAACCAGAAACTAGTGCAGAGTCAACGCTTGATTTTGGGGTAGACGCATCTGAAAAGAACTGTGGTTTAAGGCTTCCAGAAATTGCCAACCCTAATTCTCAGTTGTGACGCTGCACTAGCCATATTTAGAGGACTTCCAGAAAAGGTTATACCAGGAACCGGAAAGACGTTCGTGTAGCGTGTGCTTTTCACTTAGCCTCTGGGCAATTAATTTATGGTCGATTCAAGGGCTGATTTGCTGGAGGCTTTGCTCCTATAACAGTTTCTTCTTTCCTGGAACTCAGCTTAGGAGATTTCCAGGAGGTCATTGCCCGGAAGGGCGAAGCATCCGGGTATGACCTTCTGTCAATTCAAGGGCTTGTCTACCGAATGCTTCGCCCCTACATGGTCTGGTATGGCCTTTTCTGGAAATAGCCTAAGTAGTCTGTAGCGGCAATGTAAATACCCTTTTCCCTTCACCCTTTTCCCTTTCCCCTTCACCCTTTTTCCTCTAAACAGGGGTAGATGCTGAGAAACCAAGGTCAGTTTATGATGAAGCCTTAACGAGAAAGCAGTAGCCTACCCTCTAGGATGTTCAACATGCGTCGATCGCCCAGCCTCCAACGCTTGCTTGTTCTAGGTCTAAGCGGGCCCCTCATCGCATTAAACATTTGGATTTTATCTCAGCTTTTTCGTTACTTTGAGCATTTAATTACAGTCCTCGTCGCATCAGCAATTCTGGCTTTTCTACTCAACTATCCTGTGTTGCTGCTAGAACGCCTGAACCTGAAGCGGGGCAAAGCGATCGCAGTGGTTTTGCTGATGAGTGTGGCGCTGTTGGTGATTTTTGGGCTGACTGTGGTGCCCGTGCTGATCGACCAAACGGCTCAACTGTTTAATAAGATTCCTGCGTGGCTAGAAGCTAGCCGGCAGAACCTAGATTTGATCGATCGCTGGGCCCAAGGTCGCAAGCTGCCCCTGGATTTGCAGGGCTACTTTGGTCGGGTCAATAGTGACATTGAACGCCAATTACAACTGCTAGCCCCCCAAGCGCTAGGGTTGGCTTTAGGCACGGTGTCTTGGCTCATAGATGGCGTGCTGATTATGGTGTTGGCATCTTACATGCTGCTCTATGGCGATCGGATGTGGCGGGGGTTAATCCACCTACTCCCGGCCCAATTTGGGGTGCCTTTGGGGGTTTGCCTACGACTGAACTTTCAAAACTTCTTTATTAGCCAGTTCTTGCTGGGATTCTTTATGTTTGGCATTCTGACTCCCATATTTTTATTTTTGAAAGTGCCTTTTGCTCTGCTATTTGCCTTACTGATTGCCATAGCAAATCTCATTCCTTTAGTGGGGGCAACCTTGGGCATTGGTTTGGTAGGGGTGTTAGTGATGTTTCAAAACTTTTGGTTGTCACTGTGGGTCATGGGTATCTCTATCTTTGTGCAGCAAGTTAAGGACAATTTTTTGGCTCCTCGGTTAATGGGTAACTTTACAGGCTTAAACCCAGTGTGGATTTTTATTGCGATTTTGATTGGGGCCCAAATTGCAGGACTATTGGGAGTCTTTGTCGCAGTCCCCGTTGCAGGCACGATCAAAGGCACGATCGATATTGTCCGGGATCTCAATTCCTATAAGATCACGATCGCCGAAAATTTTTCTACGGAAACTCCCTTAGATTGAACGACACTAGCATAGACAATTCAGATCCCTGGCTGCTCACAAAAGTCAGAAACCTGAAATCTCTTGGTTAGCGGCAATTTCGTAATTGATCTACCTCAAACTTCATCGGGATTAATGCCCATCGCCCGCAGACGATCGGCGAGGCGCTCTGCCCGTTGGCGTTCAGCCTCTGCGCGCTGCTGTTCTGTTTCTGCCCGTTGGTGTTCCGCCTCTGCGCGCTGATCTGCCGAATTTGCCCGTTGCCGCTCCATCTGTTGCCCTTCGGCTCCCGTCGGAATGACCCGCCCCTCTCGATCGCACCACCGCAACCAGAGCCGAGTCACAGCTTCCTCAAATTGTCCCTGCCACAAGGTCAAGCCCAACCCAACACCGTCTAACCAAATGAATTCGCCAACCTGAGAAATGCCTGGGGCTGGGGTGAGTTCGGTGTAGGCAATGGAAGCGATCGTCCAGACTCGCAACAGCGCCCCATTCATCTCGTTGGGGCCCTGGAGTTTCCGAAAGGGGTCAAATACCGCATAAAAAGGCACCCCAATTTGGGCATAAAGGTCTTTCTTGCCTGTTGCTTTCCCTTTCAGTTGCGATCGTCTGCTCAGGCTCAACTCGTCGCCTTCTTGATTGGAGACAATTTCAATACAAACCTCTGGAACTTTACCAAACTCCCAGACGAAATAAGCGCGGTTTTGCTTCTGAGAGAAGTCATCGGGGCGTTGGACACCCAGGCTTAGCAATGCGTCGGGGACGATCGGATCTGCTTTAAGTTTGTAGAATAGACCCACGTTGGCTGCCGCCAGAAATGGCACTGGCAGAGCATTGGCACTGTAAAGGGGTTCTACGAGTAACCGCTGCTGCTCCTCGGATTGGAAATTATCCACAGGGGTATCGTCCTCAGTCTCAAGATGGCTGATGTCCAGGTGAGAGACAATTTCCTCAGTATTGACTTCGGGGTTTAGAAGTTGAGTCATCGTCGGCAATAGAACGCGTACTTCATTATCGTCAAATTCCCGTTAAATTAGCGTTTCCAGATCTTTCACCAAGGGAGCATCCAGAACGAAGTCGGGGTAAGCGCCTAGCACCTCATACAGATCATATTCCTGCTGTTTGCCACGGGGGGCGATGCGATCGACCCAGCGGAGTTGGAAGGCTTCAGGGTGCTTGATCTCAGCAATGACCCGATCGCTGGCCAAAATAGGACATTTGTATAACTTCGTCAACTCTTCCAAGCGCGAGGCTGTGTTGATCACATCGCCGATCACGGTGGAATCCATGCGGCGATCGGAGCCGATCGTGCCCATTACTGCGGTTCCGGTGTGAATGCCAATGCCCACTTTGAGGGGTTGTTGTAAGTTGTACTGTTCGTAGGTGCGGTTGAATTCAGTTAAGGTCTGCTGCATGGACAGGGCGGCAGTTAGGGCGTTCTGTGCGTGGTGGGGACGATCGAATACTGCCATCAGTGCATCCCCCATAAATTTATCAATGAAGCCACCGTTATCAGTAATCACTTGATTCATGCGGCTAAAAAAGGCATTCAGCCACTCAAAGGTATCAGCGGCTGGCTGCGTTTCCACGATCGAGGTGAACCCACGAATGTCGCAAAACAGCGCCGTCACTTCGGCTTCGATCGCGTTACCCAATTGAATTGACTCCACCCCCTTGGGCGCAATGCGATTGAGCAATTGGTCGGGCACAAAGAGTCGAAACTTTTCCAACAGACTCTCGCTGATGTTCCAAGCTGCGTTGACTTGGCGTTGGGCTTGTTCGCGAATTTCGACCCGAAATTCTGTGGCACGCATCTGGGTCAATCGCAGCGTATTGGCCACTTTTGCTAACACTAAACTATTGGAAATGGGCTTTGTCAGGTAGTCGTCTCCCATTAGGCCCAATCCCTTCAGCCTAGACTCATCATCGGACAACGCTGTGAGGAAGATGATAGGCACAGACTGCAAGTCTGGATCTGCGCGTAGCTGCCGACAAACCTCAAAGCCGTCCATTTCAGGCATCATCACATCTAGCAAAATCAGGGAAGGGCGAACTTGTTTAGCAGTTGCCAACGCCTGTGCGCCTGAATCTGCGGCAAAGGTTTCGTATCCTTCTGGTTCTAATAAATGCTCTAGGAGGATGAGATTCATGGGTTCATCATCGACGAGCAGAATGTAGGAGGAATTCATTATCACTTCGGTAAGTTGGATAGGGTGCGATCGACGGTAGACTTACCCAGAACTAGCCACTAAAATCCTACTGACCAGATACTAATAGGTGTATCTGTCTTAGGGTCTCATTTATATTCAAAGGTTTACTGAGATAAGCATCTGCCCCTGCATCAAAACATCGGTCTCGATCGCCCGCCATGGCCATGGCTGTGATCGCAATGACGGGAATAGACCGCCAAAGGGGATGGGCTTTTAGTTGGCGAATGAGTTCTAAGCCGTCCACCCCTGGTAGTTGAATATCCATCAAGATTAAATTCGGCAAATCCTGACCTGGCACCCGTTGAGAGTTAATCGCCTCCGACATCGACTGCCCATCGCCAATTAGTTCCACGCTGTAGCCCTCCAATTCCAACAGTTCACAAATTAGAATTTGGTTATACATTTGGTCTTCTACAACCATAATTCGTCGGGATATAGCTACAGCGGGTGAGGGAGAAATCGTTACAGGCACAGGTTGCACAGGGCCAGCGGGTTGAGTCAGTGCTTGCCGCATTTCTGTGAGGGGCAACCAAATGCGAAAGGTGCTGCCTTGTCCTTCCTGGGAGGTGAGGGAGATCGTGCCGCCATGAAGTTCTGCCAAGCGTTTCGTAAGGGCCAGACCCAGACCTGTGCCCTCGTGCTTGCGGGAAAGAGATGAATCAATTTGCTGAAAGGGGAGAAATAGCAAGTGCTGGCGATCGGTGGGAATGCCAATGCCAGAATCAGAGACTTCCAGGCAGAGATAGGGAGTACTGGGATTTGCGGGGCTGTCGTCGGGGCGCACCACTTCTTGGAGCAGTTCGCTGCCGTAACCCAACCGCACTTTGAGCTTGATCTGCCCTTGCTCTGGGGTGAATTTCACGGCATTGGAGAGCAAGTTAATCAGCATTTGGCGCACCCGGCGTTCATCCAACACCACTTGGCTGAGGCGGTAATCCAGTTCCAGAGAAAGGGCAATGCGTTTCTTGTTCACGCGGGGCTGAATCATTTTGAGGCATTCGTGGCATAGGTTTTGTAACGAAACGGATTGCAAATCTAGCTCAACCTTGCCCGCTTCTACCTTCGATAAATCCAGAATGTCGTTGATTAATTGCAGCAGATGTTGCCCGCTGGTTTCGATCGCCTGCACATGGTTCAGTTGCCGTTGGGTCAGGGTGCCCCCGCTCTGACGAGACAGCAGGTCGGAAAAACCCAAAATGCTGTTGAGGGGAGTGCGTAACTCGTGGGACATGGCCGCCAAAAACTCAGACTTGAGCCGGGAAGCGCGTTCCAGGTCTTGATTCGCCTGCTTCAACCGTTCCTGGGACTGGGCCCGTTCGATCGCCGCTCCCAAGGTTTGACACGCCGCGAGGAGAATATCCTGCTGGGGAGCCTCTTGGAGTTTTTGGGCTGTCCGGGACTCCAGTGTCAATACGCCGATAATTGTGCCATTGGTGGAGGGAATGGGAAAAATCCCCAGTTGCCCGATCGCGGGATGACGAAAGGCAGGCACGGCTTGGGGATGGTTGGCATAATCCTCGACAAACATCGGCTTGCCGGTTTCCACCACTTGCCAAATAAGTCCCTGTCCGTAGGGAATTCCCCGATCCAAGGCTTCCTGCATTTCCTGAACAGCGGGCACACCATAGATGGCAATGAATTGTGAGGAGACTTGATTGGTGAGGGTGCCTGCCCAGCGCTCCGAACCGTTGCCATTAATCACCTTGACATCTCCGAAGGCGGCACCCATGGAGTGCATGAGGTAGCCGATCGCAAATTGGCCAATCTCCTGCAAATTACCGGAGGTCTGCAACCGTTCGGTTAACCCCAGCAAAAATTTGAGCCGCCGCACTTCATTGTTCAGGTCTGTTTGGGATTGCCGCTCACGGGTGACATCTCGCACCACTAACAGCCTGCCCCCTTCCGAGGTGGCCGTAACATAAACCTCTAGATGAATGTTGTTCACTTGCATGAGGGTGAAGGAAACGCTCTCCATCCCTGCCTGCTGCAAAACTTGCTCTAGTTCTTGTCCCTGCTCTTGAGTCCAGTATCCCCGCCTGATAACTTCTGCCAGGACTTCTTCGTAGGAGGGTTGGGTCTGAATCCACGCCGCATCAATGTCCCAAATCTGAGAGAGTTTCTGGTTAAACAAAATGAGGCGATGGCTGTCATCAAAGAGGGCGATCGCATTGTCTACCCGATCTAAGATGAGGGCCTGCTCTGCCTGCAATCGCTGTAACTGTAACTCAACGGGTTGGAGGGACATGGTGATTAGCGATCGGCAAGGTCAAGTATTTTAAGCAATTCTGAGAAAGATTTACCTAACTTTATACATTATATAACAATCTCTAATCTCAACATGCTATCTAGGCTCTAGAAACGGGGGGTCTGCGAAGAGTGGGGCGATCGAGTTGATTTTGGGTAGAACCTTAATTTCTCAATGGACTGCGATCGTCCCAATCCAGTTCTATCTGCCGTCAGTGAGCCAAACGTTAGGTAGATTTCCGGCATACATTAAAGATATTTACGAGCTGAGGTGACTCCTCCATGAAAACTCTCCCAAACTACTTTTGGCTAGTGTCGATAGGGTTCAGCGGACTTAACGCAGTTATTTTCTGGGTAAGGGCGCAACGTCATATTCAGAAAAACCCAGAGTTGCGACCCGGTTATATCAGACTGATTCGGGGCTTCTTTTTGGGAATGAGTGCACCTTGGGTTGTTATGGGAGCTGGGCTGGAAACAGGCAGTGTTTCCAACCTTACAGATTACTTTGATCCCCGTGCTGGGAATCCATTTGTCATCGCTTGGTGGATATCTATCTGGATATTACTTCTATTTCTGGGCTATTGGATTTGGTTTCAAGGTGGGGCGGAACAGTTGATTCAGCACCCTGGCTTACTCAGAGGTAACCCTAAGAGTCCTAAAGAGATTAAATTGGGATGGCTTCTGTTATCGATCGTTAGCGCTGTTGCCCACGGGATTATATTCTTTCTGAAACCCCGTTGACTTAGTTAAATTACACGTATTTTTATTTAAAGGCGATGTGCAACTTAAATTGCCCCTTATCCCCCAACCCCTTCTCCCAAGCGGAGAGAAGGGGAGCCGATCCAAGTCTTAACTCCCTCTCCCGCTTTGGGAGAGGGTTGGGGTGAGGGCGGTTCGGGAAAGTTGCACATCGCCTATTTAAAGCTCATACAACCTAATACCCAAAATACCAGTGCATGACTGATTAATTCTAGATCTATGCTGTGTGCGACTAAGAATTAGATCTTCTAAAAAGCATATAAAGCATCTGAGGATGTTGCTTAGAAATGAGAGTTAAATCAGTTCGAGATTGGGTAGGGGCGGGTTTAGCAATATTTTCGTGACGAGACTAG
>JARCMD010000089.1 GCA_030248885.1 Leptolyngbyaceae cyanobacterium MP9P1.79 | reverse complement strand
TCAAGAAAATTTTGAGGGGTCGAAGACCCTCAAAATTTAACTCCAACTAACCTCCCAGCTTTCAGCTACCCGTCAATTAATGATTGACAGACTACTAGTAATCAAGCAAAAGATTTTGCAGGGTAGAGGGCTGATCTACTGTATTTAGGGTGGCGGTCATTTCCGATCGCTGGCTGTGCAGGGCTTTGACAGGCTGATGTAGCCGAATGAGCTGCCCCAAGGTGCGCTTTAGCTGGGTGCGGAGGACGATCGCATCCACAAAACCATGAAAAAGTAAATATTCAGCCGTCTGGAAGTTCTCTGGCAACTTTTCCCGTAGGGTCTGTTCCACAACGCGCCGTCCAGCAAAGCCGATCGTTGCCTTTGGTTCTGCCAGGATAATATCTCCTAGCATGGCAAAACTAGCGGTGACTCCCCCCGTTGTCGGATGGGTTAAAACTGGAATGTAGAGTAATCGCTGCTCTCGATGCCGCTCCAGAGCGCCAGAAATTTTAGCCATTTGCATCAGGCTCAGCATTCCTTCCTGCATCCGTGCGCCTCCAGAAGCACACACAATCACGACGGGCAGACGTGTTGCTGTTGCCCGCTCAATCATGCGGGTGAACTTCTCGCCCACAACTGATCCCATGCTACCGCCCATGAACTGAAAATCCATGACTCCCAGGGCAAGGGGTAGCCCCTCCAGTTGCCCTAAGCCAGTCTGCACAGCATCGACTAACCCCGTTTTCTCTTGGGTTTCCCGTAGCCGATCGCTATAAGATTTACGATCGCGGAACTTCAGCGGGTCAGTGGGCTGTAAGCCTTGATCCAGGGGCATCCAGGTGCCGGGGTCAAGCAGTTGGTGAATCCGCTCTTCGCTATAGACCCGCAGGTGATGCCCACACTCCAGACACACCATCTGGTTAGCCTGTAGATCTTTTGTATAGGTCAGCACGCTACATGACTCACATTTTGTCCACAGCCCATCGGCAATCTCACGCTCTTGCCCCTCTCGGCTCGTGGGGTCAGCCTTCCGTCGATTCGCAAACCAATCAAATAAAGACATGAAACAGGTAGATTCCTTACGCTAATTAATCTTAAATAGGTTGAGTTTAAGGTCATCCAATTCTGTCAGTCTATCAATATATCAACTGCGCTGAAAAACTTGAGATTTATATCTACAACTTCTCACTCTTATAGAGAATAGACAAAGAGTGTAAGTCCTTTGTTGCAGAGCATTTCCCGGATCGAACTTGTCTGGAAATATCTGTAAGAACCAAAAAGCACAGAGTAGTCAGAATAATTCTGACCACTCTGTGCTTCGTTACTTCCACGAGAAGGACATCTATTTAGATTGTTCCAGCGAAAGCGGGAGTTGTCTTACTTGGCATCCAATTTCTTGGAGTCAGTAGTTGCACAATCGGGGGGTGAGGTAGCACTAGAGACTGTGGTTGTAGCTACAGTATCAATTCCAGGCTTGATGGTTTCACAGAGAACGGCAAGGGTGGTTGCTTCGCTCGTTGCTGTAACGGTTCCCAAGTCTACACGTCCGGCATACCCACGGAGAGGAGCCTTGCGAGAGCGGGCTAGATTCACCACATAGCTCTGGTTGCTGTTGGTTACGATCGCTTGGTCGAGGGTGTAGTTATAGTTGGTGGTTTGAGTGACGATACCCAAGCCCAAGTTCTCTACGGTAGAACCAAAAGCGCTATTCTCTAGGTAGTAGGCTTGTTGAGCACGGTTCAAAGAACCGGCGTTCTGCTTGGCTTCAGATTGCTTGGCTTTGTTGGCTTGGTTCAAGAAGGAGGGCAGAGCGATCGCAGACAGAATACCGATGATGATGATAACGACGAGCAATTCAATCAGGGTGAAGCCTTTTTCTTGCTTCTTCTTCATCATGTGTTGCAGGAACTTAGCTTGAAATTCAGTTTTCATGGGATGTGTTTCCTTAAGAGTGCGGGGTGATTGACTTCTAACTCTTGACTTAACTTACCCACACAAGTCATTCCGCATATCATTCATGATGAAAATCTTTCCGGTTTTTCCTGTTGTTTTTTAGCGCCCTAGAGTTATCGTTATGCTGCAACCACCCTGCGATTTGCTGCTCCGGCACGGTCGGCTACTGACCTGTAATTCTCTGATTGAAGAGGTGGATGTTGCGATTCGAGCAGGCAGGTTTATCGCCGTTGCCCCCACCCTTGATTTGCCGACTGACCAAGAGTTGGATCTGGCGGGGCAGTTCGTTAGTTCCCCCTTTGTAGAATCCCACATTCACTTAGACTCAGCCTTGACCGCAGGGGAACCGCGCTGGAATCAAAGTGGCACCCTGTTTGAGGGAATTGAGATTTGGCGCGATCGAAAACAACATCTAACCCTGGATGATGTTCAAACCCGTGCCCTAGCGACCCTGAAGCAACAGGCAATGCAGGGCGTGTTATTTGTGCGTTCCCATGCCGATGTGAGTGAACCCAGTTTGACGGCTCTGCGGGGGTTATTGGCAGTGCGAGAACAGGTCAAAGATTGGATGACTTTACAGGTGGTGGCGTTTCCCCAGGATGGCATCTATGGTAACCCCCAGAATGAGACCCTGCTAGAGGAAGCCTTGAAATTGGGAGCCGATGGGGTGGGGGGCATTCCCCACTACGAGCTGACCCGTGAAGATGGCGTGCGATCGGTGCAGCGTGTATTTGAGTTGGCGCACCAGTATGGCTGCTTCATCGACTTGCACTGTGACGAAATTGACGATGACCAATCCCGCTTTTTGGAAGTGGTGGCTGCCTGTGCCATTCGATCAGGGCTGGGAGCGCGAGTCACAGCTAGTCATACGACAGCTTTTGGCTCCTATAACAATGCCTATGCCCAGAAGCTGATGGGATTTTTGAGCCGATCGCAGATTAACTTTGTCTCTAATCCGTTAATTAACATTACGCTGCAAGGTCGCGCCGATACCTACCCAAAACGCCGGGGCATCACCCGCGTGAAGGAGCTTTGGCAACAGGGGTTAAATGTCAGTTTGGGGCATGATTGCATCCAAGATCCTTGGTACAGCTTGGGGACGGGCAACATGCTCGATGTTGCCCACATGGCGGTTCACGTTTGCCAAATGACGGGGCTGGATGAAATCAACGCCTGCTACGACATGGTGACGGTGAATGGAGCAAAAACCCTAAATGTAGTCCACGACTATGGCATTGAAGTGGGTAAACCGGCAAATTTAATTGTGTTGGAGGCAAACGATCGCTTCGACAGTATCCGCCGCCGCGCCCCTATTCGCTACGTTATTTCCCAAGGAAAAGTTTTAACTGGAGTTTGACTCAGCTTGCCTAATTAATCCTAATCAATATTCAGAGGACAATTTTGAAGATGCAACTCAGGGAAAATGAGTATCGTCAAGGTAGGCTGGCTTAATATCAGGATAGTCAGTTGTTCAAAAAAGCCTTTCAGCCGTGTCAAATTCTTCCTCTACCCCCTGGCAACCCGTCATCTTGGGTTTTGATCCCGGTCGTTATCGCTGCGGCTTGGCGGTGATGGGAGTAGACCGAAAGCTTTATCATCACCAAGTTGTTTTGGCGACGGAGACGATCGGCACTATTCAATCATTACGACAACAGTTCCCGGTCTCGCTATTGGTCATGGGCGACCAAACCACAGCGCAGGACTGGAAACAGAAGCTCAGCGATGGCTTTGACCCGCTACGCATTGTCATGGTGGATGAGCGTCACAGCACCCTAGAAGCCCGATCGCGCTATTGGCGAATGTATGCTCCCAGAGGGCTGAACCGTTTACTCCCAGAAGGATTACGCACTCCACCCCGATCGCTAGATGATATTGTGGCGATTCTACTCATTGAGCGATATCTAGAGCGGCTCGTTAGCACCGAGGCTTAAACACCCAGTTACGAACTCCTACAATTCAAGTTCTATAACTGGGCGATGTACAACTTTCCCGAACCGCCTTCACCCCTCTCCCAAAAGACTTGTCATTACCAACATTTTTGAGAAATCGAAGATTTCTCAAAAATGTGAATTCTAAACCTCTTAGAAGTCCCAAATTGTCGCCCGAACCGCCCCC
>JARCMD010000488.1 GCA_030248885.1 Leptolyngbyaceae cyanobacterium MP9P1.79 | reverse complement strand
ATCGGTAGGGATTTGGCTATATCTGTGACGACAGGCTCAGCGATCGGGCTACCTATGGGTTTTTTCGTAATTGCCGCGAATAATGCCTCGTACTGGTTGAGCGCCTGTTCAAATGCGTAGTGTGTCTCAGCGAATTTACGCCCCTGCTGCCCCAGTGATTCTGCTTTGGCGGGATGGTGGTACAAGTCCAAGATTGCTTCTGCTAGGGCTTCGGGGGCTTCTGGAGCCACGACGATGCCGCCGCCACTTTGCTCCACCGCTCTGGCAGCCGTTCCCGTAGCGGGCACCGAGGCCACGATCGCCCGCCCACTGGCCAGTAGCACCTGAGTCTTCGAGGGCATATTGAACGAGATCACATTCTTCTTCTGCACAATTAATCCCACATCCGCTGCCGCTAGCATTTCGGGGAGTTGTTCTCTGGGAGCGAAAGGGAGGAGCAGCACGTTCTGGGCATTGCATGTTTCACAGTATTGGCGCAGGTCTGCCAACGCTTTTTCCTCGCCCACAATGACGATCGCAATTTCAGGGACGTGTTGCAACCGAGTCGCCGCCTCAATCACGGTTTCCAGTCCTTGTGTCAACGCAATGTTGCCAGAGTAGAGGACAACAAATTTACCTTCTAGCTGATGGGCGATCCGAAAGGCATTATTTTCTTTGGGCAACGGGCGGATGAAATTGGCATCTACCCAGTTGGGGATGCACACAATTTTGCTGGCTGCCACGCCCTTTCCCACCAAGTTTTCCACAAACCCATCGGTGATGACACTAATCGTGTTAGCGATACGGTAGGAAAATTTCTCTAGAGCCTCAAAGATCCGAATCATCGATCGGTTCTTGAGAATGCCCACATGCACCGCTGCCTCCGGCAAAATGTCTTGTAAGTTCAGCACAACTGGGCAACGCCGAAACCATCCCAACAGTGCCGCTGGCAGGGAAACAGGTAGAGGTGGCACGGTCAACAAAATCACGTCCGGTCGCCATCCCCTCAAGGCTTGCAGCAAACTGGTGGTGACAAAACTGCCATCCAGTAAGATGCGATCGATTAAGCCCGGTTTCGGACGCACCCAAACGTAACTGCGCTGAATAGTGACTCCGTTGCGTTCCTCGGTCAGGTATAGCTTGCCCTTATACTCGTCGTAGATCTGCCGCTGGGGATAGTTGGGCATTCCCGTAATCACCCGCACCTCGTGCCCCCGCTTTACTAACCCTTCTGCCAATTCTGTCATCAGAGGCGCAATACCGATCGGCTCTGGATAATAGTTGTAGGAGTAAATGAGAATCCGCATGAGCTGCAAGGAACAATGTTGAAATTTACTCGCCCCGTACTGCTTTTGCCTTCGCTTTCGCCCTAGCTGCGCTGCGCTTCAACGCATCCAACCGTGCCTCGTAGCGAGAGCGTAACCGCTTTTTGGGGGTTTGCTCAATCAAGGTTTTTATGGCACTGCCCAAGCTTTTGTAGGCATTGGGGAGGGTGTAGCCAAAGCGAGTGGCGAGGGCAATCGCCTTTTCGTCCGCATCCGTCGCTTCCTTGACATTCCGCTCGTTGTTGTTTTTTTGGTATAGCCGCCAGCCAGCAAAGCCAGAGAGTCCAACCGCTAGCAATAGCAACAGCCCATCTTGTACCCAAAGCTCGCCGACTGCGCCACCGAGACCGATCGCCAAGGCTGCCATTTCCCAGCCATCCTTGGGGATTGTGTCGTTTTGCACCCGTGCTACTTCATGCCAAAAGAGGAGATTGCGCTGATCCGTGGCTAATTGCTCCCAGCGAGTTAAATCAATCTGCACCTCGACCTGATCCTTACCAACTTCCTCACACACAATTAATTGAGGATTGACTGCGGTTGTGGATTCAACAGAAACCCAACTCTGTAATTCTGGAGGTAACAGTGTCTTGAGCCGTCGTAGCTCACTCATCTCAGCTCTGGCAGAAGACGTTGCGTAGGAGGTCATAGCGTTAAAATCTCAGAAATTAATAATAAAATATCATCTCTATTATCGAAGTATAGCGATCCTGACGGCCCTCCAACAGCCCCCTTAGATAATTACTGCCCGTGCTACTTCTAGAGAAGTTATCGCAATGCCATAGCATGTTGATTTTAGAAAGTGTTTGTAAATTAACATGTCGTTTTACACTCGCGCCCTACATCCCCCAGAATTGAGGGATTTTGAACAAAAATGGCTCGAAAGTCCCCCAAAATTGGGGGGTTGGGGGGCGGATCGGGGCGCAATTTGTGTTTACAAACAGTTTCTTGAGACCCTTGGTGAGAGTTAATTATCTACAAGGTGTCGATTTTCTAGTTTCCAGATGCCGCCAGACATAAGGTTGGTTGTGACGTGGGCGACGATCGGCACTAACAAATTTCCGGTTTGGAGAGCGCTATAGCCCAGAAGCAACCCGATGACTGTTGCCCAAACCACATAGGGCCATTGGCGAGGGCTACTGAGGTGCAATACGCCAAAGCACACGCTGGAAACGATCACAGCCACTCCGTTTGCCCCCAATGCTGGCAGCATAATCCCTCGAAATAATAACTCTTCACTCAAGCCGGGAAGCAATCCTAGCCAGATGAGGTCTATCCAGAGCAGCGGCTTCAGCACCATTGCCATGTAGAAATCAGCGCTGACTCGGTATGCCGCCCAGATCCGATAGGCTAAGCCACTGGCGATCGTGATTCCCAGTCCCAACCCCAGCCCTGTCAGGAGATCAAGTCCGCGCCACTTCACAGAGAGCAGCGGCACAGCGCCAAGGTAGCGCCACGCCGAAGCAATAATCAGCAACACGATCGCCGTCACGCCCATCGCAATCAGGACTTGAGTCCGGGTCAAGACTTCGGCATCAGGGCGATCGGGGATGGGTTCGCTCACGGGAAGAAAACGCTAAAGCTGTTGACGGAGGGTAGAAATAGATGCAGTCAGAGCATCGAGGGAAATGCCAGCGCGATCGGCAACCAATACACCCAACGCCTCTAAATAAGAGTTTACTCGCACTGCCCGAATTCCCAGCATTTCTGGGGATACTTGCATTCGGGTGCGATTGTCGCCCACAGCAATAATTGTGGACTGGGACTGGCTCAAACTGAGGAGGGCACTGCCGCCACAGGCCGTTTCAGGGACAATGACTGCATCAACATCTTCAGCGGTAATGAGATGGGAACGAGGGGCAACTCCAGATTGGGGTTCCGATCGCACCACAAACTGGGGAGTGCGGCTCAGTCCCACTAGCACACAGGGCAAAAAGGTATACCCCAATTCCTCGGCAGCCGATCGCGGTGACAGGTGTGGCTCCAAGGGTAAGGGCAACAGCGCTGGGGCGTGGGCACAGGGAATGTGAAAGGTGCGGACAACCAAGTGGCTAATCACGGCTTCTGCTCCAGCGAGGGGATCAACGCCCTGACCTTGGCGATAGTGCTGAAGCAGATCGCTGTCGGTGTCATCGGGGAAGCGGACAACCACCGCCACAGCCTCTGCTTTGCACTGAGTGATGACTTTCTCCACCGCCCTGAGCAGGCTGTCGGGACGTTGAATCGTGCCCCAAGTCGCGCCCGATCGAGCGGTTCGTAGTTCCACCCCCAAAGGCGCATCGGTGACGACATAATCGGTGAGGTGCAATCCCAGCGTCGCTCTAACAGCATCCGCCGCCTGTAGTTGTCGCACCCGCAATTCCGGTTCAATGCCCTGATCCAGCACCATTCCCACCTGATTTTGGCGCACAGGCTGGAGATCCCAGCACCCTGCTGCGAACTGGTCAAGTCCATAGCCTTCGACATAAAGGGCGTTGGAGAGGGGCCAGTAAAGTTGTGCCCCGTTTAAGACATTTGGGTGAGTAATTAAGCAATCGGCAACCTGAGCCACCGCCCGCGCTACGGGCAAGGCATCCCCCGCATAGCCGCCGATCGCCGCCCCAATTCCGGTGGGTACAAGTAAGAGAACGGTGTAAGGGCGTTGGGACATGAATCAGGTAGAGAGGATGACGATCGCCTCCACCTGAGCCAGTTGACCTGCGCTATCCACAGCAGTCACAGCCCAGCGTAGCGGTTCCCCATGGGTTTGCAATTCTGCCAAAACCGCTTGGCGCAGGGCTGCGGGGGAATCTGGCAGAGCGATTTCTACGGTAATAAATTGGGTTGCCATCCGCGAGTGATTGCAAACTTGAACCATTACTGTTGTTGAAATTGACCAAACTGCAAGTGATAGACGGTGTCTTCCTTTTCAGCCACGATCGTCAAATCCGATCGTGGGTAAGCAACGCAGAGCAACGCATAGCCCTGTTCCCTCACTTCAAGGCTGATTCCCATGCCATCACTTTGATCAACCGTTCCCGACAAAATTTGCGCGGCACAGGTCGTACAGACTCCCGCATTGCAGGAGTTGGGTAACTCTATGCCTGCTGCTAGAGCCGTCTCTAGCACCGTTACATCCTCTGGAGCAGAGAACGTGTGGGTTTGACCCTGGTACTGAACTTGAACGGTGTAAGTTTTAGGCATGGTAAACGTGATGCAGAAATTTAATCGTGACGACTCAGCCTGCCCTCACCCTAAATCCCTCTCCCCAAGGAGAGGGACTTCAATCCGGCTCCCCTTCTCCCTAGGGAGAAGGGGCTGGGGGATGAGGGTAGACCCAGTATTACGTTGAGAGCCTGAGTAGCTGCATTTAATCTACGCTTGGGCCTCAGCGCCTCCGACCACTTCCAGAATTTCCTGGGTAATGGCTGCCTGCCGGGCCTTGTTGTAGGAGAGTGTCAAGGTGCTGATCAGGTCACTGGCGTTGTCGCTGGCATTGTTCATCGCCGTCATCCGAGCAGCGAGTTCGCTGGCAGCAGATTCCTGTAACGCCCGCAGGAGTTGGTTGTTGAGGTACAGAGGCAGCAGGGCATCCAGAATTTGCACCGGGTCTTGCTCAAAAATCATGTCTCTGGAAAATACTCTGGTGGGAGATGCGACCTTATCACGTTCCACCTGAAGCTGTCCGCCTCGGCTGGTTAGGCGAAAGATTTCGTCATCGGGAGTTTCCAACCCTTGGGGGTCGAGGGGAAGGAGGGTTTGGATCACGGGACGGGAGCTAATGAGCGAGATGAAGCGTGTGTAGACCAGTTCCACCCGATCGACGGTTTCTGAAAGGAATAGAGAGAGGAGTTCATCCCCAATCTGGGCTGCTTCTGCTGCCGTAGGAATTTGCTCCAGACCTGTGTAGGTTTGATCGATCGTCTGGTTGCGGCGCTGAAAATACTGGATGGCTTTTCGTCCCACTAGCACATAGCGGTAGTTCAAGCCCTCAGCGCTCAGTTCCTTCGCCCGATTCTCTGCACGACGGATGACGTTGTTGTTGTAGGCACCACATAGACCCCGATCGCCTGACACGACGAGAATTCCGACATTTCGCACTTCCCGCTGTTTCAGGAGGGGCAAGTCAGCTTCCTCAAACTGGAGCCGACTTTGCAGTCCGTAGAGAACCTGGGCTAGGCGATCGGCAAACGGACGGGTGGCGATCACCTGCTCTTGGGCGCGGCGTACCTTAGCGGCTGCCACCAGACGCATGGCCTCGGTGATCTTTTTGGTATTCTTAACGGACTTGATCCGATCGCGTAGATATTTAAGGTTTGCCATAAAGATTTACCGTAGATGATGAAAATAAGCAGGAAGGGAGCCATAGCGACTCAGGGTTAACTCAGTTCAACCCTGAGTCGCCAACAAGACTAACGTAACTAGGCAGAAGCACTGGACTTAAAGGTTTCCTTGCACTCCAGAATGGCTTCCTTCAAGAGCTTCTCTGCCTCGTCTCCCAGCTTCTTCTCAGTGCGAATGAGTTCGATGTACCTGGGCTTGCTGGTCTTGAGATAGTCCCGTAGGCTCCGGGCAAAAGTGGTAATGCTGGTGACCGGAATTTCATCCAGGTAGCCGTTAAGACCAGCGTACACGAGGGCAACTTGCTCAGCCACGGAGAGCGGCGAGTACTGGGGCTGCTTCAGGAGTTCCCGAAGCCGTTGACCCCGCGCCAATTGGTTTTGGGTTGCCTGATCCAAGTCTGAGGCAAATTGGGCGAAGGCAGCCAAGTCATCAAACTGAGCCAGTTCCAATTTCAACTTCCCAGCCACCTGCTTCATCGCTTTGGTTTGAGCCGCAGAACCCACCCGTGATACGGAAATACCAGGGTTGATAGCGGGTCGAATGCCAGAGTTAAACAAGTCAGTGGTCAGGAAGATTTGACCATCTGTGATCGAAATCACGTTGGTGGGAATGTAAGCCGATACGTCACCGGCTTGGGTTTCGATGATCGGTAGGGCGGTCATGCTCCCCTCTCCCAGTTCTGGGCTGAGCTTGGCGGCTCTTTCCAAAAGGCGTGAATGGATGTAGAACACATCGCCGGGATAGGCTTCCCGTCCGGGAGGACGACGCAACAGCAGCGACATTTGCCGATAGGCTTGGGCTTGCTTGGAGAGGTCATCGTAAATGACCAGGGTGTGCTTGCCTTTGTACATGAAGTATTCAGCGATCGATGCCCCAGTGTAAGGCGCAAGATATTGCAAGGTTGCTGGGTCATTGGCCGTTGCCGAAACCACCACGGTGTAGTCCAGTGCGCCCCGCTCCCGTAGCACTTCCACGACTTGGGCCACAGTTGATGCTTTTTGTCCAATGGCAACATAGACGCAAATGACGTTCTCGCCCTGCTGATTCAAAATAGTATCTATGGCCACGGAGGTCTTGCCTGTTTGCCGATCGCCAATAATCAGTTCCCGCTGTCCTCGACCCACGGGAATCATGGCATCGATCGCCGTAATCCCCGTCTGCAAGGGTTCGTACACCGACTTCCGAGCAATAATTCCAGGGGCTGGAGATTCAATCAAGCGAAACTCAGTGGTGTTGATGTCTCCCTTGCCATCGATCGGGCGCGCCAAAGCGTCTACGACCCGTCCAATTAGTGCGTCTCCAACGGGCACCTGGGCAATTTTGCCCGTGGAGGTCACAGAACTGCCCTCCTGAAGGTTGCGGCCGTCGCCCATTAGCACGGCTCCCACGTTGTCCTCTTCCAGGTTCTGTGCAATGCCGATCGTGCCGTCTTCAAATTCCAGCAACTCTCCAGCCATCGCCTTCTCCAGTCCATAGATCCGGGCGATCCCGTCTCCAACTTGCAGGACAGTCCCCACATTGGAAACCTTCACATCCTGGTCATAATCTTCAATTTGCTGCCGAATAATGCTGCTAATTTCGTCCGGTCTAATACTCACCATAGGGGTCACTCTCTAGAACATTAATTATGGGAAAAATCACCAAACCAAGCAGCTTGAACTAACCCGCACTGAGACGGAGGGAAATGCGCCGTAACTGGCCGCGCAAACTGGCATCAATCACCTGCGATCCCACCTTAATAATCACACCGCCAATTAGCTCTGGATCGAGGGTGGTCTCTAGGTCTACTTGATGGGCACCTGTCATCGTCATTACCCGCTGACGGATAGTTTGCTGTTGGGCTTCCGTTAGTGGCACGGTCGAAATGACTTCAGCCAGGACGGTCTGCTTCAGTTGACGCAGCAGGACGAGGTACTGTTTGAAAATCCCTTCCAGGAACAGAATGCGACGACGATCGACGAGCAGCAGCAAAAAATTGCGGGTGAACGGATGCACCCGATCGCCGACAACTGCTCGCAGAATGTCTTTCTTAAGTTCAATCTTAATCAGTGGGTTGGACAAGACTGTTCGCAAATCTTCGGAGTTTTTCAGCAGGTCAAGAAGCGACAGGGCATCGTCTCCGATTTGGTCAACTACATTATTGGATTGAGCGAGGGACATTAGGGCTTGAGCATACGGCTCGGATACCCCAGCGGTCAGCATACTACTTGCCATGACTAATCTCCTATCAGCGCAATACTACGATCGACCAACTGTTGCTGCACCGAGTCATTCAGGCGGGAGGCTAACTGCGACTCCACTCGTTGCAGGGCGAGGGCAGTAACTTGGCGACGCAGGTCAGCGATGGCCCGTTCCTGATCTGAGGTGGTGTCTTGGGCTGCTGCATCTCGCAACCGTTGAATATCCTGGGCTGCTTGGGACAGGACTGCATCCCTGGCTACCTCGGCATTTTTCTCGGCTGTAGCCTTGATGCGTTCAGCTTCAGCTTGGGCTTGGGCCAACTTTTGTTGTTGCATAGCTAAGGCAGAAACAGCATCCTTGCGGCGTTTCTCCGCATCTTGAATGGCAGCGGCGATCGTGGTTCGACGCTCAACCAACATCTTTCCTAAGAAGCCGCGTCCAAAGTAAATCAGTAATCCAATGACTATGGCTAGATTGATTAGGTTGGTTTCTAGAATATTAAAATTCAGTCCAAAGCCTCCCTCACCAGCCGTTTCTGCCGCTTCAGAGGCATCAACTGTAGCTTCGATCGCCAGTAACAAGAACATTTTCATGGAATTTCCAGAGAAATAAGAGTTAGCCTGGAACTTGGCCCAGGAGTTTTTCTAAGATTTGATTACTTAACGAATCGACCTGCTCTTCCAAGGAACGCAGGGCATGTTGCTTTTGCTGATCTAGCTCCCGCTGGGCCTGTTCTCGCTGAACCTGGGCTTCTTGCTGAGCTTCCATCAGTTTCTGCGAAGCAAGCTTGGTGGCATCTGCTTGAGCCGTAGCGATGATCGCTTGCGACTTACGGCGCGACTCCACGAGTTGTTGTTCATACTGTTTAGCAAGGGTTTCAGCCTTTGTTAGCCGCTCTTGCGCTTCCGACTGATTCACCCGAATGTATTCGCTGCGATCGTCGATCGCCTTACTGAGAGGCTTGTAAAAAACTACATTGAGAACGACGACTAGGAGGAGAAACTGTAATGCCATGAGCGGCAGAGTTGCATCTAAATCGAATAGACCCCCCTCCTTAGCAGTTTCAGCAGCCAGAAAAATTGTCCACTGCATTAGATTTAATCACTTTTCCGGTAGAGTTATCAGGTTCTGTAGAGTCACTAGGCAAGCAGTCAATCAAAAAACTAACAGGAGTTACTTTGTAGACCCAGGTAAAAATTTCCAAGCCTATTAGGAACAAGAATTAAGTGGGAGAGGGGCAACCAGACAAGCTGTAGCTGCGTTGACTGAATTCCATTAAGTTAAGTGGATGCTTGAATCCAAGTTTTCATGTTGCCCCTCGCCAACTTCAGTACCTACCTCATTGGTGACTACTTACATAACGTCACAATGTTCAACTTAGGTAGCGCCAGGAAGTAACTTTGCTGACGCAGATACCTGATTTACGCGAAGGGGTTGGCAAACAACAGCACCAAGGCAACCACTAGACCGTAGATGGTCAACGCTTCCATGAATGCCAAACTCAACAGCAGGGTACCGCGAATTTTGCCTTCTGCTTCTGGCTGGCGGGCAATCCCTTCTACAGCCTGGGCTGCGGCATTACCTTGACCAATCCCAGGCCCGATCGAAGCCAAACCTACGGCCAAGGCAGCAGCAAGAACAGACGCAGCAGCAACGATTGGATCCATGATCATTTTCCTCAAATGTAAAGACAGAACTATCAAATCACAAAACGGTTACCTGTAGACTAAGGATTTTAGGAATGTTCCTCGTGTCCTTCGCCTTCATGACCGTGATCTTCCATCGCCTCACCAATGTAGGCACTGGCCAAGGTCGCGAAAATCAGGGCTTGGATCGCACTGGTAAACAAACCCAGAACCATCACAGGCAGCGGCACAAACAGCGGCACCAATAGCACTAAAACTGCTACGACCAACTCATCTGCCAAGATGTTACCAAATAGCCGGAAGCTCAGGGAAAGGGGCTTGGTGAAATCTTCGATGATTTTGAAGGGCAACATAATAGGCTCTGGTTGCACATAGTTGCCAAAGTATCCCAATCCCTTTTTCTTGAAACCAGCGTAGAAATAAGCCAGGGAGGTTAGTAGAGCAAATGCCACTGTTGTATTGATGTCACTTGTGGGTGCCGCAAGTTCTCCTTCTGGCAATTTAATTATCCGCCAAGGAATTAATGCTCCTGACCAATTTGAGAGAAAGATAAAGAGAAGCAAGGTGCCAACAAAGGGCACCCAGGCACGGTATTCTTTCTCACCAATTTGAGTTCGTGCCAAGTCTCGAATAAATTCCAGGGCATACTCCATGAGGTTTTGCATTCCTGTGGGAATGCGCTGGATGCTGCGAGTTGCAGCCAGAGAAGCCAGGATTAAAACTGCAATCACAAACCATGAGGTGATGAAAACTTGTCCATGCACCTTCAGATTTCCTAAGTGCCAGTAGAGGTGGTGACCCACTTCTAGCTCGGCAAAGGGAAGCAAATTAAATGTATCAAGCAGGTGTAGTGTGTCCATGCAGTTGAATGTCCTTATACAATCACATGCTCTTAAGGAGCCTGAATCTAATAACCTGTAAAATCAAGGTTCCAATTTTTCACGGTGAGCTAGGTCTACCACCTAAAAACTAGATTTTAAAAACTAGATTTAGGCGATGTGCAACTTTCCGAACCGCCCTCACCCCAACCCCTCTCCCAAAAGGGAAGAGGGGCTAAGATTTGGATCGGCTCCCCTTCTCCCACTGGGAGAAGGGGCTGGGGGATGAGGGCAGACTTTAAGTTGCACATCGCCTAGATTTTATTTAATTCATGATTTCCAAGAGTCAGGCATCAATGTTGTGCGTAGGGTGTAGACCAAGATTGCAATCTTATAGGTCAAGAATCCCAGGAAGATGGGAATAAGGTGCAACTGGTGCCACTGAGTGGCAACAACCATTAGCCCAATAAAAAGGGCAAGCCGACTTTTGCCAAGCTTCCCTTGTTGCCTTCCCAGTTCTTCTATGCTCTTAGCCAACATCCTTAAGTAAACCACACCTGCACAGGCCCCAAGCAAATAGTTCAGGGCAATGTTAAAGGAGTAGGCTAGCCAGACAGCGATGAAGCTGATGCCCGCAAAGGCAAGGTTGACGATGAATAATTCCTGTTGAAGGCGATAATATTCGGTCATGGAAGCATCTGGCTCTGGGGACAGAGCGATCGGAGTTCCCTCTAGCGCCTCTACCGACTCTGGGGGCACAGGTTCGATGGGCGTTTTGGATAAGTTCAAGGCATCTGGCGCTGCTGATGCGATCGGCAGATCTACTGGCAGATCGATGAGTCTTAGAAAACCCGTTTGTCTAGACAAGGTATGGATCTCAAATAGTGTGTATGTGGATACAACCACATCTTTTCATCCCAAATCATATCATGCAGGTTTTGCTGGAGAAGATGGCGGGGATTGGTGGGGACATCCCTTAAGATTGGAGATGGTTTGGAGGTGAAACTTGGCGATCGGACTCAATGCTCCTAAGTTAACGTCTAGTCTTGGAGGTTGATGGCGATTTAGCAAGCATAACCCTGTGGCTATAGCGACTAGTAGAGGATTCCAAATTTCTTGGCTTGTAATTAAATTAAGGAGAGTTTTCTATGTCTAAATTAGCGCGTGACCAGGCCGGAGAAGAGTTGCTGCTAATGATGGGGGGAGGTGCAGCCGTAGGGTTTATTCCTCTGCCTATTGTTTTCACGGTAGGCATCTCAACTGTCGAGTTTGCCGTAGTTAATCGTATCGCCCGGATTTATGACGTTGATATCGTGGCGGCGGGGGGGGTGGCTTCCCTGGCGGCAGCAGTGATGGCCGCAGGAGGCGGAAATTTCCTCCATACGATCGCGGGTGAAATTGCAAACTATATTCCCATTCCGTTTCTCAAAGAAGTCGTGAAGCCAGTCATCGGCGCAGGAGCGGTGGGATCGTTTGGGGTGGCGACGATCGCTTACTTTGAGAACCTCTACCCTGGGAAGCTCTACGGCCCTGCCACCCCTCCCCAAGTTGAAGTAGACGCGAGTCCAACTCCTTAAGGAGATTTCTAGAAAAGTTTATACCAGGCACCGGAAGGGCGAAGCGTCCGGGCAATGACCTTTTGGTCGATTCAAGGCTCTGTCTGCCGGATGCTTCGCCCCTATAGGGGTAACATCTTTCTCGGAAACCTCAGAACTCAATCAGAAATTTTTACCGACTGCTTCGCCCCTACAGCCAGACTGCTGTATATCGTTTGATCCACGATCCTTAAGGTGTTCTAGAGTTTGACTTGCTTCAGGTCATTCCGGGGGTCGATCGTGCGATTGGCTTTGATTTTTTCGTAGCATTCGCGCTCGATTTCACTCAGGGTTTTGGGGGGCGTAATGACGACGCGCACGAGTTGGTCGGTGCGCCCTCCTTTGGGTTGGGGCCACCCCTTACCTCGGAGACGTAGGGACTGTCCAGATTTAATTCCAGGGGGAATGTTCATTTTGACGGTGCCGTCGGGGGTGGGAACGTCGATTTGACCGCCCAAGACGGCTTCATCGGGTGCGATCGGCACCTCACAGACCAAGTTTTCCCCTTCAAACTTAAAGAAAGGATGGGGTTGAATTTCTACCACTAAGTAGAGGTCGCCGCGTTGTTGGTTTGCAGGGTTGGTCTGTCCCTTAC
Source organism: Leptolyngbyaceae cyanobacterium MP9P1.79 (assembly GCA_030248885.1). Lineage (GTDB taxonomy): Bacteria > Cyanobacteriota > Cyanobacteriia > JARCMD01 > JARCMD01 > JARCMD01. The sequence continues at coordinate 786 of JARCMD010000488.1, read as the reverse complement.
CCCGTAACCGAATGCGGCTTCCTGGTTTTACCCCCGCTGGAATGGCTCCTTCGATCGTCTCGCTGCCCAAACTGAGGCGTTTTTTGGCCCCGTGGAAGGCTTCACCCAAGGTTAGAGAGATGATGGCTTCCTGGTCTAGTGCGGCTCCAGGGGTGCGATCGAATCCAGAGGCACCAAAGTCACTAGGGACACCGGGCGATCGTGGGGTGCGGGTGCGGGTGGTGCCAGAGGGAGTTGAGCCAAACTGGCCTAGGAGTTCGTTGATAAATTCATCGAAACTCCCATATTGACTAAACTCAAAGTTTTCAAAGTTGCTATTGGTGTTGGAACTCCACGGCCCTGCACCAGATGGGGGACGGGATTCTGCTTGCTTCCAATATTGACCAAACTGGTCGTATTTAGCGCGTTTTTCTGGGTCAGAAAGCACTTCATAGGCTTCTGTCACCTCTTTGAAGCGAGCTTCCGCGTCTCGATTATTGGGATTTACATCTGGATGATACTGACGAGCCAGCTTACGGTAGGTTTTTTTTATTTCGTCTACATTGGCAGTCTTACTCAAGCCTAAAATGCCGTAATAGTCTCTGAAGTCAGTTGCAGCCATAGTTCTGCCTCCTTTAGGAATTTAGTATAAGTCTTAATTCCTATGATTGTCTTGCTGTGCCCCAATTCTGCAAAGTAGCCTCAGATCAATACTTCGGACAGTTTTTGTGGAGGTGCTGGAAACCCTATTGTGTAGCCAGTATAGACCCTCACCCTAAATCCCTCTCCCAAGAGGGGAGAGGGACT
>JARCMD010000487.1 GCA_030248885.1 Leptolyngbyaceae cyanobacterium MP9P1.79 | reverse complement strand
TTAAGGCCCCAATTCTGGGGGACTTCGATCTCAGAACCCCCCAGAATTGGGGGGCAGGGGGGCGGTTCGGGCGACAATTTGGGACTTCTAAGAGGTTTAAAATTCACATTTTTGAGAAATCTTCGATTTCTCAAAAATGTTGGTAATGACAAGCCCAGCAGGGGAGAGGGGTTGGGGTGTAGCTTGCTTCCCGGAGGGTGGGCGGTTCAGGAAAGTTGCACATCGCCTAGAAAATAGGTCTGACGGAATTCGATCGCAGATAACTACTTCCGTAGCGCCACTTGAATTTGGTCGAACAATGCGCCATCGGAGAAGAACTTCCGCTGCACCGTGTCCCAACCGCCTAAATCATTGACCGTAAAGAGCTTCCTAATTGTGGGAAAGTTCTTAGAAAACTCTTTGCTGACCGCCGCATTCACGGGGCGGAAGCCAACCTTGGCAAACTCTCGCTGCGCTTCAGGCGTATAGAGATACTGTACGAAGGCTTCGGCAACCTTACGAGTCCCGTGCTTGTCCACATTTTTGTCCACGATCGCGATCGGATTTTCGATGGAAATGTTGGTTTGGGGAATCGTGTAAGGCAACTTCTGACCTTCTAAATTGGCCAGGATGACTTCATTCTCATAGTTAATTAATGCATCCCCTTGCCCCTGCTTGTAGAAAATATCCGTGGCTTCCCGCGCATCCTTGGGCAAAACGGGCACATTTCTAAAGAACCGAGTGACGAAACGCCGCGCATTTGCCTCGCTCCCTCCCGTCTGCGTCACCGATCCCCACAGAGCTAGAAAATTCCATCGAGCGCCCCCAGACGTTTTGGGATCGCCAGTGATCACTTTGATCCCATCCTTCGCTAAGTCTGCCCAGCCCTTGATTTGCTTGGGGTTACCCGATCGCACAATGATCGCCCCCACTGACTTAGAGACAATCCCGCCATTGGGAGCCTCTTTAGTCCAGTTGGGTTGAATTAGTCCCGCCTTCTGGATGCGATCGACATCCAGACTTAGCGCTAGGTGAACAATATCTGCCTCCAAACCATCGATCACTGCACAAGCTTGAGAGCCAGAACCGCCGTAGCTTTGGTTGAATTTCACCGTCTGCCCCGTTTCCCGCTTCCACTTTTCCACAAACTTAGGAATGATGCGATCGTGAGCTTTTTTTGTGACTGCAAATGAGACCAGCGTTAACTCAGGATTTTTATTCTGAGCCACCAGGGTAGAGTCAGAGCGATTAGCCAGGGTAGAACTGCCACTGTCTTGACTAGAGGCAGTTAGTCCCACAGAGGGCAGCACAAGGACAGCACTAAAGCCTATCCCCACCGCAAAGAGAGTGGCAAAACCTACCCACGAATTGAACTTAAACAGGCGAGAAAGTCCCAATCTGAGCCAGTGCTGTACAGATTGCAAGGGGGCAAGCCCACGAGATAGGAACGATAAAGCTGGCTTAGAGATACGTTGCCACAGACTCACTTCAATAACCTCCTTGCGTATCATTTTAATCAACGGTTAGCCGATCGGAATACCGTTGAATTGTCTGAATTTAGATAATACAGAGGAATGGGTGATAACACAACCGTCTTACAGGAAATGAAAATAAAATAACTTACGTTTAATTATTAATTCAATAAAATGGCGGCTCTCTTGAGCCGCCATTGGTTTGGAGATTTCTAGAAAAGTTTATACCAGGCACCGGAAGGGCGAAGCATCTGGGCAATGACCTTCTGGTCGATTCAAGGCTTGTCTGCCGGATGCTTTGCCCCTACAGGGAAACATCTTTCTCAGAAATCTCCTTGGGGGTAGAATGGGCAAAGCGAAGTGTGCCCATCTCATCAATGTTGAACAATGTTGAACGGATTATCCTTGAAATGGATTAGTGTAAAGCGCGGCTTGGCTCTCCACTCCCACTTCAAACCAACAGTCAGCGCGGGGCAAGGCAATACATAGCAGAACATACCCCGCCGCAATTTGGTCTGGCTTGAGGCACTTTTCCTGGGACTGATCCACCTGTCCTTGAACTAAACGGGCAGCGCAGGTAATGCAGGCACCATACCGACACCCAACGGGCAACCGCAATCCAGCCTGTTCCACTGCTGCCAGAATGGGCTGATCTTGTGCGATCTCTAGGGCAAAGTTGTTGCGATTGATGAGTTCAATTCGATGGTGTTTCGTCACTTGTTTCAACCTGATAGACTTGCATCAACATAAAATATCAGACAAAATGTCTACAGTATAGGCAAAGGAATGCCCATCCAGTGTTTCTATATATGTATTTCCATATATAGAAACATTGTGGCTAGTAGCTGGTTTGGTATTATTAGATGATATGCAACTTTCCTAAACCGCCCACCCTTCGGGAAGCAAGCTACACCCCAACCCCTCTCCCAGAGGGCGAGGGGTTGGGGTGAGGGGCTGAGATAATCTCAGGCGACTACCTTGCAAGTAGGGCTTTCCAACTCAAAATAGCTAAATCATCGGCTAACCGTTACCTGATAGGTGAACGTGAATGGTTTGAAGTTTGCGCCTGGTTTGGGAGAACCAACTAACTCCAATTCATAGATTCCCGATCGAGGAAACGTAATTTCTGCCCCAGGAATGCCCTTGTAACGCTCAGCACTGGTTGCTTTGAGCGTGGGTCGCATCAGTGGAACAGCATTGGTGGAACGAGGCGTTGCATAGACAGCCAGATAACAATTGCATTTAGCGAGGGGAATAATTTCACCCCCCCGTCGAGTTAGAGCAAACCAGGTGCGGGCAGGTTGATTCACCTTGGGATTGTGGTTCGGTTCGAGGTGAAACGTTGCTGCGACATCCCCTGAAACCTGGACATTATGAGCGATGGCAGGGGCAGCAATCAGTGCGGGAATTGCCAAGCAAACCAGAAATTGACGGGAATTATCGAGGCGAGACATAAAACTTCTCCAATCGAACTACAGACCAAACGAAACGCCAACGGATCAGCAAAACTAGGAGGACTCCGATCGCTAGCAAAAGGGTTCTGACCTGATTCCAGCCAGCCCACTCCAGATTGCCTAAATAGTGAGAACCAAGCAGAATGGCGTGAAACCCACCTAGAACTAGAGCCGGGATACTCAACAGATGGATCGATCGCCAGCGTTGACCCAGAGCCGTGACCAACCGATCGCAACTGGTGAGAGCCGCTGGAGCGAGCAACGCCAGTGCGCCGACTCCGGCCCAGAATCCTCTTTGAAGTATGGGCGGTAGAAACGAGACAGCATCGAGGTTCCAGGAGAAGGTGTGTTCCAGCATGTGCAGCGTATGGGCCACCGCCAAGACAAAAGCTGTGACACCCAAAACACGACGGTAGCGCAAGGGTGGCGACCAGAGGCGACTCAGGGGACGCGCCACCAGCGCCAGCATCAGAAAGAATAGAGCCGCATGACCTGTGTAGTCGGTCATCGCTTCCGTTCGCATCAACGTCAGGACTCCGATCGTCAGCGTCACCCATCCCCCCAGCCGAAATAGCTGGCTACGCCGATCGCGACTCATCAAAGACGTAAACACACCAATTCCCACCATGGAAGGTAGAGTTCCCAGACCAAAAGCCAGCATTGTCAGTGCGCCCTGCCCCAAATCTCCGGTTTCTGCTGCTTTAATCTGAGCAGCATATAAGAAACCGCAGGGAATTAAACCCCAGGCAGTTCCCAGCAGAATTGGAGTCCACCAGTGAGTGTGCAACGACAGGTTCATCATCGCTGTACTCAACCGCTGGTGAAGTTTCTCCTGAGTCAATGGATGGGCGATCCGAAGGCGAGGTAAAAGACCCGGAGCAACTTGGGTCAGACCAATCCAAATCAATAAGCTTCCGGTAAAAATCGCTAATCCTCGTCGCAAACCACTGTCAATGCCTGCAAATTGACCACTGGCAATTAAGACTGAACCCAGTGCCCCGATTCCCCCTCCTACTAAGCTATAGCTCACCATTCGCCCCAGATTCAGTAGGCAGTGGAAGTAAAGCTGTTGCCGCCACACGGGTACGATCGTTGACTTTGCGGACAGAGAGAAGGCAACTGTGAGGGGCCCACACATCCCAATGCAGTGCCCGAAACTCCCCAAAAACCCCAACATCATTACCAAGAATAAATCTGTCATCACAAAAATGGCATCAGGCGATCGTGCTGCTCAACGGGTAAGAATCAATAGACTGAATCACATTAATCTCTATTTTTCGATCGCCGTGCCTCTTTGGTAAACCCTTTGATAATGGCTTGGATTATTGGCTATGTAGCTCACACTCAATACTTCGGACAGTTTTTGTGGAGGTGCTGGAAACCCTATTTTACAGCCAGTATAGACCCTCACCGTTCGGCTGAGCGCTCACGTCGAAGCCTAAATCCCTCTCCCAAGAGGGGAGAGGGACTTCAATCCGGCTCCCCTGC
>JARCMD010000088.1 GCA_030248885.1 Leptolyngbyaceae cyanobacterium MP9P1.79 | reverse complement strand
CCCAATTCTGGGGGGTTCTGAGATCGAAGTCCCCCAGAATTGGGGGATTTAGGGGGGCAAGTGCAAGGTCTATGGCATTTTTCAGACACCCTCTAAGCTGTTTAAAGGATGTTGGTAATGACAAGCCTCTTGGGAGAGGGATTTAGGCTTCGACGTGAGCGCTCAGCCGAACGGTGAGGGTCTGTACTGGATGTCAAACAGAGTTTCCAGCACCTCCACAAAAACTGTCCGAAGTATTGTCACTGGGATTCGTTAAAGAATGGGATAGATTACTACATCTATCTCGTGGGTATAGAATTTCCGCCATGATCTCTTGCCGAGCGATTATAGTGGCTCATACTAATGCCCCCTAAGGGTAGAGAGATGGTCGAGCAAATCGACTGCGAACTTGCGGGGATTCCATAGCGGTGCGAGGGACTCTGGGGCTTGGGCTTCAGCTAGCTGCGCTTGAATCGCGTGACGTAAATCCCGATCGCGCCCCAACCGAATGCCCCACTCTACATACTCCTCCCAAGTGTGGGCAATTCCTACCATTAGTTCTCCAGCTTGCGGTTCCACATGTTGCAGCCCTACATTTTGCATAAAGGAATAGCTGGCACGGGCGTAAAACTGCTCTCCAACAAGGGTGACGATCGGTAACCGGAACCACAATGCTTCTAGGGTATGGGTGACTCCGTTGAAGGGATAGGTATCCAGCAGGACATCAGCAATGACATAAATGGTGCGGTGAGCTTCTTCGGTAGGGGTACGATCGAGAAACTGGATGCGATCGAAGTCCACACCCTGCTGTTCGCACTCACGCTGGTAGGTCTCACGAATCACGGTGTAGCCCGTTCTAGCCTTGTCGCTATCTCCAGAGCCTTTGTGAAGCAGGACACTGTTGGGAACATGGCGGAGAATCTGCACCTGAGCTTTGGCTAACTCCTGGGAGAACTTCAAGCCAATGGCCATGCAGAGGTAGGCAACTTGGTCGGGTGCGATGCCTAATTGCTGACGGGCGGCGGAGCGATCGATCGGGTCACAGGTGAAGCCAGAAACAGCCAGAAACGAATCGGGGAGGCGCACCAGTTGCTCGTAGTAATGCTGCTCGACTCCAGCAGGATGGGTGTGACGATCGCACAGGAAGTAATGATGGCGAGAAACACCGGGGGGTTCAAACCCATGCCATGTTAAACACAGGGGAGCCGGATTGTGCCTCATAATTCTGGGGTGAATGGCGGTGAGTACGGAGTCAATATCAATCAGCACCTCTGGGCTATCTGCCTCGATCGCCGCCAAAATTTCTTGCTCATTCTGCAAATGAACTTGGTGGCTGAGGCTGGGGGGAATGAAGAAGCGGCGGGCATTAGCCTGGTACTGGGCGGTCAAATCATCGGGTTTAAACCGGGCAGTGGCATAGAGGTAAAGCTCCACACCAAGGGCTGCCAGTTCTCGCACCACATCCCGATTGCACCACCCTTCAGACATCCGGTAAAATCCTTTAGACAGAATGCCGATGCGGGGATAGGGAGAGTTTATTTGTGTTTGGGGAACGGTGAGGCAGGAAGGCTGATGATGGATCTTGGAATCAGCGGCTTTGAAGTAGCTCTTGGCAGCTAACTGCCGCAGCCGGGCATTGGCAGCAACATCATCCCGTAGGTGAGGCAGACTAAATAAAATTTCTGGATAGAGGACTGCCAATTGGGTGCTGGGAATCGAAGACTCGATCGCTCCATTTGGTTGCCCATCAAGCGGGGATGATCCATACACCTTCACTTCTAAATCATGCAGCGCCTCTAAGGCAGCGTCGTGTAACCCCAGAAACAGAGCGGTACGGATCAAAAACAAGCTGGGTCGTAGGTCATCGGTTTCAGCAAACACCTGATTGTAAACTTGGGCGACATCATACACGGTTGCCCAATCTCCTAACTGATAGAGCGTATTGCAAAGACTGACGTAGGCTTCGGCAGCGTGGGGATTGAGATGCAACGCGCGATCAAAGGAGCCGATCGCATCCTCCAGATGTCCCTGCTGCACCAGCGCATCGCCCAAATGGTAGTGGGCATCGGCAAGGTGAGGTTGAAGCTCAATCGCTCTTTGCAAAGAATCGATCGCCCCCTGGAGGTGGTGCTGGGCCTTCAGCGCTACGCCCAAGTTACGATGGGCTTCAGCAAAGTCAGGGGCAAGGCCCAGGGCAATTTGAAAGCAGCCGATCGCCTCTTCCCAACGGTGTTGCTGGCTGAGAACAACACCCAGGTTATTGTGAGCCTGAAAAAGATTGGGGTCATTGGACAGAGCCGATCGGAACCAATGAGCTGCTTCTGCCAATCTGCCCTGTTGAATCAAAGCAAAACCGAGGTTGCACTGAACCGGGGCGAGGAGAGGCTCTAGCGCTAGGGCCGCCTCAAAATGACCGATCGCTTCTTCCCAATGTCCTTGGCGACACTGGCTCAGCCCTTGTTGATTCTCCACCTCGGCATCTTCTAACATTTGCCTACTCCATCACTAAAGCTTGCACTCTTCAATTGTCTGAGAATCATGAATTGAATAACCTGTAAAACCAGGGTTCTAATTTTCTGATGGGACGCTGAGCATCTGACTAAAAAATCAGATCTTATCCAAAGGCGTAACTACTCAGGCTGCTAGCTCAATGTCGAGCCTGCCCTCATCCCCCGCCCCTTCTCCCACTGGGAGAAGGGGAGCGGGATTGAAGTCCCTCTCCCCAGGGAGAGGGATTTAGGGTGAGGGCAGCCTGAGTGGTTACCCAAAGGCTTTAATTTAACTTAAAGAACTTCCTTGCCTCTTTATACCAACAGGTTGATGTGTGGGTTGAGTAAAAGCTCAAAACTGGTAGCGTAGTGAAATTGAGGATTTTATATGAATCGGATTATTGCTAGGTTACAGACGCTGCAACTAGAGCGCGTTCTTGCTACATTGCTTGTGGGATTCACCTTGATTGCCAGCGTTGTGTTGGGCTTTGGTGGGGCATTACCTGTGCAGGCAGCACCGATCGCCACCGACACAAGAATTCATCCAGTTGAGCAAACTGAACCCATGCCCCGCATAGATGTTAACGCCTCTAAGGAACCAGAGGAAGGGTTAGTGGGCACCCTCAAGAGCGCCGCTGATAATGTGCGGGAAAAGTTGAACTTAGATGAACCCCTACCCGACAGCACCAAGGCATTCTTCAAGCAGGTTCAGGGCGAGGAAGGATTGCTGGAAGAGCCACGACCTTCTAGCAAGGGCATGGAACCACAAAACTAACAATAGAAACGGGGATAGGCAGCTTCCTTGAGTTGCCCTGCCTCCCTTTGAAACTAATTAGAAATAGGGGATGTGCAACTAGTTGCACATCCCCTATTT
>JARCMD010000486.1 GCA_030248885.1 Leptolyngbyaceae cyanobacterium MP9P1.79 | reverse complement strand
CCCTTTTTCTTTGGCGGTGGTGGGGGCATCCTAGGCATCTTTGTGGCGCTTACGGTTGCTAGTTTTCTCCTGCAAAGCTTCCGTCAGATCAATGGCGGCGATGAATCAGACTTAGAATCCGGAAGCAACCCAACGGTTTCGATCGCCCAAGTTCAGGTTGGGTTACTCTCCAGCGCCCGTAGCTTGCAATCTGACTTAAACCGCATTGCCACCAGTGCCAACACGAACTCCACCGAAGGGCTAACTCAGGTGTTGCAAGAGACAACCTTAGCGCTGCTGCGCCACCCTGAGTATTGGGTCTACGCTGGCACAAACCTTCAGCAGACCCGGTTGGGAATCGCTGAAGCGCAGTTTAATCGCTTGGCATTGGCTGAACGCAGCAAATTTAGCGAAGAAACCCTCTCAAATGTCAATAGTCAGCTTCAGTTGAAGGCTATAAACAACGTGCCAAATAACGGCTCTGAGAGTTTGACTCTGAGTGAAGGCAATCCTTCATTGGTTGCTCAGTCAGTCTCAGAATCGGCTCCTGGTGAGTATCTGGTTGCAACGCTGGTTGTTGCTGCCCAAGGCAATTTGCAATTACCAACAGTTAACAACACAGACGATTTACGCCGTGCTCTGAGCCAGATTGGAGCCATTTCCAGCGATCGTCTTCTAGCTGTTGAAGTTCTCTGGTCTCCCCAAGATGGCGCTGATACGCTGACCGCTGACGACTTATTGAGCGATTACTCTGACTTAAAGCTCATCTAGTCGCCTTTACCCACTCAAATTTAGAAGCCTGTTTTAGTTCTCTCTGGAGACACTATGACAGGCTTTTAGCCTACTTGGGCATTCTGATTTTTGTGGATACCAAGTAACTAAGAAAATTCGTAACTACTCAGCCTACCCTCACCCTAAATCCCTCTCCCTGGGGAGAGGGACTTCAATCCGGCTCCCCTTCTCCCGCTCTGGGAGAAGGGGCTGGGGGATGAGAGCGGCTCGACATTGAGTTAACAGCCTGAGTAGTTACGAAAATTCACATCATTTCTTGCAAAGCTCTTAACACGTGTGCGGAGTTATTCTGTAATTTTAGATACAAATTTCATGACGAGATCACGAGAGTTTGCATGTTGTCTCTCACCTTGAAATTGATACATACGCTTTCAAGATTTGGCAGCATGGTGAAGAGATCTTAACGAGGTTAAATCATGCATTTTTACTGAAACCGTTTCTCTCAGAGATATGTAAAACTATTGGCATAGTTAACAAAAATAACACTGGAGTCAGTTTTATAATTTGGCAGGTTAAACCAAGAAATTGAAATAGGCAAATTGAATTAGCCGTTTATGATGTTATTGAGGTGCCACCTCAGCCCTCATGGTAAAGCCTGCTATATAAAATCGCTTACCTCCCACCCCCCCTTGCACACCTTAGAAGGAAGAATAGAGCTATGGGATTATTTGACCGGATTAGCCGAGTAGTCAGGGCAAATGTCAATGACATGGTTAGCAAAGCTGAGGACCCTGAAAAGATCCTAGAGCAAGCCATCATTGACATGCAGGAAGACCTGATTCAGCTTCGTCAGGCCGTTGCTAGTGCGATCGCCAGCCAGAAACGGACGCAACAGCAATATAACCAAAACCAAACTGAGGCAAACAACTGGCAACAACGGGCCCAGCTCGCGTTGCAGAAGGGTGATGAAAACTTAGCCCGTGAAGCCCTGACCCGCAAAAAAACCTACGGTGAAACTGCCAATACGCTGAAAACTCAGCTTGACCAGCAAGTTGCCCAAGTAGATACCCTGAAACGCAATCTAATTGCTGTAGAGGGCAAGATCTCTGAGGCCAAAACCAAAAAGGATATGCTCAAGGCGCGGGTTTCGGCTGCCAAGGCAAATGAGCAACTGCAATCGGCTGTGGGACAGATGAGCACAGGTAGTGCAATGTCTGCTTTTGAGCGGATGGAAGAAAAGGTTCTGCAACTGGAAGCCCGATCGCAAGCAGGAGCCGAGTTGGCAGGATCTACGCTGGAAAGCCAATTCGCTGCTCTGGAGTCTGGTAGCGGTGTGGATGATGAGTTGGCTGCGATGAAGGCTCAGCTTCTGGGGCCTTCCACACCTCAAAATCAGCCTCAGCTTGCTGGCTCTACTCAAGCTACTCCCGCTACTCCCGACAAAGTAGTTGATGCTGAACTAGAAGCTCTGAAGACGCAACTGGATCAACTTTAGAGTTCCAGATTGCTGCTCCCCCCATCAACACCGATTTGCCTAAAGTTTTGCGCTACACATGATGTAGCGCAAAACTTTATGAGTGGTTTTCCTAATCAACTCTTGGTATGGTGAGGTTGGATAGGCGGGTATTTAGTTTGGAGAGATGGCAGAGTGGTCGAATGCGTCTGACTTGAAATCAGATGAGCCTGCAAGGGTTCCGAGGGTTCAAATCCCCCTCTCTCCGTTCTTAACTTAGTGGATATTTGCAAGGGAAAGGAATAAGTGTTATTCCTTTCCCTTGCAAATATAGTGGCTACTAAAGTGTTTCACTAGCTGAGCTACAGAGATGCGATCGGCTATCGCTTTAAAAGCTGCTGCACAGTTTCTATTAATTCTGCGGGATGGAAGGGTTTGGCAATATAGGCATCTCCGCCTTGCTTCATCCCCCAATAGCGATCGAATTCTTCGTTCTTGGTAGAACACATAACCACAGGGATATCACGCCCCTGGGGATCAATCTTGACCCAATCTTTTTTAATCCAGCGGCAAAGTTCGTAGCCATTCATGCGTGGCATAACGATGTCCATCACCACTAAATCGGGCTGATTGGCCTTAATTTTCTCTATTGCATCAATACCATCACAGGCTTGAATCACGGTCAGCCCACTTTTTCTAAGTACGTCTGAAACCATTTCTCGCAGCATGGCACTGTCGTCCACAACTAGAACTGTACTCATGCCCCCACTTACTCTCCAGGTTGACACACTACGGGGATAAGGTAGCTTACCCCAAAACGCCTACAACATAATAAACAGGATATCCGGAAGATCACTCAATGTTACGACCTAACTTGAAATCCTCAGACAGTTGCCCTAAGAGGCACATTTTACAGACTTCCCGTGTCCCTAATCCATACATTGCACTAATTTATTGTCTCTAATTTGTTAGGAATCACTGCTTATATTCTTGCCCCTTGTCGATCTAACTACAGTATCCCCGATGGAGCAATTCTAAAATAAGAAGGCTTTTTAAGTACACTATGCACCGATGCAGCACGGGTTCAATTTTCTAGCATTTCTCAGTAACTCCTCGTAAACACACTTTTTCATCGTTAGTTTGGAAGAGCTACTGCTGGTAAGGCACTCATGCCTCTAGAGATGAATCTGAGTTTACAGGGAAATTGCAGAGTTACTGCTGATAGCTTATCACCTTCGTGAAGATTACAGGAGTAAGCCCGGTGGTTAATCTCCGCGTCGATTCAACAGTGAAGTTAAAATGGACTAGGATTGAATCTCTACTTTCAAGAAAATACAGATGTCCTGTGATTGGGTGAGTTTTATGCACTCTTATATTTCCGCATAGAAATACTTAGAAGGCTCGATTCGGTCTTGAGGATGATCAGTAAGATGGTGGGAAGCGTAAAAGATTCAGTTTATTTCAACATGTTTTAATATTATGGCTGCGGCGAACAGCTCTCCCGCGACTATTTCGTAACAAAACTCAAGGGTAATTTAAGTCAAAGATCATTCATCTACTAAATAAATCTTAAATGTTGGGAGTGGCACTGTGGGTAAAGGTTGCAGGGGTTTTTTGAATAGTTTGGTGCTGCTGACCACAGGTGCAGTTCTAATGTTGATTGTGGTTGCTTCAGCCAGTGCGTGGCGATCGAAGGGGCGCTGGTTGCAGGAGTTGGGTATGACGCTGAATCCGCCATCTCCTGCCCAAGTGGATGTGCGATCAGTTGTAATTCGGCAAGTCCAAGGAGCGAGCGATCTGACAACCGCCATCTTTACGATGGAAGCAGTGGTGCCCACAAGCAAAAATCAGGCGATCGGGGGATTTGTCTTGGGTCAAACTACGTTGCTTTACATTGCCAGGGGTGAGGTGCGAGCGGGTGTTAACTTGGGTGAACTTAAATCTGAAAATGTTCAGGTAACTGGAAATCAGATTCGCCTGCTGCTGCCTGCTCCTCGTATTCTTGATAGCAAAATTGATGTGACTCGCTCCACTGTTTATGACTACGATCGCGGCTTTTTGGGATTGGGCCCTGATGTGGCTCCTGAACTTCAAGCGCAGGCAGAACAGCAGGCATTACAAAAGATATTTTTAACAGCTTGCAATGAGGGAATATTAACCCAGGCCAATGAGCGGGCAAGGCTAGTCGTGACACAACTCCTAAGTACGTCTGGCTATAAGGACGTTACGGTGGACACGCAAGCCGTTCCTTTAGGTGCTTGTGCTGCACCCTCAACGGCATCGCTCGCACCGACTCCGGTAGCGCCGACGCTCCCCACTACGCCTTCGCCAGCGCCGACGATCGCCCCATCCCTAGCCCCCACTAATTAGCTAGAAATATCGCCTGAAATGAGACACAGGAACGGAGTACTTTGCCTTTGCATAAGCACCACCTAAAAGCGGGAGATCGGACTCGAACCGACGACATTCACCTTGGGAAGGTGACGTTCTACCACTGAACTACACCCGCGTTGCTGACAGCCATTATAGCTTTAACCCTTGGCTTGTAGGCAGCGAATTGCTTCCAGCATTCCCTTGGCTTTATTGAGCGTTTCCTCGTATTCTTTTGCAGGCTCTGAGTCTGCCACGAGTCCCGCCCCGGCTTGAACGCTGACTGTGTGTTTGCCGTTGCCCTGACTACGGACGATCATGGTGCGGATGGCGATCGCGCTGTTCAACTGTCCCTCGAAATCGTAGTAGCCGTAGGCTCCAGAGTAGGGACCCCGACGACAGGGTTCTAAGTGATGAATGATTTCCATCGCGCGAATTTTAGGCGCGCCGCTGACGGTACCAGCAGGGAAGGTGGCTTTGAGTAAGTCCCACGCCGTTTTATCTGTGGCTAATTCTCCAGACACGTTACTGGCAATGTGCATGACGTGGGAGTAGCGCTCAATGACCATGAGTTCATCAACGCTAACGGTGCCGACGCGACAGACTCGCCCCAGGTCGTTGCGTCCCAGATCTACCAACATTACATGCTCTGCCACTTCCTTGGGGTCTTGCAGCAGTTCTTCTGCTAGGGCGGCATCCTGAGCAGGTGTTTTGCCTCTAGGACGGGTTCCAGCGATCGGGCGCAGGGTGGCGATCGAGGGAGCCACAGGATCAACCGATCGCTCTGCCTTGACCATCACTTCTGGACTGGAGCCAATAATTTGCCAATTCTGGAAGTGGAAATAGGCCATGTAGGGCGAGGGATTAATCAATCTCAGGGAACGGTAGAGGGAAAAGGGATCACCTGCGTACTGTGTTGTCAGCCGTTGGGAGATCACAACTTGAAAAATGTCCCCTGCCTTGATATGTTCCTTGGCGGTTTCCACGCTTGTACAGAATTCGGCTTGGGAAGTGTTGCTGGTGTATTGCAGTGTAGATTCAGTGGTGCGATCCCAGGCTAACAGGGTGTCTTTTCCAGATAAGGGGAGTTGAAGTTTGCTAACCAGTTGGGTGATCCGATCGCCCGCTTGCTGATAAGCCTGCTCTAATGGGCAATCTCGCAAATCAGCATAGGCAACTGCCCAGATTTTGCGCTGTACCTGGTCAAAAATCAGCAAGCTATCCACTTGCATCCACAATCCATCAGGAAGATCATCTGTTTCTAGAGGATAAACGGGGACACATGGCTCGATCCAGCGAATTAGTTCATAGCCCCAGAATCCAAACAAGCCACCAATGCCGGGCGGTAATTGTGGAAGCTTAACGGGACGGTAAGGCTCCAGACAGTTCGCCAGAATGGTGAATGGGTCACCCTTAAAGGATTGAACAGTACCATTTCGTTGTGTTTGGGTTGTAGTATCGCCTCTAGTCTCCAATACCCAAAGGGGATCGCAGCCCAGGAAACTGTAGCGACCCAGTTGTCCTCCTTCGACAGATTCCAGCAAAAAGCTGTAGGGCTGCCCGGCACAGACTTTGTACCAGGCTGAGACAGGAGTTTCCAGATCTGCAACCCATTCTTGGTAAACCGGGACAAAATTACCCCGTTGAGCAAGGGCGGAGAACTGGTCGAAATCGGGAAAAATCATGACAGCTGAGAGCAATAAATAGTTGACAGTTAATGTAGCTGGGTTACTGTGGTCACTCTGGACAAGACTGATGGGAGCTGACTCGCTCCACAGATGACCTGCTGCAAATCAAGTGGACTGAAACTGACTCAGCACCTCTTCTTGGGATAAGTTGGGCAGATGGAGTAAGAACTGTGTGTAGTCTGCGGGGGGAAGATTGGCGATCGTTTCAACCACACCTGCCCACTGTTCATCCAAATCCCCGAAGCGTGCTTGCAATAGGCTTTGAACGGTAGAAAGCCGCTCTACATTAACCCCTTCCTGTCTACCTTCCTGTCTACCTTCCTGTCTACCTTCCTGCAAAATTTCTTCTCGCCATTGAAAATAGGCGGGTGATAGCTGCATAATCAACTCCTGGGTCTCTTCATCTAAACTCTCGCTGCTTTCTATGGTAATTCGCCAATTTGCCAGTAGCTCTAAGGTGTTTGAGCGCAACGGGTGGTTTTTGGGCAGAGCTACTAATTCATCAATGGCTTGCTGCTGAGTTTTCCCCTTTCCTAGCACTCGTAGCCACAGGGTTTCTGGAGTGCGGGGTAGCTGATTTAGGGCAACGATCGCACTTCTAAAAGCGGGATCAAGAAGGTAAACACCCGCCCCCCATGTGTCCTTTAGCTCAGCCCCAAACCCCTGTAACAAATTTTCTGAGGCTGAGGATGCCAGAATCCATAATCTTGGCAACTGATTCCCTGGAAGTTGCTCCTCGTTACGTCTTGCTTGCCGCTGGACTTCTGCTTGAGTAAGGAATAGCTTCAGCAGACAGTCTCGAACTTCGGTGAAGGAGGGTTGATTCCGAAAGGGTTCCAGGAGGCACGGGGTTGCAGCAAATCGACCCAGCAATCCCAGTGATTCTGTCGCTGCATAGGCTTAGGGGCTGGGAATGAATGAAACATCGATTTGTCTGGCTTCTCCAGGTACTTCCTTGCCAACATTGACCTCGCCGAGCGGTATGAGTAGCTCTGCCAAATACTGCTTAGAGAATTGATCGGCCGGGTTCGGGTCATTCGCTGCTCGTAGAAAGGTAAACGGGTACGAAAAACTGAATCAGTTCAAAAGCTAGCATTTGAATGAAGATGGGCTTGGCTGTTTTACAGCAGTTTTGTGAAACAACTTGTGGTTCTTTGGTCGCAAACTGCCGTAAGAAAATTCACTTGATTGAAAAAATAGCAAGCTTTAAGCGATCGAAACCCAGTTCACCACAAGACTAGTAATCTGTCAATAATTAATTGACGGGTAGCTGAAAGCCGGGGGGTTAGTTGGAGTTGAATTTTGAGGGTCTTCGACTCTCAAAATTTTCTTGACAGAACACTAGTCCCCGCACACTGCCCCCATAAACAAAATTCCCAGGACTAGCCTGGGAATGAGAGCTAAGACAGGAGTAAGGTCAAGAACGACTAAGCGTCGTAGGTTTGACGACCGCTGAACTTGATGCTGGCGGGTTCTGGGTTGCTACCAATGTTCCGATCGAGCTTGCCAACGAAGGGACGACCCGGATTGACCTTCTCAGGGAACACCCCATCCTTGGGGTGGAGGTATTGGATTTCGCCGTTAGGATAAATCCGATAAATCTTGTAATCGGTGATTTTGAACTTGGCGCGTAGTTGCTGACCGCCGAGGGCGATGCAGTATTCTTTACGAGCGAGATACAACAAATTCTCGCCTTGCCGCATGGTGGCAGCTCCACCAGTGGGCATTTCAAAAACTTGTTCCTTAGGGCTTGTCCAGGTAATGGCGTACTTCTCTTCGACTTCAGCTTTTGTGAGTAAGCCGCCTGTACTGCCACCGAAGAGAGGAGTTTGTCCAGTGAGGGTTTCTGCCATGGGTCATTTCCAGAATGTTTTATGGCATCCTATCATCGAGGCTGGGTGGTTCTGTCGGGATTGAAAAAACTGTTACAGTTCTTTAGGCTACAGTTCTTTGGGCTGAGGCAGTTCGCCCCACCCTGCGGTTTGTAGCTCCTGATTGTCGCCCACGATCGGGATCGTGAAGTGAAATTGGCTGCCTTGATCCCGACCTGCGGACTCTGCCCAAATTTCTCCCCCCAAGCCGTTGACGATTTGCCGACAAATGGCCAGCCCTAATCCTGTGCCGCCTGTGGTGCGTCTCAAGGCCCCTTCTTCCTGGTAGAAGCGATCGAACACGGTCTCTAACCGATTGGGTTCGATGCCCCTGCCTGTGTCAGTAATTGTCACCTCTACCATTTGGTCAGCGTTGGAGGTCGCTTGGATAGTTACCTGTCCTTCTGCCTCTGTGAATTTGCAGGCATTGTCTACGAGTTTAGACAGGAGTTCTACGAGCCATTCCCCATCGGCTTTGACCAAAGGAAGTTCGCTTGGCACCTGGGCCGTAATGTGAGGCAGCGCTCCACGAGACTGGTTGGCGCGAATACTACTGAGAGCCAAATCTACACATTCCTGAACAGGCAAGGACTCCAGATGCCACTTCACCCGACCACTTTCCAACCGAGAGAGGGTTAGGA
Organism: Leptolyngbyaceae cyanobacterium MP9P1.79; assembly: GCA_030248885.1. GTDB lineage: Bacteria > Cyanobacteriota > Cyanobacteriia > JARCMD01 > JARCMD01 > JARCMD01. The sequence continues at coordinate 1,701 of JARCMD010000486.1, read as the reverse complement.
AGTCTTGAACCAGCTTCCGCATTCGTTCCGCATCGGTGAGGGCAGTGTTCAGCATCACCTGACGCAATTCCACAGGCATATCGGGTTCACTAGCCAAGCATTCTAAGCAAACCTGAATGGTGGACAAGGGGGTTCGCAGTTCGTGCCCCGTGATGGCAACTAGGTTACTGCGGGTGCGATCGAGGGCTTCCAATTGCTGGTTCAAGTCTTCTAGGTTGGCATAAGATTCGGCTTGAATGAGAGCAACTCCCACCTGGGTGGCGATCGCATCCACCAAATCCAGTTCATCCTCTGCCCAGTGATGGGTCTCATTGCCACAGTGATGGAGTTCCACTACCCCCAGTAACCGTCCCTGGTACAACACGGGCACCATGAGCCAGGAACGAATGCCAGCAGTCATCCACAGGGGTGCCGCTGGTGTGAACTTTTTAGGTGCTAATAGCTTTAGTTGGTTTGGGGACAGGCGGGGATCGGTTTGGACATCTTCTACATAGAGACGCTCCTGGGTCTGAAGAATGTCTTGGAAGAGGGGATTATCTTGCAATGACCAGGCTTGACCCAGCAGGGATGGGACAGATGAGCCTAAAAACTCAAATTGAATGGTGGCGGCAGCATCGGCCTCCTTACAGCGGTAGAGGATGCAGCGACAGGCTTGCAACGCTTGCCCCAACTCGCGAACCGCAATGGTGAGAATCTCGTTGGGGTTGAGCGATCGACGAATAGCGGCGGTGATGGAGTTGACTAAACGCTCTTTGCGCTCTTGGGCGGCGATCGAGCGATAAGCCTTCAACAATTTGTATTGCCCCACTTGGAGGTAAGTAACCAGGCGATCGGCAAAGGGTCCGGGATCAACATTTTGGAAGCCTTGGGGTTTTTCGACTAAAAAGCGGGCTTTAGCATCCTGGATTTTAGTCGCCAATTCTGGACGGTAAGCCAAAATGCGATCGAGCAATAGATCGGCGGCTTGGCAACTGACTTGGCGATCGAAAGTCCAAACGCCCTCAAAGCGGCGCACCTGATCCATGGGCGGCATCGACTCGCCCTCTTCCCCTGCACTCTCTCGCTCCTGGCACACCAGGCATGTTGCATACTGGTCGCCGACCACAATCAGGTGCCACTCCCGACTCAGGGAATCGGTCGGGTCGAAGGCGATCGTTTCGTAATGGTCAGAACAATGAGTAAAACTGGTTTCAGGAGCAGCGAGGACATAAACCTGGTCACTGCGCTCAGAAATTCGCAGATAACGATGGGCTTCCTGCTGATAGAATCGCTCCCGCTGAAAGCTAGCAATCACGAGCTGAGAGTCGGCTCCTGCCAGCACTTGGTCTTCCATTGCATGGGAAAGGGCCGTGAGAGACGCTTTAAAGTAGATCTGCGATCGGAGATGGGGCAAGGCTTGCAGCAGGTCTTCCAGAACGGACACAGAGAGGCGCATCAATATTTTCTCCCATCCAATTTAGGAAAATCCCACGTCTGATAACACAGCCCTAGCAGACTATTGCAACAGTTATGCCTTAATTCTAAGCCCGAAGCGATCCAGTTATTCACGGCAGCTAGCCTGGTAATTGACGAACTTTCCCTTTTTTTCCGCTTAACTGAGGTCAATACTTCGGACAGTTTTTGTGGAGGTGCTGGAAACCCTGTTGTACAGCCAGTATAAACCCTCACCCTAAATCCCTCTCCCAAGAGGGGAGAGGGACT
>JARCMD010000485.1 GCA_030248885.1 Leptolyngbyaceae cyanobacterium MP9P1.79 | reverse complement strand
GGGAGAAGGGGAGCCGGATTGAAGTCCCTCTCCCCTTTTGGGAGAGGGATTTAGGGTGAGGGCAAAGGCTAACGGTACAAAGCGGGTTTCCAGCACTTTCATCAAAACTGTCCAGAGTATTAATGAGTGCCAACCCTAACTTTTGACCTCAGCAGCTAAAGCGATCGGACTCTCTTCGATCGCAGGATGGGCAGCCGTCAGACGCGAAGATTGCAGCATCGGGGTGTGAGTGACTGAATCATTAGCCAGGGTAAATAAGGGATTCGAGAGAACACCTGCCAAAGACGTGGCAACTACCGCTAGAATCAGCCCCACTTGTAACGGACGCATTCCTTCTAATTTCCACTCGATGGGCGGATAATTCTTCACAGCTTGGGACATTTCCTGTGGCTCTTTCACCACCATCATCATCACCACTCGGATGTAGTAGAAGATCGAGATCACACTCGTCAACAAGCCCAGCAACACCAACCCATAGGCTCCCGCTTTCCAACCCGCCCAAAACAGATAAAGCTTACCGAAGAAGCCCGCTAGGGGTGGAATCCCTCCCAAGGAAAGCAGACAGATGCTCAGCCCCAGGGTCAGGAGGGGGTCTTTCTGATACAACCCAGAGTATTCGCTGATCTGGTCAGTGCCGGTTCTGAGGGAGAACAAAATGACGCAGGTGAAGCCACCCAAGTTCATAAACAGATAAACCATCAGATAAAACACCATGCTGGCATATCCTTCATCGGTACTCGTAATGAGTCCAATCATCACAAAGCCAGCTTGGGCGATCGAGGAATAGGCCAACATTCGTTTCATGCTGGTTTGAGTCAACGCCACCACATTTCCCAGGATCATACTGAGGACGGCTAGGGCGGTGAACACAAAGTGCCACTCGTTGCTCAGCAACGGGAAAGCGGTGACCAGTAGGCGAATCGCCAAGGCAAATCCAGCCGCCTTGGAGCCAACGGAAAGAAAGGCAACCACGGGAGTTGGAGATCCTTCGTAAACATCAGGAGTCCACTGGTGGAAAGGAACTGCGGCAATCTTGAACGCGATTCCGGCAATCACAAACACCAAGGCAATGGATAATCCAACGGATTCTCCCGTTCCCGCTGCCAGGATGCTGTTAGAAATCACACTCAGCCTCGTTTCGCCACCCGACAATCCATACAACAAAGAAACACCGTAGAGGAAAATAGCAGAACTGGACGCTCCAATCAGGAGATATTTCAACGCTGCCTCGTTCGATCGCGGGTCTCGCTTCATGTAGCCCGTGAGCAGGTACGAGGCGATACTCAGGGTTTCCAGGGAAACGTATACCATGACCAACTCATCTGCCCCCGCTAGAAACATGCCACCCACTGTGGCCGTCAGCAGGATCGTCATAAACTCCGCCAGAGAGGTGCCTGTTTGCTCTACGTAACGGATAGACATGGAAATAGTGACAGCACCAGACAGGGCAATGATCCCGCGAAAGATAATACTAAGGTCATCCCCATTAAAGCCTCCCAAAAAGGAAACTGGGTTCGCTGTGTCCCATTGGAAGTAGAGCGCAACAACTGACCCCAGAAGGCCGCCGATCGCCACGTAGGGAGTCCATCGGGCAGAGACCCGCCCGACAATTAAATCGCTCACTAAAACAGTTAGGAGAGTCAGGATAACGATTCCCTCTGGCAGGATCGTTCCAACATTTAATTGGGCTGAGAGACTGGCAAAGTCCATAGGAAGTACAGGTACAGATAACTAGAGTGGTTTTGTGATCTCATTCTGCCTTAGAAGCTGGAGATAAACGCCAATGTGCAATAGGAAATCGCTATAGAAAGCATGGGATATGGCAGTTTCTATCCCGCGCTTGTCTAGACATTATTGCCCCAATAATGCCCCACTTCTGGCTTTTAGGAAACTTTCACAGCATCTAGTGCCACAGGGCAAAAGTTTCTGTGCTGTGAGGAAGCTTGTTTTAAGTTTTGAGTTTTGAGTTTTGAGTTGATAGCTACTCAGTTATTTCTACCAGCCTGCACGAGTTGAGTCAAAGTCATGATGGGGTGACGCACGGATAAAAACTAGGTGGGTGAGGCGACGATCGGCTTCCTAGGGTCACGACCCTTGCATCCCCGGCAAAGCGAAGCGCTTTTCTCCTCCCACAATTAACACCTTCGGAGGGGGTCTGGGGGAAGCGTCTTCCCAGAGGGGGTTTGGGGGATCACCCCCAAGGGTCGGATGGCTCGGAACCCAGACTTACGCTGTATCCCCAATGCAGATGAAATATCGGAAAGGGATCTCAAATTTTAGAAGGGATGCTTAAATAAGAGGACGCAAAGCGGCATACAAATTCTTCACCGGACTATTTTAGATCACAGCGAGATGACCAGTATTACCTCCGTCTCTCAAATAGAGTTGACCCAGCGCCGAAAGCAATTGCGACAGCAACGTCGGTTACGGCTCCTCCAAACTCTGTGGCAAACCCTTACAGTAAGTACGATCGCCGGTAGCATGGCTTGGGTCGTCACGCTGCCAGGGTGGATCATTCGCAAACCCGATCAAGTGACTGTTCAAGGGAATCGGTTTCTCTCTACCAAGGCGATCCAGTCGCTGCTGCCCCTCTCCTATCCCCAATCCTTAATTCAATTAGAACCTGGGCTGTTGGCTCAGGAATTAGAGGCTAAAGCGCCCATTGTGGCAGTCACGGTGACTCGCCAACTGTTCCCCCCTCGGTTGACAGTGCAGGTGAGAGAGCGTTTCCCAGTCGCGATCGCCACCCCCAGCCCCACCAGTAGTCTGGGCGCATCAACTGCACCTAGTCCAGAGTCATCTCCTCCTGACCTGCTTAAGGCTGGATTACTGGATGCAAACGGGAAATGGATGCCCTTTAAGAGCTACGCCTCGATCGATCGATCGTTTAAGCTACCTGCCTTAAGAATCATTGGCATGCGTGAGCAATATCACCCGTATTGGTCACAGATGTACTATCAAATTAGTCATAGCCCCATTAAAATTTCCGAGGTTGATTGGCGTGATCCAGCCAATCTAATTCTGAAGACAGATCTAGGGCTAGTGCATTGTGGACCCTATGGCTCTAGTTTTCCAGCCCAGCTCAATGCAGTTGCTCAAATGCAAAAGTTACCTCAACAGATCAAGAGGAGTCAAATTGCATACATTGATTTGAGAAACCCTAAAAACCCTATGGTTAAAATTGCGAAAATGACTAACGCTGTAAAATCGAATACGCCCTAAATTTCACCAATGTGGCTAAACTTAGATCCCTGTAGAAAGCCATACTCAAGCTAATAAAACACTGATTAATAGAGTCAGATTTAACGGACTTTGATATGCAGATATTATATTGTTGGTTTTTCCAGCGACTTACCCTATAGTTGACTAGAGTTAATCGAACCCCCCCGATTCAAACTAACTTTTAAGACAACTATTTGTGGACTAATTCTGATTGCGATGATATCCGATAGTAAACTGGGTTTTATTGATGAGCACCCTTCTGGTGAGGAGAAACCAACACTCTCAGTAGTGGCTGGTTCTTCCCAGAATCCGTTTAACCAGTCCGCTGGGTTACGTTTTAATCAAACTCGTGATGCGAAAGTCATGCATGGAGATGAAGATAAAGTTAATAATATCGTGCCGAGCAGCGTAGCCAAAATCAAGGTCATCGGCGTAGGTGGCGGTGGTGGCAATGCTGTGAACCGCATGATCTCTAGTGATGTCTCAGGTGTAGAATTTTGGACTATTAATACCGATGCTCAGGCGTTGGCTCAGGCATCAGCCCCTAGACGGCTCCAAGTGGGACAAAAGCTGACCAGGGGACTGGGTGCGGGTGGAAACCCAGCGATCGGGCAAAAAGCGGCTGAAGAATCCCGCGAAGATATTGTGGCAGCGATCGAAGACTCTGATTTAGTCTTCATCACGGCTGGGATGGGTGGCGGAACAGGCACAGGAGCCGCTCCCGTGGTCGCCGAAGTCGCCAAGGAAGCAGGCGCACTCACAGTAGGAATTGTGACTCGCCCATTTCTGTTTGAAGGTCGTCGTCGCACAACTCAGGCAGAGGAAGGGATCGCGGCGTTACAAAGTCGCGTTGACACCTTGATTGTGATCCCCAATGACAAGTTGCTCTCGGTCATCTCAGAGCAAACCCCGGTGCAAGAGGCATTTCGGGTTGCTGACGATATTCTGCGCCAAGGTGTGCAGGGAATTTCTGATATTATTTTGGTGCCAGGGCTAGTCAACGTTGACTTTGCTGATGTACGGGCAGTGATGGCAGATGCCGGGTCAGCGTTAATGGGCATTGGCATTGGCTCTGGCAAGTCTAGGGCAAAGGAAGCCGCTAGCGCGGCGATTTCCTCTCCCCTGTTGGAGTCTTCGATCGAAGGCGCAAAGGGAGTGGTGTTCAATATTACTGGGGGCAGTGATTTGACCCTGCATGAGGTCAATGCTGCTGCCGAAATCATCTACGAAGTGGTTGACCCCAATGCCAACATTATCTTTGGCGCGGTGATTGACGATCGGTTGCAGGGAGAAATTAGAATCACTGTCATTGCTACGGGATTTGGTGGCGATATTCACACTCCCCAAACTCCAAGGGTGACCTCGATTAAGCGCACGGTTTCCGCCCCTCCTGTGGTTCCCCCTTCCTCCTCCCCTGTTACCGATACTCGCAACCGAACTCTGGGTGGCTTGGATATTCCCGAATTTCTGCAAAGACGACGGCCGCCCAGATGAGTTGGCTGGCGCTTAAGATCATGGATTCAATGGGTTCAAGATTTCATCAGGGCGAAGCATACCCTTCGGGAAGCAAGCTACGGCAGATAAGCCTTTGAATTGACCAGCAGGCTACTACCTGAATGCCTCGCTCTTACAGCAATAGGCGATGTGCAACTTTTCCGAACCGCCCTCACCGTTCGGCTGAGCGCTCACGTCGAAGCCCCAACCCCTCTCCCAGAAAGCTTGTCATTACCAACATTTTTGAGAAATC
>JARCMD010000087.1 GCA_030248885.1 Leptolyngbyaceae cyanobacterium MP9P1.79 | reverse complement strand
GGTCAAAGGTTCTGATTGAGTTACAAAGACTTTCGCCCGAATGCTTCGCCCGTGCAAGGTTTATACGCGGGTACATTATTTATCTGCAAGTCCCTTAGCAAATGCTGAAGTTATCTTCGCTCTATGAGGTTGATAGATTTCTGAAGCAGTCAGAAGTATTTTTATCCTATGGCGAACCGGACTTTGAACAAGATCTAAGGACGATGCAAAAGCTGAGAGATGTTAGCAAAGGCAAAAGCTGAATAATGCTTAAAGATTTCCGTGCCCATGCCGAGGGCAGTTTCATCGAAGTCAAAGCGGGAAAATGTTAACGGGCTGGATGCAACAAACGGATAAATCCTTCCTGTTCAAAATGTCGGTCAGTTGTCAATGCTTCAAAAACTTCCCGTTGACGCATCAAAATGAAGCTGACAGCATCGCAAAGTGAATAGGTTTTATCTTGACGTAAAATTAGTAACTCAACTGTGGCTCGATGTGTCGGTTCATCAACCCATACAGTTTCTATGTCCAGGCTGCTCAATAAATCAACTACAAAATCAAGCACTGAAGAACGTGAAAATCGTCTGGCATTCGCAAGTGCTACATATTCCGCAATGATGTAGCTGTGAGTTAATCGAATGCTCGCTTTTTGATACTCAATACAAGCCTGTGTATAAAGCGGCTCGCTTGAAAAGTGTAGACAAAGTAGTCCAGACGTATCAAGGAGCATTATTATTCATCATGGGTGCTTGCATACTCTCTGCCTAGATCAGCATCAATGCTTTCGTTATCTAAACCGATAAAACCATCTAACTCTAACGTCCCAAAGTGACGCTCAAACCTTGCCCGTGCTGTATTCCTCTCGGCTTCGTCTAGAAGTAATTTGAAAGCTTGAGTAAACTCACGCTCTAACAAGGTTGCTGCTAATCGCTCTGGAGAAAGACCCATTGTTTGTGCTTGTTGCTGAATGGCAGCAAATACTTGCTCATTCAATTCTAAAGTCAAAATTTGGCTCATGAGAGTTTAGAGGATGTGGGCATAGCCCGATTATAACTTTGCTGCAACAAGCAGCTTTTGTGAAGTTGTTTTAATTGGTATCAATACTCGACTGTTGCTGCCAACCGATCGCCTCATACTACCCCAATCCCCAAAAAGGCACCTAACTAGCCGTCGAAAGGAATTTTTCCACACACCGCACAAAGATTTCTACGCCCATACTGAGGGCAGTTTCATCGAAGTCAAAGCGGGGATGATGGTGGGGATAGGCTAGATTTTTGGCTGGGTTGGCTGATCCCAGGAAGAAATAGCATCCAGGCACTGCTTGCAGGAAGAAAGAGATATCCTCGCCGCCCATGGTTTGGCATTCAGGAACAATGCCTGCGGGAGTTTCGACCACGGCTTCAGCCACAGAGCGCACCAAGTTGGCGATCGACTCATCATTGATCACTGGGGGATAATAGGGAATGTAATTTAGTTCATAACTTGCCCCATAGCTTTGGCAAATACCACTGATAACTTGCTCAACGCGCTGACCAAAAAAGCCTTCCAACGCTGGGTTGAAGTATCGCACTGTGCCATCCATCTGTGCCGTGTCAGCAATTATGTTTTTGGCATTCCCTGCATGGAGCTTGCCCACGGTAACCACAGCAGCATTGAGCGGGTCAACATTGCGGGAGACGATCGCCTGCAACGCCGTGACAATTTGTGCCGCTACCACGATCGCATCCACCGTTTGGTGGGGCATGGCTCCGTGGCCGCCCTTACCCTGAATTTTGCAGTAGAAGGTTTCCACCGCTGCCATCAGCGCTCCACTCCGCACGCCCACGGTTCCCAGGGGTAAGTTGTTCCACAGATGCAAGCCAATAATGGCATCCACCGTAGGATTCTGTAAAACACCTGCCTCCAGCATTGGCTTTGCGCCCCCTGGTCCTTCTTCAGCGGGCTGAAAGATAAATTTCACGGTGCCTGCAAAACTATCTTGATGTTGAGACAAATAGTACGCCGTGCCGAGGGCGATCGAGACATGTCCATCGTGACCACAGGCGTGCATAAACCCATCGTGCAGGGACTTATAGGGCACGTCATTCTCTTCTTGAATCGGCAATGCATCCATGTCTGCCCGAATCGCTAGCACCTGCTTGGGCTGTGAGGTTGGCGCTGTGCCCTGGACGATCGCCACAATGCCCGTTGTCGCAATGCCTGTTTCGTGCTCAATGCCCCATTCCTGCAACTTCTGGGCAATAAATTCTGCGGTCAACTGTTCCCGAAAACCCAATTCTGGTCGTTGGTGCAAGTGCCTGCGCCACTCCATCAGGCGCGGCTGCGAAGCTTGAATCTCTAACCGAATCTGAGAACAATCAACTGCTGGAATACCTGGAAGGACAGAAATCATGGTGCAAAAACCCTATGAAGCGCCTGAGAAACCCTGTCTTCAAGCTAACACGACATTTAAATTGAAGGCAAAGGCGATCGAGTGCAGACACTCAAGCCTCTTTTCAGAGTTGGCTAATGTCTCGTCATAGCTTGATGACCTTGCCGACTTGCTATAGTATTTACGAACTAAAATATCTGCTAAAATCAACACACCCCAGGGTCTGCAAACGTTAGAAGTTGCCTGTTACGATCGCCCCATTGATTAGCGAAATTACTTCAATGCTGTTTCTGGTTCACAATTAAGTTAACTAAAGAATTGGCTGCAAAAAGGAGAACGAGCATGACTCCAGAGACGATCGCAACCCCTACACCCGTACCAACCCCGTTAGAAATCGCCCCAGCGAAACAGCTTGGCCCATCAACATTTCCAGAGCCGGATGAATTGCCCTATGGGTGGGTTCCGCCGCCGACAAATTTGCCATTAGAAGATGGAGAACCTGTGGAAACGAATCGCCACCGCATGGCCATGAATACCCTGATCCGATCGGTACAACAGGCTTACAGCGATCGGAGCGACTTCTTCACGGGCGGCAATATGTTCATCTACTTCAGCAACCAGCAAGTGATGAATAAGGACTATCGCGGACCCGATTTCTTTGTGGTGCTTGGCACCGATGGTAGCTACAGCCGCGATGCTTGGATCGTGTGGGAGGAAGATGGCCATTACCCCGATGTCATTGTGGAACTGCTGTCCCCTAGCACGGCACAACAAGACTTTGGCATCAAAAAAGACATCTACGAGCAGACCTTTAGAACCCCAGATTATTTTGTCTTCGACCCATATAATCCCGATTCTCTGCAAGGTTGGCACTTAAGCGATCGTCACTACCAAACGCTAGTACCTGATGAGCGGGGCTGGCTCTGGTGCGAGTCCTTGGGCTTTTGGTTGGGCACTTGGAATGGAACGATCGATTGCCATCCTGGAATCTGGCTCCGTTTCTATGACCCCGCTGGGAACCTGGTTTTGTTGCCTGAAGAAGCAGCCCAGCAACAGGCTAAACAAGCTCAGCAAGAAGCTGAACAGGAACGTCAATTGCGAGAAGATTTGCTGGCTAAGTTACGAGCGAGGGGCATTGATCCTGACACGTTGTAGCCCGATCGCTTAGAACTGATTCGGCTTAAGGAGGTCTCCGGGAAAAATGCTACCTCATAGCCAAACTTCACTTTGCCCATCCTACTTTAGATGGAATTTTACTAATTACTAAATCGTACCTCTCTTACTACTGGGGGTGGAGTATTTCTCCATTCCTTCCCTCCCCATCTTCTTCAAGCTTGTTATTACCAACATCTCTTGAAAAGCCTACACAATAAGGCTTTTAGAGCTTGGCTCTGTTTTCAACAATCATCACTTATTGATAATGAATACCAAAGGCATTGAAGTTTAGAATTTACATTTTTGAGAAATCTTCGATTTCTCAAAAATGTTGATAAAGGACAGATCCTCTTCAAGGGAGAGGTTGAATCTAGAGCTTTATCAGTAATCTAGGAGGGTCTAGAGACATGTCATTTAGTTGACGCTGGACGGGTGCTATTCAATGGTTTGTTTTAGGGTACTGATTATCTTAATTGGGGCCCAATAAGCTTTGTGAGATTGACTGTACTGCTGCTTTGGAATCGATACAGATAATCCACTCCAAATATTAACTGCAACCCAGCAGAACCTATCCTAAGAACCCCAACGGGGCTTCTGAGTGAATTGGCTTGAGCAAATTCAAAGCTAGCGATCGTTCTCCAAATCTTGTGAACTTGAATGGTTGTGAACATGAAAATGCTATCCCTTGCGCTTATTCTGCTAGTCCTTACCGCAGCAGAACTGGTTCTAAGCGCTCCCACCATTGCCCAATCCATCACCCCCGCCCTTGATGGCACAGGCACGATCGTCACCCCTGCCGGGAACCAATTCAACATCAGCGGCGGCACCCAAGCTGGAGCCAACCTCTACCAAAGCTTTCAGCAGTTTGGTTTAGATTCCAATCAAATTGCCAACTTTCTCTCCCGCCCTGATATTCAAAACATCCTCGGTCGCGTCGTGGGCGGTGATGCTTCCATCATCAATGGCTTGGTGCAAGTGACGGGCGGTAATTCCAACCTGTACTTGATGAATACAGCCGGGATTATTTTTGGGGCGAACGCAAGCCTCAATGTTCCTGCATCCTTTACTGCCACCACTGCTAATGGAATTCAAGTTGGGACTAACTGGTTCAAGGCAACCGGAGCCAATGATTACGCCACCTTGAATGGCACTCCCAGTGGTTTTGCTTTTATCCAATCCGGTGCTATTTTTAATGCGGGAACCCTGACGGTTGGGCAAGGGCAAAGTCTGACGTTGGTGGGAGGAACGGCCATTAACTTGGGCACGATCGCCGCTCCCGGTGGACAGATTACGATCGCCGCCATCCCAGGAGAAAAGCTGGTTCGCATCACCCAAGCTGGGAGTTTGTTGAGCCTGGATTTGCCCATTGACACGAAAGCACAACTCAACTCCAACTCTTCAGCCCCGCTCAATCTCCCTGCTTTACTGACAGGCAGCACGCTACAAGCTGCAACTGGGGTAACGGTAGACAACGGCGTAGTGAAGCTAGCCAGTGGCACCGCAATTCCCACAGACCCCGGTGTGGCGATCGTCTCCGGCAACGTCACAGTTGCCCCATCACTCCCCGCCTCCATCACTCCATTACCCCCCACCTCCCCCACTCCCCAAATCACGATCCTGGGTGATAAAGTTGCCCTCCTCAGCGCCAACCTCAATGCCTCTAGTACAACGGGCGGCGGCACGATTCTCATTGGGGGCGATTACCAAGGTAAAGGCACGGTGCCGAATGCCCAGTTTACGTTTGTGGATGCGGGAAGCACGATCGCTGCTGATGCACTCACCACGGGCAATGGGGGCAAAGTCATTCTCTGGTCAGACCAAGCAACACGTTTCTACGGCATGATTTCAGCGCGGGGCGGGTCGCAAGGTGGCAATGGGGGGTTAGTGGAAACATCAGGACATGTGTACTTGGAAGCGTTGGGAAGTGTGGACACCAGTGCGGTGAACGGCAGTGCAGGCACCTGGTTACTTGACCCCAACAACATCATTATTCAAACCGCAGGCGTTAATACCAATGTCACAGCGAGTCCCAATTTCACCAGCACGAATGATAGTGCCATTGTCACCACAGGTAGTATTCAAGCCGCGCTGAATGGCGGCACGAGTGTAACGGTGACAACAGCGGCAGTGGGGGCGAATACCCAAGCGGGTGATATCACCGTAGCGAACGACATCATCAAGACGGCGGGGGGAGATGCCACGTTGACCTTGAGTGCCCAGAACAGTATTTTTGTGAGCAACAACGTCCAAATCACCTCTACTACCAACCGTTTGAATGTAGTAATGACTGGGGATATTGATGGTAATGGAGATGGGGCGATCGTCTTAAATCCTGGGAGTCGAATTAACAGCAACAATGGCAACATCACCCTTATAGGGCAAGGCACTGCAATAACTCCTACAGGAATTGACGTTAATAATGCCACCCTCACTGCTGGCACAGGCAATATTCAACTTATAGGAATAGGGCAGACAGGTACACTTTTTCCATCGAATGGTATTGATATTCGCAATGGCAGTGACATCATCACAACTGGCGGCACCATCACTCTAGAAGGCACTTCCGGAGATGGCTTCAGCTTTAATCATGGTGTCTATGTTCGAGATTTAGGCACCTTAATCACCTCTGAGACTGGGGCAATTTTGCTTCGGGGACTTGGTGCAGGGACAGGAACTTATAACGTGGGGGTGGTACAGCTTGGAGGGGCTGAGATCATTTCAACAGGCACTGCTCCTATCACTCTGGATGGTATAGGGGGTCAAGGTACTGATAACAATTCAGGCGTTCTCCTCTATGGCCCCACTAACCTCAGTTCAGTCGATGGCCCCATCCTCATTCGCGGTAGAGGCGCGGGCACCGGAAACAACAATTCTGGGATTGATCAGGTGCTTGCAGCGAGAGTTACCTCAACAGGCACTGCCACCATTACCTACGAAGGTGTAGGTAGTGGAGTAGGCAGCACTAGTAACTACGGAGTTACTCTTGCGGATTCTGGCACGGCTATCACCGCTACAACCGGAACTATTGCCATTAAAGGGGTAGGAGTGGCAACGGGAGGCGGTAATTCTGGAATTAATCAGGCGAATGGGGCTGATGTGGTTTCGTTGGGTAATGCACCGATCGCTCTAGAAGGGACAGGCGCGGGTACTAATAACGGTATTTCTACTACAGGTGGGGGCAATATCATTGGCGGGACGACGGCTAATGGGAATATTAGTCTAACGGCCGATCGGATGGACATAAGCTCAACCACTGTGCAGAGTCAGGGAAACTTACTGCTCCAACCCCTTACTCCCAGCACCAGTATTGGTATCGGCGACGATTCAACTGGCACTCTGAAGCTAGACAAGCCTCAGCTAGACAGCTTAGAGAATGGGTTCAACACAATTACAATCGGTCGAGCAGACGGCACAGGACAAGTTACGCTTGGCAACGCAACCTTTCGGGATAACCTGATTCTCAATGCATCTCCCCTAGGGAGCGGGACGGTTGCGTTTAATGGGTCGGTGAACTTCTCAGGCAATAACTTGACCTTAAACACAGGGGGGACAGTCACTCAAACTCAACCGATTGAAGTCGGAGGTTTGGAACTCCTGGGATCGGGTTCCTATATTCTCAATAATCCAAATAATAGCATTAATACGATCGCCGCCAACACAACAGGTTCTATTTCCTATGTAGATAAAGGCGGATTTTCTATAGGAACGGTAGGTTCTACCAGAGGCATCATTACTTCTGGCACCTTGACTCTGGACGCAGGCGGAACTGTCACGCAAACTCAACCCATTGTTGCTGCTGGTTTAGAACTGCTAGGGTCAGGCTCCTATGTTCTCAATAATCCTGCTAACAATGTCAGTACGATCGCCGCCAACACGACAGGTTCTATTGATTATACCAATGCCCAAAACCTTGCCATTGCTACAGTGGGAACTACTACAGGCATCAGTGCCCCAGAGCAGTCTGTCACGCTCACCAGCCTTGGTGGTAACATCATCAGTGCTGGCACCACCATCAGCACTAGTTCTGATAAGAAGGATGCTGGAGCTATTACCCTAACTGCGGCCACTGACATCCTCAGCGGTGATATCTTGGCTACATCCTCCCGTAAAGATGGGGGAAATATAACCTTAACTAGCACCAATGGCTCAGTGACTACAGGACTCATCGACACACAGGGCAAATCAGGAGGCACTGTTACGATCGCTGCCGCTCAGCAAATTAACACAGGGGCGATCGATACCAGCGGTACCTCCAAAAATGGCGGAAATGTCACCATAAACTCGTCCAACTCGGTGCAGGTGGTATCTATCAATGCTCAGGGGGACAAAACTGGAAGAGGTGGGGATGTCCAGATCAATAAACCTGACCGGATTATCTCCGGCTTTGTTCAAGTTACAGGTTCCTTTATTGACCAAGATGGTGTTGTAGCCAGTGTTTCTACTACAGGGGGTAAGAAGGGTGATGGGGGTACCGTTACAATTTATCATGGCGGCAATGGTGTCACCCCTTTTAAGGTGGGTGGTGCAATGACCAACGGTACCGCTGCTGCTATTACTACGGGAGACAACACGATCGCTCCAATTCAAGCCTTCCCCGACAGCTACACTCAGCGCAACATCCGTCTCTCCACAGATGCTCCACCTAGATCCACAGTGACTGAACGGGCCGACCTCGTCCAACAACTTCAAGAACAAGCCCGTGAGCAAATTCGAGCGGGTTTTGCAGTGAATATTTCCCTAGAAGCCATCAGTTCTCTGGGGAATACCCAGCAAGTTACAGAAGCTAATGCCCTAGAAAAAACCTTGGTAGACGAGTACACAGACTATCTAGGAGTTTTGGCTGAAGCTCCTGATAAAGTCATGAATGTGCGGCTTGCCCTCCGTGATATTCAAAGGATGACTGCTGCTAGAGCGGCTGTTGTGTACATGAGTTTTGTACCCTCTAATCCGATCGTCGCCAATGATGTCCCAACCCTCAGCCAGCGGAACTATCACCGTAAAGATAATTATATTCTCCAACTCCTTGTCATTACTCAAGAGGGACAGCGACTGCGCAAACAAATCCCCACAGCCAACCGTAAGCGAGTGCTGCAACTAGCGGAGCAGTTTCAATCTGAGGTCACCAATATCGATAGCAATGACTATCTCCCTCCAGCCCAACAACTCTACCAATTGCTGATTACCCCGATCGAACCTGAGTTGAGCGCTCAAAAAATCGATAACTTAGTGTTCATTCCCGATGCCGGACTCCGATCGCTCCCCATTGCCGCCCTCTACGATGGACAATACTTTCTAGTTGAAAAGTACAGTCTTGGACTTATGCCCAGCTTCAGTCTCACTGATATTCGGTATCGAGATATCAAGAAGGCGGCTTTCTTGGCTATGGGAGCTTCTCAGTTTGTCGAACAGGAAGCCCTCCCCGCTGTCCCCGCTGAATTAGCAGCAATTTCTAAAACTCGCCCTGGACACATTTTTCTCAACGAAGCCTTTACCTTAGATAATCTAAAATCCCAGCGGAACCAGCAATCCTTCAGCATTTTGCATTTGGCAACCCACAGCAAGTTTAACCCCGGACAGCGTGCCAACTCCTATATTCAACTCTGGGATACAAAGTTGCGTCTCGATCAACTTCAGCAACTTAAACTCAATAATCCCCTCGTAGATCTATTGGTATTGAGTTCCTGTCAGACGGCGATCGGCGACGAGCAAGCAGAACTCGGCTTCGCTGGCTTAGCTGTGCAAGCGGGGGTAAAATCTGTCCTAGCCAGTTTGTGGTCAGTGAGCGATAGTGGAACTTTGGGATTAATGTCAGAGTTTTATCAGCAATTGCAAACTGCTCCCATCAAGTCTGAAGCGCTGCGCCGCACCCAGGTCGCTATGATTAGAAAACAAGTGCGTTTAGAGGCAAGACGGCTATATACCTCCACAGGCATTACCCTGTTGCCTCCTGAATTGACAGATGTGGGCGATGTTGATCTTTCCCATCCTTACTACTGGGCTGCCTTTACGATGATTGGCAATCCCTGGTAGCCTGACTCAGCCTTGCTCCATCTCGCGTCTAGCCCTGCGGCGAGTTTGCAACCACAGGGAAATACCAGTAATAGCCAAACCTAGCAATCCCAAAGCATTTAAGAAGGGATAAACCTTCTCCAAATTGAGACTACCAAAATGCCCCTTGTGCAGATCTAGCAGCCAGTCAAATGCCTCTCCCTTCCCATTTAGATCCGCCATTTGAAACAGGGTGCCCGTAATCAGCGTCAGCAAAATAGGCAACAGCATGATGGGGCCCAAGACACGGTGAATTTGCCGAAAACGAGCTTTAAGAGTTGCCGTAATTGCTCAACCTAGGAAAAGTGAGGGTTTCAGCTATTTTGCTACCGTATGAAATAGCTTGAAAGACCAATTTTCGTGCTTTTTCTCGTCAAAAGCG
>JARCMD010000484.1 GCA_030248885.1 Leptolyngbyaceae cyanobacterium MP9P1.79 | reverse complement strand
CCCAGAATTCCAAATACAATCAGAATAGGCCAGACCAGAGAATAAATTCCCGCAAAAATTAGTCCAAGCAGGAGACTAATGACTAAAAAGTTCCAGAGTTTTAGCTCAACTTGGTTTTGAGCAGTGGTCTCTGTTTCTGGTTGATTCACCAACTCCCCAAAGGACAGTCTGGAAATCACAGCCAGGAGAGCCGGAGATTTCGCCCAACCGTAAACTGGAACGAGTCCCCAGAAAGTAGCTCTCATGGCTAAATTGAAATATTGCTTCAGGTGGGAGCGATAAATTCGCATCCCGGCACTCACGACATCACCAACACTCAAGGGCCGCCCTAGATCACCCGCATCCAGATTTTGCGACATAGCTTGGCTTCTCCTGTGAGTTAGATCGAGGGGATTGGGCCATATTAAGCTAAGTTGGGGCGAGCGCCTAAAGTTTTATCGATAAATCTGATGAATATTCAACGCTGGATTGGTCGCAGAGAGCAGAACTGGAAGCAATTGGACGGATTACTCAAGCGCGTGGAGCGCCAAGGACTTAAATCTTTACAGGCAGATGAAATTAAGTCCTTAGCGAGTTTGTACCGTTCTGTGTCGGCAGATTTGGCCCGCGCCCGCACCAATCAGGTGGGCAATACGATCGTCCAAGACCTGCAATCCCTCACGTCCCGGAGCTACAGTCAGATTTACCAAGGGTCACGCCGCCAAGAGTGGCAAGCGGCTCTGAAGTTTTGTCTGTGGGGATTTCCAGCCCTTGTCCAGCAGACGTGGGGATACATTGCAATCGCCACTGGCTTATTTGTTCTCGGTGGTTTAATTGGCTGGTGGTTTTCCTGGCAAGACCCGGCGTTCATGGCACTGATTGTCCCAGAAGAACTAATCCACAAAGTGCAAGATAAGGGCGAGTTGTGGATGGGATCGATCCTGGGCATTGAGCCATTGGCCTCAACTCAGATTATGGTGAACAATTTGGCGGTGTGTTTTCGGGCGATCGCCGGGGGGATTACCCTCGGACTGTTTACTGTTTTTGTGCTGTTCTTCAATGGCCTGTTGATTGGGGCGATCGGCACTCTGGTGGGACAAAATGACCTAGCTTACCCGTTCTGGGCCTTTGTATTTCCCCACGGCTCCTTAGAACTGCCCGCAATTTTCCTGTCAGGGGGCGCTGGATTGTTGATTGCCAGAGCCATTCTGTTTCCAGGACGCTATCGCCGAGCCGATGCCCTGAAGGTTTACGGTATGCAGGCGGCGCAACTGGTGTTTGGCATAGTGCCGATGTTGGTGGTGGCGGGGCTAATTGAAGGCTTTTTCTCCCCCAGTCCGATCATCCCTGAACCGCTGAAATACGCGACGGGGCTAGGATTGCTCTATTTATTAATGAGATATTGCAGTCGTAAGCAACTAGCCTAGATGCCTGATGAAATTTATCTAAAGAGATTTCCAGAAAAGTTTGTATCAGGTTTCGACCCTACAGCGGTATCTTTTTTCTCGGAAATCTCCTTAAGTGATTTCCGAGAAAAGGTTATACCAGGCACCGGAAGGGCAAAGCATCCGGGCAATGATTTTTTGGTCGATTCAAGGACTTGTCTGCCGGATGCTTCGCCCCTACAGGGGTAACATCTTTCTCAAAAATCACCTAATTCCCTCAATCTAGCCCCAACTCACGTTTCAGAAGATTAATGGATTTGCTGCTGATGTAGTTTTCTGAGCAGAAAACCTTGGGAGGACGAATGAGATCTTCCCTCGCGGCAGAAATTGCTGCTTTAACGGCGGCAAAACTGGACTGATCGCAGGCGATCGTCTGGGCACTTTTCACCAGGGCATTGAGCTTGTATGCATCATCCGTCTGAGCCATCATCACAATCAAATCATCGCCGCGCAGACTGTGCAGAATGATTTCAGCCGCCCGAAGAAAACCAGGGCTGAGGCAGACAATCCCAAACCGACTCCCCACAGGTAGCTCTTTGATTAACTTAATTTCCTGAGCGTAGTCGTGGATGTCGAGGGGGATGACACGCACCGATTTGGGAGCCGCGATCGACTCTGCCTGTCCAATGAAATAGCGGCTGGTCACGACGGTTCCAGAGCGGGTCTGATCCAAGACCTGATCCAACTCTTCCAAGGGCACCAATTGCACCGGAATTTGCAAACTCTCCTGTAGCTCCCGCAACATGATTTCGCCCACCCCAATGTCCACCGAGGGAGCCGTGACCAACACCCGCGCACTACATCGCAAGCGCCAATCGACTTCCGACAGAAAAAGCTCCCTAGCGTGGCTAAGGGTACAGCCCTGTTTCAACAGGTCGTCTAGGGTATGCTTCACCAACTTGTGCGCCTGGGGGTATTGCTCCAACAGGGGCGATCGTTGCCTGGCTTCGCTTTCATCTCCTTGCGATCGGACATAAATCCCTGACCCCGCTTGGGCATCCACAATGCCAGCTTCTTCCAGTTGGCGATACACTTTGCTGATGGTGTTGCGGTGTAGCCCGGTTTGCATGGCCAGTTGCCGGGTGCTGGGTAGGCGGTGTCCGGGGGGATATTGGCGCGAGGCGATCGCAAACTGAATCTGGTTATAGAGTTGTGCCGAGGCTGGGATTTCGCTGTCTGCTTGAATATTAAACTGAATCACGCTAAAACCTCCAAGATGCTCCGGTAAAGCGATGGGGATGCTGCTAGGATTAGCCTACTCGATTAAGGGCGATCGTGATCAGATCGCGATATTAGACCTGTCGGGAAATAGGAAATAATAACCAGCACTTGTTTAAGTAGGCGATGTGCAACGTTTAAGTAAAAAAGGTTCGCCCTAAACTTCTCAGCCTGCCCTCACCGTTCGGCTAAGCGCTCACGTCGAAGCCTAAATCCCTCTCCCAGAGCAGGAGAGGGACTTCAATCCCCCAGCCCCTTCTCACACTGGGAGAAAGGGCTGGGGGATGAAGGCAAGCTCGACATTGAGCTAGCAGCTTGAGTAGTTACCAAATGTTTTCTATAAAAATCGAGGTTCTTGAGAACACGGGGGACGATCGAATCTCAGCTAGTGCAGGCTGGTAGAAATAACTGAGTAGCACTCAAAACTCAAAACTCAAGACAATCCGCTAACTGGTTAGAAACTTCTGCCAATCTGCATTAGAACCCCGGTTTCTTAGTTTCTGTATTCCGCACAGAACTCCGGTATCAGGCATTCCTAGGCTGACAAGCTGTCTCTAGCCACACGATTGCATCCGGCTCCAGGGTAGGGGAGAGTTTTTCCACGATCGCCTGATTGTAGTGTGCCAACCATTGCCGTTGTTGCGGGGTAAGTTGGCTCAAATCAATCAAATCTTTGTCGAATGGAATGTAGGTAATGGATTCAAATCCATACCAAGTGCCCGTTTCTGCCGCCAAATCCTTGACCTTGTATAAGTTCTCCAACCGGATACCGCCCCAGCCCGGCTCATAATATCCTGGCTCAATGCTGACGATCATGCCAGGTTCCAGGGGTTCCAATGCCTTGCGGTGGAGTCCGATCGGTCCTTCGTGTCCATTGAGAAATGCCCCAACTCCATGCCCTGTCCCGTGACCATAATCCAAGCGGAGTTGCCACAGATCCGATCGGGCAATGGCATCCAATTGAGTGCCTGTTGTCCCTTTGGGAAACTCCTGCATGGCACAGTTGATGTGAGCTTTTAGCACCGCTGTATAGCGTTCAATTTGTTTAGGGGTTGGGTTGCCTAGGGTTGCCGTTCTCGTGTCATCTGTGGTGCCCCCTAAGTAGTGAGAACCAGAATCCAAGAGGAACAAATCGCCACGCTTCAGGTGGGATTCAGCGTTGGGGGTGCCGTAATGGATAATGGAGCTATTGGCCCCAGTGCCCGCGATCGTCCCAAAACTGAGGCTTTGGAAATCTGCCTCTGCCCGATAAAATTGCTCAACAGTGCGGGCCACATCCACTTCGTTCAGTACAATTGTCTCAGCAAGTTGCTCTGACAGCCACTTCAAGGTCAGGGTTTTAGCGCGACTGGCTCTGAAATTAGCCAGCGTCATATGCTCCAATTCCACGGGATTCTTGCGCGCCTTCATGCCCTCGATCGGGTTATCAGCTTCCAGAATCCTCCCATTGACTTGGGTGAGGAGATGATGAGTGCCCAAAGTTGTATGTTTCGGGTCTACCAAAACCCGTACCTGAGCCGATTGCACCCTAGACGTGAGAGCCTCGCTGTAGTCCTCGTAGGGTAGGCAGGTGACGAACGGCAAGGACTGTTGCACCGCTACCGGAAGGCGATCCAAATTGGTGAAGAGCAGCGCTTCATTAGGCGTGACGATCGCATAGGCAATAAATACGGGTAGGTAGGGAATATCCCAGCCGCGCAGATTAAACAACCAGGCAATCTGGTCTAGCTTCGTGATGGGCAGAACATCCGTCTTAAGGGTTTGCATTGCCTCTCGCACCCGCCCCAACTTCTGCTCCGACGCTTCCCCCGTCACAGAGTCTGACAAGCTGAATACAACAGAATCTGCATAACTGGGTAAGGGATCGGCAGTCACCCACGGCGATTGGAGCCGCACCTGATCCACCAAGTTGGCACCGGGCACACACTCCACTCCCGCCTGATTGAGTTGTTGTTGCAGCTTTTTAAAGGAAGCGATCCCTGTGCCCAAGGGCTGGGACATGGCGATCGTAAACGGGTCAAACCCCAATCGAAACCCGTTTTGCTCCTGCCCCAAGGATTCCAACACACCCATTAAGGTTGGATGATCCTCCAGCCCCAATTTCACGACTTGGATTAAGTCTAAATCCACCTGTAGGTCTGCCTGCTCGTGGTAACGGGAATCGACAAATAGCCAGGCCCGATCGCGCCCCACCAAAAAGTCTCCTGCCGAACCAATAAGCCCACTCACCCACGCCCGACGACGCTTCAGTACGGGAGGGTAGCCATTCAGATGCTCATCGGCAGAGGGAACCAGGTAGCCATCCAACTGCTGGGTCGCCATCAACGTCCGTAAATCTTGCAGCTTTGCTTGGGTAGTGAGCAGGTCAGGTTGCCGTTGTAATAGCTCTAGCGGTGTCATGGATTCTTCATACAGGTAGGGCAGTATGAGTCATCATAACCTTGAAATTTCGCCAAGAACGAGGGTGGCGAAATCAAGTCTGCGCGGCATAGAGACTGTACATAGACGCTGGGACCTTTTCTGCACCACTTACCCTTCGGGAAAAGTAAGCTACACCTCAACCCCTTTTCCCTAGGGGAGAAGAACTAGTCGAAAATACACCAGCCGAAGGTTCCACTCCTAAGGGTGGAACCTTTTCTGGAAATCTTCTGAGTGCAAGCTGGAGTATCTCACTTTTGCAACCCTCACCCTAAATTCCTCTCCCATGTGGCTTGCCATCACCAACATTTTTGAAAAATCGAAGATTTTTCAAAAATATGAATTCTAAACTTCTGAGAGGGCCCAAATTGTCGCCCGAACCGCCCCCCTGCCCCCCAATTCTGGGGGGTTCTGAGATTGAAGTCCCCCAGAATTGGGGCCTTAAAGCCTTTCAGGCAT
>JARCMD010000483.1 GCA_030248885.1 Leptolyngbyaceae cyanobacterium MP9P1.79 | reverse complement strand
TGGGAGAAGGGGAGCCGGATTGAAATCCCTCTCCCTGGGGAGAGGGATTTAGGGTGAGGGTAGGCTGAGTAGTTATGATTTTCCATACAAAATCGATCGATCGCCCTTAGAATTTCCCTGCCCATTCACTTAAAGACATTCTGTTTTAGAATGCTATACTGGCACTGAAAGCGAGGGCATGTAGCTCAGTGGATAGAGCATCAGGTTCCGGTCCTGAGGGTCGGGGGTTCGAGTCCCTCCATGCTCGCTTCTTGAGGAAAAATAAATGTAAAACGATCGCTCCATTTGAGGGGCGATCGTTTTTTATTGGAATAGGAATTTAGGGATTTGAGATTTACCTTGAAGGGTATTAAGTAGAGAACTCGAGCGCGGAGCGGAATTGGGTTGAAGCTAGTCCTAAATCCGCTAACCATAGTTCACCAGGTTTCGGGTTCATCAAGCAAATCCAATACTTCTTGTCCAACCACTCTAGAGCTAAGCACATCTAGAGCATTCTGATCAGCTAATTCGATGACTTCTGCAAGACACTAGCGCACCTGTTGCCCAATATCAGGCTGCCATTGGCGCAGTTTTGTATCAAGTTGTTGGATTAGAGCATCCATGTCAAATTTCCCAAAAATACAGCCCAGATTTTCTTTTTACAGTAAGGGATGGGTTGGAGAGCAAGGAGAAAAATGGAATAGGGGCAAACGATCGCTCACCCCTATTGCTTAAACACTACTCCTTTTCCGCCACCTTGACTTCTGCCAATTTCACCTTTTGAGCCAGTCCCAGAGTTTGTAACACCTGAATGGTCATCCAAGTCAGGTCAACTTCCCACCACTGCAACCCATGGCGGGCAGAGTGTTGGAACGCATGATGGTTATTGTGCCAGCCTTCCCCGTAGGTCAGGACAGCGACCCACCAACAATTGGTCGAGCGATCGGCCGTTTCATAGGTGCGGTAGCCAAACTGATGGGTGGCGCTATTGACCAACCAAGTGCAGTGAAACACCGCAACGAGGCGAAAGAAAATACCCCAAGCCACAAAAGACCAACCTCCCGCCCAGTAAAGTCCTAGCCCTAACACCACCTGAATCGGAATAAAGTAGTTTTGTAAAAATCGGTAGACTGGATCACTACCTAAATCCTTGGTGAACCGGGGTACTTCTGCCTGGGCAGAAATTTTGTGGAGCATCCAACCCATGTGACTCCACCAAAAGCCTTGGTGAGAATCGTGGGGATCAGGTAGCTCGTCAGAATGGAGGTGATGCAATCGATGCAACCCCACCCAATCGATCACGCCGCCCTGACACGCCAACGTGCCGCAGAATGCTAGCGTGTACTCCAACCATTTAGGCACCTGGAAGCTGCGATGCGTCAGTAATCGATGAAACCCTAAAGTAATTCCTAAGCCGCCTGTAATCCAGTGCAGGAGGAAGGCGAGTCCGATCGCCCACCCATTGAAATTGCCCGGTAGTAGAACCGAGAGGGCACTTAAGTGGATCACAGCCATGTAGACAATGTTGATCCAATCGCGGGATGCTTTAGGTGTTTGAGTTGAAGTTGCAGTCATGCCTTAATCTCGATGTAATTTGTTAATTATTGTAAAGCGTAGGGAAGTTATGAAGAGCCGAGACCTGCTAGAAAAAGCAGAGCAAGACCTAAATCAAATCTTTTCTGGAATTGACACCCAGGTCAAGGGAAATCTACGGCGAGTTCTCGCAGCGTTGCGTCGTCACCGCGTGGGACCCCATCATTTTGCCAGTGTGACAGGTTACGGGCATGACGATTTAGGTAGACAAACGTTAGATCAGGTTTTTGCAGAGGTAATGGGTGCGGCGGCGGCGGCAGTGCGGGTGCAGTTTGTGTCGGGCACCCACGCGATCGGCTGTGCTTTGTTTGGTGTGTTGCGTCCAGGGGATGAGTTGCTCTCCGTAGCGGGTGCGCCCTACGACACTCTGGAGGAGGTGATTGGCATTCGGGGTGAGGGGCAAGGTTCCTTGCGGGACTTTGGCATTGGCTACAGACAGTTAGCGCTCACCCCAGCGGGCGAGATCGATTGGGCAACCTTGGCTCAAGCGGTGGGCGGTGCCACGCGCATGGTGCTGATTCAGCGCTCCTGCGGCTACTCCTGGCGACCCAGTTTGTCGATCGCTGATATTGCCAAAATTATTCACCTCGTCAAGCAGCAAAACCCAGACACCATTTGCTTTGTGGATAATTGCTATGGCGAGTTTGTGGCTGATTGTGAACCCACAGCGGTGGGCGCAGACCTGATCGCGGGGTCTTTGATCAAAAATCCAGGGGGGACGATCGTGCCAGCGGGGGGATACGTTGCCGGCCGCGCCGATCTGGTCGAGGCAGCCACCTGTCGGCTCACCACCCCCGGCATCGGCAGTGCGGGGGGAGCCACCTTTGACCTCAATCGGCTCCTGTTCCAGGGACTCTTCCTAGCTCCTCAAATGGTTGGCGAGGCGATGAAAGGCAACCACCTGACGGCCCATGTCTTTCAGCAGTTGGGATATCCTGTCAATCCCTTACCCGATGCCCCCCGCCGGGATGTGATTCAAGCGATTCAACTGGGTTCCCCGCAAAAGCTCAAAGCCTTTTGCCACGCCATTCAGCAACATTCCCCGATCGGCTCCTACCTAGAACCCGTCCCCGCAGAGATGCCTGGCTACGAAAGCCAACTGGTGATGGCAGGCGGCACCTTCATCGATGGCAGCACCTCAGAATTTTCCGCCGATGGCCCGCTCCGGGAACCCTACGTGGTCTTTTGTCAGGGCGGCACCCATTGGACCCATGTGTCGATCGCCCTAGAAGCGGCGATCGATGCGGTGGGATTCGCTTGAAGCTTTATGGCTCCTCAACTGCAAAGGGTGCTAAATCCTGGGGATGAATAATTGTAATGGTAGACATCCCTATAAAATCACTTGGATTGAAGGTCAAAAGGTGAGTAATTCCATTGGCAAGCATGGCTGCGATAATTCGAGCATCATGGGTACGTTTACCCATTACTTTGCCTGCTGTAACTAAGTTCAGCCAATTTGGGAAAACCTGTGGAGATTCTTCCAACAATGGAAAACGATCGAGAAACTGGTCGATTGTGCTTCTCGTTTGTTCCGTAGTCCAGCCCAAACCATTAACCGATCTAGTAGTCTGTCAATGATTAATTGACGGGTAGCTGAAAGCTGGGAGGTTAGTTGGAGTTAAATTTTGAGGGTCTTCGACCCCTCAAAATTTTCTTGGCAGAACATTAGGTCTTGTAGCAACAACCCAAAATTCAACAATGATTTGCGTTCTTAGCAAACATTCATCGGCTTGCAGGAGTAGGGAAGAGATGGCATCTGTTGCAAGCTGATGCTGTACATCAGCAGGATTGCAGAATCGCATTACAACATTGGTGTCAAGCAGATAGCTCGTCATTCTGCATAAATGGTTTCTCGGCTAAAGGCTTCATTGGGTAAGCTTGAACCGTTGTTGGGACGTTGTGAAACCCATTGACGAAACTCTCTTGCTCGTTCCACTGATATTGCTCTTTGCCGAAACGGGGCGGGTAGTATAGCTTGTCTAGATTGCAACTCAAGCAGATTGTTGACTAAATTAGCGATCTGCTTGAGTTGCTGATCATTCAGCTTATCTAGTTCTTTTTTTAGATCTTCTCGCAGCATAAGAATAAAATAGCAATTAACATACCTTAATATAGCGATCGGGGCTGCTTTTTTTGCAAATAATTCCTTAGCGATTTTAATAAATTTTTACGAGATAGCCGTCTGAGCTAACTCTTGAGGAGCCATATTGGAATTCACAATATGACCATCTTTGAACCAAATGATGCGATGGGTGCGGCGAGCAACCTCTGGCTCATGGGTGACAATGACGATCGTAATCCCCGCTTCATTCAATTCTGTAAAAATACCCATCACCTCTTCAGTGGTCTTGCTATCCAATGCTCCCGTGGGTTCATCAGCTAACACCAACACAGGACGATTGACAATGGCACGGGCGATCGCCACCCGTTGCTGCTGTCCCCCCGATAGCTGATTCGGTCGGTTATTCAGCCGATGATCCAATCCCACCCGCGTTAGGGCGACAGTGGCTCGTTCATGGCGCTCTGCATAGGGCACATTGGCATAGACCATCGGCAACATAACATTTTCTAAGGCTGAGAGTTGGGGCAACAGATGGAATTGCTGGAACACAAAGCCCAGCTTCAGGTTCCGGGTATGAGCCAGTTCTGCATCTTCCAACCCTGCTACGTCGGTGCCATCCAGGTAATAGCGGCCTGAGGTGGGGCGATCGAGGCACCCAATCATGTTCATCATGGTGGATTTGCCTGACCCCGATGCACCCATGATGGAACAATATTCACCTTGCTCCACAATTAAATTGACCTCTTCTAGGGCCCGGACTTCGGTTTCACCCGTGCCATAGATTTTAGAAATATCTTCGAGACGGATGATTGTTGGGTGGGACATGATGGGGAATCGGAATTAGGGATTGGTAAAGCGTAAGGGCTAGCTTGGCAGAAGTTGTTGACCAGTTAAGGGATAGTTTTGAGTTTTGAGTTTTGAGTGCTGCTCACTTACTTCTGCCTTCTTGCACTAGTACAAGAAGGCAGAAGTTAATGTACTGTCTCGCTTGCATGGCAGGCAAGATGCCTGCATTATGAATGGTTGCTAAACTTACTCCTCAAATTACTAGTACTCTGCGGCGTAAATGCGGATACCCTTCACCCATCCACCCATCTACCCTTCAACATCCAAACTAAGGTAGTCGAACTTAAGCCCAAGACCACTAGTCACTTCTGAGGGCAACGATCGGGTCTAGTTTGGCGGCGCGTTGGGCAGGCACGACTCCAAAGAAGAGACCGATCGCCCCAGACACACTGACTGCCAAGCCAACTGCCGCCGGAGATACTCCCGCTTTCAAGGGGCTGACCTTGCCCACGAGGAGGGTGCCACCCATGCCGATCGCCGCGCCCAGTAAGCCTCCTAGGGCAGAGAGAATGACGGCTTCAATGATGAATTGCACGAGGATGTCCTGTTGCGAGGCTCCGATCGCCTTCCGTAGCCCAATTTCCTTAGTGCGCTCGGTCACTGAGACGAGCATGATATTCATGATGCCAATACCGCCCACAAAGAGAGAAATCCCGGCAATGGCTGCAAGCATCAGCGTCAGAGCATTTGTGACATTGGTGACCACCTTCAGCGCGTCCTTCTGGGATCGCACCGTGAAATCATCTTCATCCGTAATTTTGTGCCGCAGTCGCAGCAAATTTTCCATCTGAAACTTAGCGGCTCCCACACTAGCCTCATCTCGTGCAGAGGCAGAAATGAAGGTGAGGGTGGTGCCGTAGGGAGACGATCGCCCCACCACCCGACTGGACATGGTGGAAAGCGGAATCACAACTATGTCATCTTGGTTGTTACCCAGAAACGCTCCCTTCTCTGTCAGCACACCGATGACTCGGTAAGACGCATTCTCAATCCGTATTTCTTTCTCTAGCGCTTGATTAGTGCCCCCCAGCAGGTTTTTGGCAATGTCTGATCCTACGACTACCACCTGAGCGGTGCCTTTCAAATCGGCATCGGTGAGAAAGCGTCCCTTGGACACTGTAAAATCACGCACCGAGGTAAACGCAGGGGTAGTCCCGAGGATCAAGGTACTGCGGTTCAAGTTGCCTTGGGTAATCACCCGCTGAGCCTGTAGTTGGGGGGCGACTTCCTTGATGGTGGGGACTTGGGAGGCGATCGCCTCGGCATCTTCCAAGACCAGCGTGTTGGGAATATCAAAAGTGCGGTTGCGGGCGCGATCGGTTCCTGGCACCACAAACAGCACATTGGGCCCCAGGGATTTGAACTGACCCGTGGCGTATCGCTGCGCCCCCTGTCCTACGCCCACCATCGCAATCACCGAAGCGTTGCCAATAATGATCCCCAGCATCGTCAAGGCGCTTCGTAGCTTATTGGCAGTCAGAGTTTTGACTGCCATTTTGGCGCTTTCAATTAAATCCATAATTCTGATGCCTCACTTATGATTCCCCAGATCCAGTATCTGTAGTTGACTGACATTTCTTCGGTTGCTTAGCGCCAGGGGGCAATTCCATAAACACACGCTGGTTGGGTTGCAGCCCCGTTAAAACCTGGGTGTTCCCCACACTATCGGTGTAGCCCGTCTTCACGGGTTGGAATTGGGGCACATTCTGTCCATCAGGAACAAGTGCGCCCTGTTCGCCCTGGCAGGTGACGATCGCCACCGTTGGCACCACAAAGGCATTATCGATTTTTCCTCCCACAAATTTGATATCGGCATTCATCCCAGAGCGCAGAACCTCCCGACCTGTTACTAAGGAGACGCGCACCTGAAACGAGTTCACATTCTGCTCTCTCACGGCAACGGGAGCAATGAGCCGGACTCGTCCTTCAAAGGTTTTATCGGGATAGGCATCTTTGGCGACAATCTGTACCGGCTGTCCCAGCTTAATTTGACTAATATTCTTTTCGGGAACTTGGGCCAAAAGCTCCAGCCCACTTTCCAAGGCGACGATCGAACTAGACGTGGCAGAAGATGTCGCAGAAGCAGAGGTGGTTGGGGTCACAAACGCCCCTGCGATCGCATATTTTTGGGTGATGGTACCAGAGAAGGGGGCCCGAATCATTGTATCTGCCAATTGGGTTTCGATCGCCTGCAACCGCCCCTGAGCCTCGGTTAGCTGAGCCGCTGCTAGCTCAATTTCCTCTGGACGAGACCCACTCCGCAACAGCGCCAGCCGTTGCTGCAATTCGCCAACCCGCGCCTGGGATTGGGACAAATTGCCTTGGGCACTGCGTTCTTCGTTCAACACCACATCTAGGCTATCGCGGGAAATGGCTCCTTGATTCGCCAAACTTTGGTTACGTTGCACCCGTTGCTGGGCAAGGCTTAAGCGGGACTGCGCCTGGCTGACTTGGAACTGCGCCTGGGCAATGGCAGACTGGGCCTGAGTAATATCCTCTGGGCGATTGCCTGCCCGTGCCTGATCCAGCCGGGCCTGGGATTGGGCCACGCTTGCTTGGGCCTGGACGATTTGCGCCTGAAGATCGGTGCTTTCCATCTCGGCAATCACCTGTCCCTGCCGCACCCGATCGCCCTGCTCCACATACAACCGAGTCACCCGCCCCGCTGTCTTGGGACTCAAGTTCACCGTCCTGACAGCGACAACGCTGCCGCTGACTGCAATTTGCACGGTTAAGTCTTTCTGCGTCACAGGTACGGTCACCTTAGCGACATCCTGGGCATTGGGCGTTCCCCGTCGAGACACGGTGTAAGCAATGCCCGACACGCCAAGCAGTCCAACAACAGCTAACCCAATCAGCCAGGGAGTCGGCTTGTTAACCTTACCAACGATCGGAAGTTTCATAATGGACTCCAGAAAACAAGGGGTGGAGAATAACGGTGGGATTACCCAATCATCGGGACGGATGCGGGCGGAGTTTGGTTCACAGGAGTCAGGTCGGCGATCGTTCCTATTTTTGGGGACGATCGTTGTTGCTCCCAGCGATCGATCATCAGCGGTAACTCTTGCTCCATAAAGGCGTGCATGTCGCGCATTTCCTCCAATCGCTGGAGTAGTTGCGGATTTTCTCCCTCCAAAAGCATTAATCCTTTTTCAGCCAGTTGTCGAAACGCTGTAACTTGCATCAGGTGCTGTTTTGTCATTTGGGGCCATGCATTTAACCGAATGCGAAAATAATCCCGTCGCTGGCTTGGCAAGGCAACCCGCTCAATCAACCCTGTTTGAATCAACATCCGGGTGATGGTGCTAATTGAGCCTTTGCTAGCCTGCAAAACCTCAGCCAAGTCTCCTGTAGATTGGTGGGGCGGGTTACAAATCAGCAGCCAGCCAAAGATGCGTCCTGCCATCCGAGGCAAGCCCATCAGTTCAAACATCAGTCCGCATTCTTCTACGAAATGGACTTCTTCAAACGATCGTTGGTTCACAGAGCTGAAGATTTGTTGCAATACATTGAATTATAACAAGCAATTGCGAATGTTCAATAGATATTGAACCTATTGAATCCTTGAATAAGCCTGGAAGATGCGTTAGGAGATTTCCGAGAAAGATATTACTTTTGTAGGGGCGAAGCATCCGGCAGACAAGCTCTTGAATCGACCAGAAGGTCATTGCCCGGATGCTTCGCCCTTCCGGTGCCTGGTATAAACTTTTCTAGAAATCTCAGGTAAATGTTCCATGCATTTTTGACTAATGCAGGCTAATGGAAATAACGATCCAGCACTCAAAACTCAAAACTATCCCCCTAACGGGTCAAAAACCCTCGCCTTGCTGCATTAGGGACACGGTGTAAGTCTGGGTTCCGAGCCATCCGACCCTTGGGGGTGATCCCCCAAACCCCCTTCTGGGGGACGAGAGCTTCCCCCAGACCCCCTCCAAAAGGGTTGA
>JARCMD010000482.1 GCA_030248885.1 Leptolyngbyaceae cyanobacterium MP9P1.79 | reverse complement strand
TCAGCATCATGAGTAGGGCATCATAACCCGGAATACTCTGACGAACTGCGATGTCGTAATCAGTCGTTGGCAAAGCGGAATTTTTATCGAAATCGAACGGGTTATCGTTGGTCATGGCTATCGTTCACACACATGGGTTGGATCGTCGGCGCGTTCGGCAAACTCCAGTCCCCTAGCTAAACGCCATGCGAAGATAGGAGGCAAGCCATTTTTAATGATGGCATCACAGGTTTTTTGATAGTCGTATTCCACTTCCCGGAGCGTGATTTGATCCGCGTCAGTGTCATAAATCACGTAGGTGGCATTGGGTCTACCATGACGTGGTTCACCCACTGATCCAGCGTTCACAATTCGTTTGAGTGGCGCAGAGAAACTCATCTCTTCAGATTTGCCCGTCGATTGGACTCGGATTTGGAGTTGACCCGCATCGAGCGATCGGACATAGGGCACATGAGTATGACCACAAAACAAAATATCAGCACCTGTGGCTAATATTCGTTCCATCGCTACAAAGGCATCGACTTCTGGCAGCAGATATTCGTGCTGATTGTGAGGACTGCCATGCACAAAACATAGATTGTCATCGCGCAAACTCAGTGGTAACTGCGCCAAAAACTCTCTGACTTCTGGATGAATGACTTGATTTGTCCATTCATGGGCTAGCTTGCCACGCTTTTCTGCCAGCACCGAAGGATAGCTGCATTCACACGAATTCAATCCTTCTACAATGTCTTCATCCCAACATCCCTGACAGGTAGGAATATCCAGAGCGCGAATCATTTCTACGACGGCGTTGGGATGGGAACCATACCCGACTAAATCACCGAGACAGTAGATCTTGTCTGCACTTTGATCATCAATATCGGATAGCACTGCATTTAGTGCTTCATAATTCCCGTGAATGCAAGACATGACGGCAACTTTCATCCTACTTCTTCTCCTTGTTCGATTAAGTCTTTAATTTGTTGCTGGTAGTGGACGATCGCTTGCTCTTCTAAACAGCAGTCTTTAAGGGTTTGGGCGATCGTTTCTTGATCCAATGCTTCACCGACGATCTCAATGCCACTAAGGCGATCGGGTCTGCCATTCAGACAGCGGGGCAGATTCAGTTCAACGGGGTTGCTCCTAGAGAGTCCCTTGGTGAAGTCAAAATAAAATGCTCGTCCATCTGCAATATCAAAAATACCTTTAGTGCGTTGAACATTCCCATAAGCTCCATAGGTTAGTTCATACCAAAAGGTATTGAGACTGGCAGAATCAAGCACTTGTCCAGTCAAGACTGAACGCCAGAAATGGGCTTGTTGCAACGGGATGGCAGTTTCAGCCCCCGTCACTACCAGATCTGCCCAGTCATGCCATTCTGTGTGCCGAGTTCCCGGCGGCAACACAGCAACACGGCGGCAGTCTGCCATCTGGTTAGGCAAAACTAGGGAGGTCAGATCAATATAGAACCCTAACTCTAGATAGACCACACATCCCACGGGTGGGCGTTCCAAAAAGTTGGTCAACTGCACAGCGGGTAGCACGGTCAGTTCAGGAACTTCTGCTGCCAGATAGGTCGGATCAAGCGTAGTCTCTCCTGCACCCAAACTCAGATAGATGACTGGTTCAGCAGCGGTGTGAACCTGTTGCCGTATCCAGGTGGTTTTGCCCGCGCCCGGCGGACCTGCCACTAGCGTGATATTTAAGGGTTGCATCAAGGGTTCTAACAGTCTTGGAGTTCAGGAGTTTAGTTGAGAATTTGGCTGCGGACAGAGGTGAAGTCGCGGTATGCCGCAGAATCGAGGCAATCTTGTCGGAATGCTGCCAGGTTATGACAATTTTGAAATGCTAGCTTCAGCTTAAAGTGCCGCTCCACCGCACCCCGAATGGCATCTCCCCAACCACACGGAGCAGTTGCGCCCGCGACTGTTCGCTGGGTGGAGCAACCGCATAGTTTGCCCACTCCTCGCCTTCTTGGTGGACGCTATGCGCTAGCTTTTCGACAATGCCCCAGGCATAGGGCAAGGAATGATGAATCATCTCCGCAAAAGCGTGTTCATCCACATCGCCTGCTGCTGCCTGCTGCACCAGGGTTGCACTCACATTTAGAGACATTTTTCTCCTCGCAGTTCATTTACTGCAAAACATGACTCGCGAAACATGACTCTATAATACAACTAAAATGATAATCATTCTCATAAACTAGCAATTGATTCATGCTTGATTCCTCGTTTGCTCTTCCAGAATCCATTGACTTGGCGATCGTGGGGGCTGGTCCTCACGCCCTCACCCTGGTTACGCATCTGTTACAGAAGAAGAAATCGATGCGTGGGCGGTTTCTCGTCTTTGACCCCAGCGGCACCTGGATGAATCGCTGGAACCACCAGTTTGCCGCCTTCGAGATTCCGCACCTCCGATCGCCTGCGGTTCATCACCCCGATCCCGATCCTCATGCTCTCCGCACCTTTGCCGAATCTCGATCGAATGAACTGTTTCCACCCTATGACCTGCCGGGAACTCGGCTGTTTCAGGATTTCTGTCAGGAAGTGATCCGTCGCTGGCAGTTGCAAGATTGTGTGTATCCGGCTCAAGTTGTAAAAATTGAACCGTTGAACCTCAATCATCGTTCCCGGTTTTGTCTACGGTTATCCAACGGGCAAATGGTTAGCGCCCGCAGAGTCGTCATTGCTAACGGTGGTGGAACGCCCAACATTCCAGAGTGGGTCGAGCAGATGTCAACGAGTTATCCCCCCGATCGCCTGCTCCACTCTAGTCAGATTGATCTACAGAAATTGCGGCTTCGAGGCGAACGAGTGCTGATCGTTGGCGGTGGGTTGACCAGTGGACATTTAGCGGTGGGAGCTATTAACCAGGGAGCGCAGGTAACTCTGATATCTCGGCGGACGGTATACGAGAAACTATTTGACGCTGACCCGGGTTGGCTGGGTCCGAAATATCTTAAAAACTTTTGGGCAGAACCCAACTGGTACAGGCGCTGGCAGATGATTCAGCAGGCAAGAAATGGGGGTTCCATGACTCCAGCGGTGCTGACTCAACTGCGTCGCCTAGAGCGAGACGGGCGGATTACATTCTATGAGCAGTGTCAGGTTGCTCAAGCCCAATGGAGTGACAATCGTTGGCGGGTTTGCTGCAAAAATTCGGCCGTACATGAGTGCATTCAGAATCAGAAGATCGATCGCATTTGGTTAGCCACTGGAAGCCGACTAGATGCAACCCATCATCCATTGCTCCAAGATATTTTAGAGGCTTATCCAACCGAGATTGTGAACGGGTTGCCAGTGTTAGATGAATGCTTACGCTGGCGAGGCTGCGAACTTTTTATCATGGGCGGTTTAGCCGCGTTGCGTGTGGGTCCAACTGCCCGAAATCTATCGGGTGCAAGAGCCGTCAGCGATCGCATTGTTCCCGCTCTCACAAAGGCTTGTCATCTGTCAATCATTAATTGACGGGTAGCTGAAAGCTGGGAGGTTAGTTGGAGTTGAATTTTGAGAGGTCTTCGACCCCTCAAAATTTTCTTGACAGAACACTGGCTTGGCGTTTTCGACTCGCTAGAAATCACTGAGAAATCTATACGCACTCTCGCAAGATCCAAAACAAGATGCCCTGAACTTGTACTTGGCACTCTTGTATATCAACTGTGATTTGCGGATAAATAGGATTGGAAGCAATCAGCGAGACTTGGTTGCCATTACGGTACAAGTGTTTCAATGTCATCCCTCGACCCTCAACCCAGGCTGCGACAATCTCTCCATTTTTCAATGCACTGGGGTCAGCCATTGGACGCATAATCACAAATGAGCCGTCTGGAATGTAGTCGCCGATCATACTATCCCCACTAACCCGAAGTGCAAAATCTCCTGGTCGTAGCCGGGGGCTAGAGATTGGTAGCCTATCTCGACCATCGGTGAATACTTCACTAAGGTAACCGGCTGCGATCGTTCCCCAAATTGGAATGCCACCCTGGCTTGACTTAAGAATCCTAATAGCACGGGCTTTTCCATACCGTCGTTCAATATAGCCTTCTCGTTCCAGATATTTGAGGCTGTTCTGGATCGCACCACGCGGTTTCTCCATTGCTACCATCATTTCATCAATTACAGGAGAGTAACCGTGAAGCTGAATATAATCTTCCAGGTACACAAGAAGTTTTAGATGGGGAGACGGGCGCTGCATTTGACAAGAGTTGCTAGGTTGACGTAATAGTACATTTGTTCTTAGTTTCAGTCAAGTAGCAAAAAATAGGCACTTAATTTTTAGATGAGCAAATCTAAGCTCTAAAGCCTTATGATGAGAGCCGTTATCGAACTCCTCTTGCTCCGTTGAATCGCACCATTCAGCTTCTTCAAGTTCAAGACCAACAGGTCATCGATGCCATCCTGACTGAAGTGACTGACAAGCACCTTGAGGATGCGAGGACTCTTTGGGAGCCGCTCTTGGAAGAGAGCGGTCAAGATGATGAGTATTGGAACTGGGTTGGCAAGAGCCGTCGGTCGAAGTTACTCCCAGGCAATGAGTTGTATGCCATCGAGTGCGAGGGGATCACCCAAGGGCTGATGATGCTTGATGTCTTGAAAAAACGCTGTCAGATTGAATCGCAATTGCGACGGCGGTTAGTGTACATCAGTAAACTAACCGCCCCTTGGAACCGAACTGTCCTCACAAACCCTCCGACCTACAAGGGCGTTGGGGGTAATCTGGTGGATTTTGCGATCGCTCGCAGTCACGAATTGGGCTATCAAGACAGAATAGGGTTACATGCCCTGCCAAGTGCGCTAGGATTTTACAGAAAGCTGCGTATTGGACTGCTCGATCGTAGTCCTGATCCTGAAGAACTCGATAACCTCGGTTACTTCGAGACCCTGAGGATAGACGACCCATGACCTAATCGATTCCTGCTAAGCCAAAAGCCACACGTGACGAAGCTGCTCGTCATCAACAATTGCTGGAACTGATTGAAGCCGAGGACGCTGCTAATGGAGAAGTTGGTTGCGGACGGGATTTGAGAAAGGGGCTTTCAGGTTATTTCAGCAATCGCGGAATGGCGATCGAAGATGAGAAACTGAAGCGTTTGTTGCGAGAGTATTTAGGGCACATTTTGATGGAGCCGGATTTTGATTCCATTACAATTCAGATTCAGCGCCAAATTGAATCCTTGGTTCCTCAAGCTTCCGGTAAGTCTCTGAGTTCTGCATCTTTGCTAGCTTCAACAAACGTCACGGAACATATTCCAAGAGAGGAACTAAAAGAACTATTTCAATCACAAACCGCTGTTTTTTGCCCTGAAGATGCTTTAGAGCAACTCATTCAGTTGTGCCATCAGATTATCTATAAAGCAGTACAACAACCCCGGCATACCTGGTCTAGCCCGATTTGGGTACTGAGAGGCGAGACATAGATCTACATTGCTCAGGCAGTAGGAATTGAAGAGGCGATCGCCAAAATCAATATTCAGCATCCCCAAGAACCTGAAAGACTGGAGGTGATAACGGTTGGAGGTATTTTGGCACCCGATCAGTTGCTCTCTCTGGATACAAACCTGTTATAACTTTCTCATCCTGAGAGAACTAGAGAACTTACTAGGGCGTGTCATCAAATATTTTTCCTTTGCCAAGAGAAGTCAAGGTGAAGATCAACGCGAATTAAACAGGAATGCCCTGCCATGACCAGCCGCCGTTACGCCCTCCGCGATGACCAATGGGAACGGATTAAGCACCTCCTGCCCGGACGAGCAGGATCGGTTGGTCACCCCGCCAAAGACAACCGCTTATTTGTGGAAGCCGTGTTGTATCGGTATCGTTCTGGCATCCCGTGGCGAGACCTCCCAGAGCGATTTGGAGATTTCCGGGCTGTCCATCTGCGGCATACCCGATGGGCGAAAAGCGGGGTATGGCAGCAGCAATTCTCATTTTGAAACATTTGCACTAATTTCGGAGGTTTAACCGCGATTTTCACCTAAATTCTTGAACGGTAGAATCGGTGTTTCAGCTAGT
>JARCMD010000481.1 GCA_030248885.1 Leptolyngbyaceae cyanobacterium MP9P1.79 | reverse complement strand
GATGGGGTGGGGGAGTGATGGAGAAGGGTGAAGGGTGAAGGAATAGGGAAGGTAGGGCGAAGCGTTCTGTAAGAGGATTTAGTTGAGTTACAAAGGTTTTCGCCAGAATGCTTCGCCCGTGCAAGGTTTGTGTGCGGGTAGGTTATTTACCTGTAATTTCCTAAGCCTTCTTGATTTTGAGGCTGCTGAGGTAGGCGGCAGGATTTTCGGGGTCGAATTTGACTCCATCGAAGAAGGTTTCCACGCCACGGGATGTGCTGGCAGGAATGTCGGCAGCGGCTACATTCAAGGCTTTGGCGGCTTCGCGCCAAATGTCTTCGCGGTTGACCTTGGCAATCACTTGTTTTAGGTCTGTGTCAGCAGGAAGGTTGCCCCAGCGGATGTTTTCGGTCAAGAACCAGGCATCGTGGCTCTGGAAAGGATAGGAGGCAAAATCAGCCCAGAATTTCATCAGCAGGGGACTGTTTTCGACCACCTTGCCATTGCCGTAGTCGATTTTGCCCTGGGCCCGGCCCAGAATGTCAGCGGTGGGCACTTTCAGCCATTCTCGGCTGGAGAGGATTTCGCACATCTCGGCTTTGTTTTCAGGACGATCGCACCACATCTGGGCTTCCATCACTGCCATGACTAAGGCTTTGGCGGCTTTGGGGTTCTTCTCCACCCAATCCGATCGCATGGCCAGGGCCTTTTCGGGGTGATCCTTCCAGAGTTCGCCAGTGGTGATAGCGGTGTAACCCAGTTGCTGATTCACCAATTGCGCGTTCCACGGTTCTCCAACACAAAAGGCTTCCATGGTGTTGACTTTCATGTTGGCAACCATCTGGGGTGGCGGCACTACGATCGTGGACACATCCGTATTCGGGTCAATCCCATTGGCTGCCAACCAGTAGCGCATCCACAAATCGTGGGTGCCGCCAGGGAAAGTAACGGCACACTTAAGATCCTTTCCTGAAGACTTTTGCTTGGCAAACGCAATCTTCAGGGGCGAGGCATCTGTGCCAATTTTTAGCTCTTTATAGGTGTTAGATACGGAGATGGCTTGACCGTTGGTGTTTAGCCTTGCCAGAATCGTCATCGGCACGGGCTGCTTGGTGATTTTGCCCAAGGTCATCAGGTAGGGCATGGGGCTGAGAATGTGGGCCCCGTCGATGCCGTTGCCTTGGGAACCCAAGACGAGATTGTCGCGGGTGGCACCCCAGTTTGCCTGTTTGGACACTTCCACATCGGGCATCCCATGTTTGGCAAAGTAACCCTTCTGCTTGGCGATGATCAACGGAGCCGAGTCAGTGAGGGCAATGAATCCCAGTTTGACCCCGGTTACTTCGGGAGTGTCAGCCGCCGCCACATTGACAGCGGGTGAAGCGGTGGAGGAGGCAGCAGGGCTGGGAGTGGGAGCCGAAACCCCAGAGTTACAGGCGTGTAGGGCTGTAGCGGTGAGGGCAGTGGCGCTGGCAGTGAGGATAAAGCGCCGTCTAGAAATGCGAGTCATAAAATCTTTCCTTTGATTGAGTAGAGTTGATTTACGTACCAGGTAGAACCTGGGTCTGAAAGAATGTTTGGGAAGCGTCAGTCACTCTGCATTTGCCCCCTAGCCCCCAATTCTGGGGAAACTGGATTGAAAGCCCATCAGAATTGGGGGTTGGGGGCGGTTCGGGTAACAGATTATGCATCTCAAATAGGCTCTAAAAAGCTGCTTGAGCCGTGGCGAGGCATTCCGTTTCTGTTTCTGCCACTGGTTTTGGGGTGGCTGCGAAGTGTTCGATCAACAAACTTTGGAGCAGCGGCTTCAAGTCTTCGCAGGGAATGCCTTTGATCACGCATTCTCCCAATTGAGCGTGTTTGCCAACTTTGCCACCCATGTAGATGTCCACTCCCTCCAGGGTTTTTCCGTTTTTCCGTACTTTGGTGCCCATGAGTCCGATGTCGGCAACCTGGGGTTGTCCACAGGAGTTGGGGCAACCCGTCCAATGCATCCGCACGGGGCGGGGCAGGTCTAGCTCGGCTTGCAGTTCTCTAGCGATCGTCACTGCCCGATTTTTGGTTTCCACCAGGGCAAAATTGCAGAATTGAGCGCCAGTGCAGGAGACGAGCGATCGTTCCAGGGGTGGGGGCTGGGTGGAAAAAGTCTCCAACAGCGGTTCCTGGAGCAAGACAGCCAGGCGTGTGTCGGAAATATGGGGAATCAGGATGTTCTGCTCCACCGTCAACCGCAGTTCGCCTTCGCCGTAGACCTCTGCTAACCGAGCTAGGTCAAACATTTCAGCAGCTTGGAGCCGACCGACGGGAATGTGCAGTCCCACGTAGTTCAGTCCTGGTTGTTTTTGGGGATAGATGCCGATGTGA
The DNA here is from genome assembly GCA_030248885.1 of Leptolyngbyaceae cyanobacterium MP9P1.79. GTDB lineage: Bacteria > Cyanobacteriota > Cyanobacteriia > JARCMD01 > JARCMD01 > JARCMD01. Next base: position 9,715 of record JARCMD010000481.1, on the reverse strand, counting down.
TCCTGCTTGTCCCAATCGATTTCATCCTCAAGGGCAGCGGGGATAAGGGGATGACCCAACACAGACTCGACTTCAGCCCGAAAGCGATCGATGCCCCACTGATCAATCAGCCACATCAGCCGTGCCTTTTGCCGATTTGCCCGCAACCCATGATCTCGGAAGACCATGAGGATGGCGAGGCAAAGTTCAGCGACTTCCTCTGGGGAAACCCAGACATTCAGAGGCACTGCCGCTTCACAGCGCTTGGCAGAAAAGAAGCCACCGACTAGCACGTTGAAGCCCAATTGCCGTTGGGATGGCTCGCCTTGAGCGGCACCCACTTGATAGGCTGGAACAAAGGCAATGTCATTGATCTCGGCATGAACGGAGTTATCTCGCCCACCTTCGATCGCAATGTTGAATTTGCGGGGTAAGTTGGCAAACTCTGGATTTCCCTGACCGCAGTTGGTGATTAAGTCTTGAACCTGTTGCACCAGCGATCGGGTATCCATTAGCTCGTGGGCATCAAGTCCCGCCACGGGTGACCCAGTGATGTTCCGCACATTGTCCATACCAGACTGAACCGAGGTCATCCCAGCAGCCTCTAGGCGACGAAAGATATCGGGGATATCTTCCAGCCGAATGCCCCGCAGTTGCAGATTTTGGCGTGTGGTGATGTCAGCGCTGCCCTCTGCTCCATAGCGTTGGACAATTTCTGCCAGCACCCGTAGCTGAGAACTGGTGAGCAATCCGTGGGGCAAGCGCAACCGGAGCATGAACTTGCCAGGGGTGACCGGGCGAAAGAAAACGCCCAGCCATTTGAGACGATGGTCGCGATCGGTTTCGTCGATCGCTTCCCATCCCAGTTGGGCAAACTGCTCCAATTCTTGCTTGACGGTTAAACCGCCTTTTTCAGCTTTGAATCGTTCAAACTTATTCAAACTGGCAGAACTTGGAGAAGACTCTGCCTCAACTACAACATTGGCTGTCACGGGGGTTAACCTGGGTGAGATGAATTAGAGGGGTAAACAGGAGATGCAAGCTGCGAATGTTTGTACCTTAGAGGGATTAATTGGGGTGATTCGTAACTTTTGTTACACAAAATTGCAGATTATGAAGGGATCACATCAGAGCGATGCAACTTCTGCATGACGTGTGAAATTGATTCCAGCGATCGGAGATTAGCTCAGCAAATCGGTAGGATAAGGTTTAGGTGATGTGCAACTTTCCCGAACCGCCCACCCTTCGGGAAGCAAGCTACACCCCAACCCCTCTCCCAAAAGGGGAGAGGGCTAAGATTTAGATCGGCTCCCCTTCTCCCACTGGGAGAAGGGGCTGGGGGATGAGGGCAGACTTTAAGTTGCACATCGCCTAAGTTTGTACAGCGTTTCGATCGTTGCTATTTCCCAAAAATTGCCCATGACTGGATTTCGATCGCCTATCAATGCCGTGTCTTTTGACTCTGTTGCCGTTGATCCTTGCCCAGAGATTGACCTCAGCACTGCCCTCGATCTCCTGCGCTCTGGAGATTTTCAAATTCGGTGGGACATTGCCAAGCTCCTCCCCAGCTTTGGACCCGCAGCCGTTGATCCCCTGCTGGAACTCCTGCAAGCAGACAACCTGGATGCCGAAGCCGACTGGGAACTGCTCTGGTTTGCCGCCCGTGTCTTGGGAGATCTGAATCAACCAGTGGCGATCGGCAGTCTAGCTCACCTCCTGAAAACTACACGGAATGAAACGGTGGCGGGCACCGCAGCGTCTGCCCTGGCTAATCTGGGTGTGCCAGCGGTGCCAGCCCTAACCGCGCTTTTGGCTCCGGGAGATACCCGATTATTAGCAGTGCAAGCCTTGGGACAGATTGAATCCCCTATGGTGATTGAACCGTTGCTCAGCGTCGTGCAATCCCCATCGCCTCTGGTGCGGGCAACTGCGATCGAAGCCCTGAGCCGCTTTCATACCCCCGCTGTCGTGTCAGTATTGATGGAGGCGTTGCACGATCCCCTTGCCAGTGTGCGCCAAACCGCGATCGGCGGCTTAAAAGCAAGCCCAGTGGCGCTTCAGTTTGAGGTGCTGGAACATCTAAAACCCCTCCTCTATGACCTCGACTTGGAGGTATGTTGTCAAGCGGCGATCGTCCTGGGACACTTTTCTACCCCTGCGAGTACCGCTGCGCTGAGTGATTTGTTGCGATCGAACCAGACTCCCCCAGCCCTACAGATTGTCGCGGTTCGTGCCCTAAGTTGGATACCGACATCTGCGGCCCTGGAGGCATTGCAACAACGCCTCATCCAGGAACCCCTAACTTCCCTAGATTTGCCTATATACAAGGAAATTATTGCAGTGCTGGGGCGGGTGAATGCGACGGCTCTGAAGCCTCCATCGGCTGAGATTTTGTTGAAATTACTTCGATCGGATCACCTCGCGGTTCAGGATAGCCCAACCCGACAGACGATCGCCTTCAGCCTGGGGCAACTGGGTCAGCCAGAGGCCATGACTCCCCTGACTCAACTCCTCACTGATCCTGATCCCGGTGTCCAACTCCATGCCACCAGCGCCCTCAAGCTTTTGCACCTTTCTTAACAGCTAGGTCTTAGAAATGAGGATTAAATGACTTCACCCTTCTTTCACCCTCCACCCTTCTTTCACCCTTCCTTCACCCTTCACCCTTCATGATTTGGTCATTGTGTAGTGAGCTTTACAAAGCAGCATCCGCAAATGGATTAAAGTCACATCAATAGTAAAATCGTGACTTAGGCTACATAACGGTGCGTTTAGAGCAACTTCAAGCATTTATCGCGGTAGCTGAAACGGGTAACTTTCAAAAAGCGGCCCAGCAATGCAGCCTGACCCAATCCACAATTAGTCGTCAGATTCAAGGACTAGAGGCAGAGCTTGGGTTGCCTCTGCTCCATCGCACGGCTCAAGCTAAGCTCACTCAGGCAGGTGAGCGCTTCCTGCCCCGCGCCCACAAAATTTGTCATGAGTGGCGCAGTGCCACGGCCGAATTTGGGGAACTGTTGGCAGGCAGACAGACCGAGCTTTGTGTGGCGGCGATTCACTCAGTCTGTGCTTATTCCCTGCCGCCCCTGCTGCAAACATTTTGTGAGGATTACCCCAATGTGCAGCTACGGGTGACGGCTTTGGGGAGCGATCGGGCCCTGAAAGTGTTGAAGGATGGACTCGTTGATCTAGCGATCGTGATGAACAATCGCTTCCTGCTCAACAACACTGAGATGGTGGTCGATAGCCTTTACGATGACCCTATAGAATTGCTCATGTCCGCCAATCATCCCCTGGCTGAGTACGAACAAGTCCCTTGGGAAAAACTTGCTAACATCCCCCAAGTCGTCTTTAAAGATGGTTACGGAATGCAACGACTTGTACAAGACCAGTTTCAGCAGCAGGGCATTCCCCTGAACGCGGTGTTGGAACTCAATACCTTGGATGCCTTTCGCGGCATCGTGCGCCAAGGGACAGCCGTTGCCCTCCTGCCCCACTCTGCCCTTGTGGAAGCCTGCTACGACCCCACCTTGGCTGTGCGCCCCACCACAGAACCCACTCTGCAACGCCAAGTTGTCCTGGTCACGACCCACGATCGCTTACAAATTCCCCCGATCGCCCACTTTCGGAAATTAGTTCAACAAAAACTCACAGCCCAGTTCAGTCAATGTTTTCAGTATCCTATTGATTCGGCGGTTAGCTAATCAAGCGATGTAAAACGTTCCAACATACCCCTTTACCCTTCACCCTTTTACCTCGAACCTCCCCGCCCCATGAGCAATGCTTTCCGAGAATTCGTGCGTAAAATTGGTAGCGGGCCGCATACGGGCAAAGACTTGACCCGTGAGGAAGCAGCCACGGCTACCGAAATGATGCTGTTGGCAGAGGCAACCCCGGCGCAAATTGGTGCCTTTATGATTGCCCATCGTATCAAACGTCCCACAGGTGCAGAGTTGGCGGGAATGTTGGATGCCTACGATCGCCTTGGCCCAAAACTAGAACCGATTACCGCATCCTACCCAGTTGTGGTCATGGGCATTCCCTACGATGGGCGCGATCGAACGGCTCCCCTGAACATTTTGACAGCGCTCTTGTTGACAGCGGCTGGATGCCCAGTCATTATGCATGGCGGCGATCGAATGCCCACCAAGTACGGGGTTTCTTTGGTGGAAATTTGGCAGGGCTTGGGTATCGACTGGACTCATCGCTCCCTTGTGCAAGTGCAAGAGATCTTCACCCGTTCTCTATTGGGATTCCTCTACCTCCCAAACCACTTTCCCTTGGCTCAGGGGCTTATTCCTTACCGCGATCAAATTGGCAAACGTCCTCCCTTTGCGACGCTAGAGTTGATTTGGTGTCCCTACCAGGGACCAATGTTGCTGATGGCGGGGTTTGTCCATCCACCGACAGAGGAGTTTGCGCGGGAAGCGTTGACCTTGCGGGGCGATCGACACTTCATCACCATCAAAGGGCTGGAAGGCAGTGGCGACTTGCCCCGCAGCCGCACCGCCATCATCGGTATCACCAATCTAGAGGCTGATCCCAGCTTTCAGCGGCTGATCCTGCATCCCCGCGATTATGGCTTTGCTGGAGCAGATGTGCCGTTGCAGTCTACGCCAACCTTAGTGGCTCAAATGCAATCTGTGCTGCAAGGTGCCCCCAGTGAATTGCTAGAATCAGCAGTCTGGAATGGGGGCTTTTACCTGCACAGTGCTGGCGTTTGCCCTGACCTAGAATCAGGTTTGACGAAGGCCCGATCGTTATTCCAAAGTGGAGCCGTGGCCGAGCAATTGCACGAATTAGCTCAAATCACCAAATCCTTTCCGTTGGAGCAAGACATTAGTTTGGTGAGCGTGCATTGATAGCGGAAATAATATAACAACTCCATCACTCCCCCACCCCATCACTCCTAAGATGGCTACAAAACTTACCCCAAACCCCACAAGCGAAACGATCGCTGCTCTGATTCTTGCGGGTGGAAAAAGTCGTCGCATGGGGCAAGATAAAGCCCTGGTTGAGTTCGAGGGCGTGCCCCTGCTCCAGCGAGTGTATAATGTGGCGCACCAATGCTGCTCCCAAGTCTACCTCATTGCCCCATGGATCGATCGCTATCGCACCCTCCTGCCTCCCAGTTGCCACTTGCTTCAGGAAACAACATTCCCCGAAGAACTGGAACCCCACGGACCTCTCATCGGGTTTGCCCAAGGACTAGGGCAGATTCAAGCAGACTGGTTGCTGTTGCTGGCTTGTGACTTGCCCCAGTTGCAAGGTGAAGTTCTGCAAGGGTGGATGCAGCGTCTCCCCAGCCTCGATCGCTCTGTCATGGCGCTGCTTCCCAAACACCCCAAGGGCTGGGAGCCACTGTGCGGCTTCTACAGATCCCAGTGTCTCCCGGCTCTCAACGCTTACATTGCTCAGGGAGGACGTTCTTTTCAAGGCTGGTTGTCCTCCCAGATTGTTCAGGAAGCCCCCGTCAGCGACCCGCAAATGCTACTGAACTGCAACACACCCCAACAATTGATACTTGAGAGTTGACAGTTGATACTCACAGCAATTCCTCATCTAAGGCAGTACGGAGAACGCTGTTTAACGGGGAAGTTGGGCAGCGACAGGCAAGCTTGAACTCTTACCAACAAGCTCCGTTCCGTCCGCACCAACGCAGTGTTACACCGCATCACCACTATGTTTATATAGATATATGGGTACTCCCAAAAATTGTATCAAACCTTGAATTTGATCAGATTTTTTGTACTATAACTTTTGTACTATAATTTGATTTTACGACCAGTCCTGAGCAGTATGTACTAGCAAAATGTCAAGCACTAACACTGGTATTGAATGGACTGATAAAACCTGGAATCCCACCACTGGCTGTAATAAGGTGAGTCCGGGTTGTCGGTACTGCTATGCCGAAGCGCTTACAGAGCGGTTTCCTAAGAACTTTCCACAAGGTTTTAAGCTCACACTACATCCAGAGCGATTGGAGCAGCCAAAGAAGTGGCGAACACCTAGCCGAATTTTTGTCAACTCCATGAGTGACCTTTTTCATCAAGATGTGCCTTTTGCGTATTTGCAGGAGATTTTTGCGGTGATGCGAGAGACTCCCTGGCACATATATCAGATTCTGACTAAGCGTGATCAGAACCTGGCAGAATTAGCGTCTCAGCTTGAATGGTCTGAGAATATCTGGGTCGGTGTATCTGTAGAGAGTCAGCAATTCACTCACAGAATTGATGCTTTAAGACAAGTACCAGCAAAAGTTCGCTTTCTCTCATGTGAACCTCTTTTAGGTTCGCTGACTCTAAATTTAGAGGGGATTGATTGGGTAATTGTTGGTGGTGAGTCTGGATACCAACATCGTCCTATGAATCCAGAGTGGGTTAAAAATATTTTGTGTCAAACGCGAGAAGCTGAGGTTGCCTTCTTCTTCAAACAGTGGGGGGGACATCACTCAAAAGCTGGTGGCAGAATACTTGACGATAAAATCTGGGATGAAATGCCCTCTATTTGGTATGACCATATCAGTAAGTGGCAAAAACAGAAGATTTCTAGGCATCAAAAGCCTGATGGGTTAGAACAGAGATATTTAATTTCTGCCAAATGAAGAGAGTCTAACTATGAGCCGGATTGGTAGTGAAGGCGAGGATATTATTGGGCGGTGGTCGGAGGAAAAGTTAGATTTACTAGCGAATTATCTCAAAGCTTACTCCGATATCATGAGTAATCAAAAGACCTCAAATAACCCAACAGGAAAGCCTTGGCTTCGAGCATATTACTATATTGATGCTTTTGCTGGTTCTGTTAGACCTAGAGCTAAAGCGGATGAAGAGCGATATGTCGAGGGTTCTCCTCTCCGTGCTTTGCAAACAGAACCTCACTTTGATGGCTACTGGTTCATAGATGTCTCCCCACGACGCATAGAACGAGTCGAAAGGCTCCGTGGAGAGTTTCCAGATTGTGTAATTGATGTACGCCAGGGAAACTGTAATGAAGTTCTGTGCAATGAGATAGTTCCACAACTTTCCTACGCATCGAAGCAAAGAGCATTTGTTTTCTTAGATCCTTATGGTTTGCAAGTGGACTGGGAAACAGTGAGAGAACTGGCGAATACCAGAACTTGTGATATTTTTGTAAACTTCTCAGTAATGGGAGTTACTCGCCTTCTTCCAAGGGATCAAAGCCCAGATCCAGAAGTAGTAGCGCAATTAAGCAAAGTTATGGGTAGCACAGAGTGGATTAACCAAATCTACCAAATACCCACAGAGTATCAGTTAGATCTGTTTGGTAATCAGGAATCCTCGCCAAATCGTGAAACGATCCGGGCTGAATGGCTGGCAAGTTTGTATACAGAACAGCTAAAATCGCTCTTTCCTCACGTTAGCAGACCCGTGCTCATGCGAAACTCGACAAACTCAGTGTTGTATGCGTTATGTTTGGCGAGTCACAATCAGACAGCTAGCAGAATCACCAACGAGATCTTTAATCGATACGAAAGATTGAAAGATCTAGGAAGATAGTCTTTCAACTTCAACAAATAACCTGCAACTATGCCCCCACCAAGGATTGAGCGACATAACAAGGGGCTGAAGCCCCTTGTCTGTACTCCACTAGGGTAGGAAACGCGACATCAATTTAGTAGCTGATTTGCAAGGTGACCGATGCCTCGACGCTCTGCTCTCCACCGATGGCTGGAGTCGTCGCCAGTCCACCAGAAGTGGCTGCAAATTTGGCATTTGCCAAAGGCATGGGAGGGGGGGCGCTGGCACCATTGACCTGAATGCCAATGACATCGCGGCGAGTGAGTTGCAGGGCAGTGAGGACGGTATCGGCTTGCTGTTGGGCATCTTGGGTAGCTTCACGGAGGGCTTGTTTTTGGGCAGTGGCGATCGACCCCTCAGTGGCGGTAAAACTGACTTGATCAATCTGCGTTGCCCCAGCTTTTACGGCTCCATCCAGCAACGCTCCAGCCTGCTGAGTCCCAATTTGGAAGCTTACGGTATTTGTCGCCTGGTAACCCGTCAGCCGTTGCACCTGTTGCTCGTAGCTATACACAGGGCTAAGGTTGATGCCGGTTGTTTCCAGCTTCTGGACATTACGGGATTTGAGGTAGGCAACGACAGCGGTCGATCGCTGTGCCACTTCTTGCTGGACTGCTTCAGCCGTTTTGCCCTGAATTTGCACGCCCAAGCGCACTTGAGCCAGGGTAGAGGGAATCATTTCCACCCCCCGCCCGGTAACCGTCAGGGTTCTAATCAGTTTTTCCTGGGCTAGGGCCGGATTCACCAGGGATAGACTCATCATCCCTAGAGCGATCGGCAGAGCCAGCGATCGGAACGAGATCCGATTCCATCGAGAGACTAAACTAGTTGGGTGCATCGTGAACTCCTCATCAAAAAGTGACCCCGTATCGTTGGGTCATGGATGTTTCTACTCTGCCATGTAGGGAGCTAGGTTGTATCCTCAGTTACAATTTTTGCAACTGCGATCGCTCGTCGATACAGTCAAGGAGTCCTAGCTAGAACCCCAAAAGAAGTGCAAAAGGAACTGAAATTATGGCGTATTGGCTGCTGAAAAGTGAACCCCATGTCTACTCCTATGCAGATTTGGAGCGAGACACCACCACGATCTGGGATGGAGTGAATAATAATTTAGCATTGAAGTATATTCGCACTATGCAACCCGGAGACTTGGCGCTGATTTACCACACAGGGGATGAACGACGAGCCGTGGGGATCGCTGAGGTGACCAGCCAGCCTTACGCCGACCCTGCCTTGGATGATCCCAAACGCGCCGTGGTGGATGTGAAGGCAGTTCGTCCCTTGCCCCAGCCAGTGACACTCGCCCAAATCAAAGCTGACCCCAATTTTGAGGGGTTTGATTTGCTACGCATCTCTCGCCTGTCGATCGTGCCTGTCTCAGAAACTCACTGGCAACAGATTTTGCACTTAGCAGGTGAGTGAAGGGTGGAAGGGTGAAGGGTGAAGGGTGAAGGGTGGAAGGGTGGAAGGGTGAAGGGGCGAAGCATCCGGCAGATAAATCCTTGGATTAACTAAAAGGTCATCGCTCGGATACTAAGTGCAAAGCACAGGCTACGCGAACGCCCTTCCGACGCTTGGTATAAACTTTTCTGGAAATCTCCTAAGAAAATGTTTGTAAACACAAATTGCGCCCCGATCCGCCCCCTTTTCATGTATGACTGAAAGGCTTTAAGGCCCCAATTCTGGGGGACTTTGAACAAAAACGGCTCGAGAGCAAGCCAGAATTGGGGGGTTGGGGGGCGAGTGCAAGACTATACGCTAATTTACAAACACTTTCTAAGCTTCCCAGCAATCAAAACAAGAAGGTTGTCCGCACAACACCCAAAAATACACTGGGATTACCAGCGTTTTGATTCAAGGCGGGGAGCCAAATCACAGTCGGTGTGATGGAAATCCGATCGTAAGTTGATATTTATACAGAGCTTCTACGTGGTATGCCCAATCCCGATGTCACCTGCTCCATCGGTGCTGGAAGTGTAAGCTCAGTTGGCTCAGCAGAAAAGCTCAAACTACAAACGACCACTTGTTAAATGATTTTTCAGTGGTGCTTTAGAAATTAAAGTGATCGGGAAGCACCATCTCCAGCACTGTATCTCAAAGCAGGGTCATTTCATTCTAGATTTAGTCCACGAACCTATGGGCTTTCAGGCAGCGTAAAACTAAATTCTCGAAACCTGAAACAACGTGATTTCGTGAAT
>JARCMD010000480.1 GCA_030248885.1 Leptolyngbyaceae cyanobacterium MP9P1.79 | reverse complement strand
GTCAAGACCTGCCTCCCTTGCCAGAGACCCTTCCCCCTGTTCCGCTTCCGCCCCTCACCTCGCCCCAATCCCCCACGCCTGGGAATACTCCTCCCGTAGACCTCAAAATCCAGGTGTCACGGGTGGACGTTTTGGGTAGCACGGCCTTTTCCCAGGAAGAATTGGCAGCAGTGACTGCCCCGTTTGTTGGACAAGAGGTCACCTTTGAGCAATTGCTAGCCATTCGGACGGCGGTGACCGATCTCTACACCAGCCGGGGCTTCACAACGTCCGGGGCATTTTTGCCGCCCCAGGATATTTCCACTGGCGTGATTAAAATCCAAGTCGTGGAAGGAGAGCTAGAACGCATTGAAGTCAAAGGGTTAGCTCGCCTCCAACCTGACTACGTCCGCAGCCGCATCGCCATTGCCAGTCAGCCCCCGCTCAACATTCGCCGCTTGGAAGAAGCCCTCCAAGTCTTGCAACTCAATCCCCTATTCAGTTCTGTGCAGGCTGAACTGAGTGCGGGAACTGTGCCAGGGCGCAGTGTTCTGTCCTTGAAACTGCGAGAAGCTGATGCGGTTAGTAGTGCATTTACGGTGGAAAATCGCAACTCCCCCAGTGTTGGCTCCATTGGGGGCACGGCTGCGTTGACTCATTTGAATTTGGTGGGCTTGGGCGATCGGTTCACTGGTGAAGTCGGACGCACCCAGGGCGTTACAACCTACGATGTTGGTTACACCTTGCCCATCAATCCTCAGAATGGCACCTTAAGTCTGCGCTATGCCAACAGCACCAGCCGCATCATTGAGGAACCCTTCGGCTCCCTGGATATCAACAGCAATGCTGAAACCTACTCCGTGGGCATCCGCCAACCCTTGCTGCTGACTCCCAGCACCGAATTCGCGCTGGGGCTGACCCTGGATTTACGCCAAAGTCAAACCTTTTTACTGAACAACATTCCCTTTTCTTTTTCCTTAGGGCCAGAGAATGGATTCTCCAGGGTCACAGTACTGCGATTTAGCCAAGATTTAATTAGTCGCAGTCCCAATCGGGTTCTAGCAGCCCGATCGCAGTTCAGTTTTGGACTGGGAGCATTGGGAGCAACGGTCAACGACACTGGCACCGATGGCCGCTTTTTTAACTGGGTTGGACAAATTCAAGGAGTCCAGTCCCTCGGAGAAGACTTCATTGTGATTGCCCGGGTTGGGGCCCAACTGACGGGCGATTCCCTCCTGCCCTTGGAACAATTCAGCATCGGTGGCATTGATACGGTGCGGGGCTATCGGCAAAATCAGCGGGTGGGGGATAGCGGAGTTGTGGGTGCCATTGAGCTACGGGTGCCGATCGTGCGCGATGAACGGGCGGGACTCATTCAAGTCGTGCCTTTTTTTGACATCGGCACGGTGTGGAACAGCCGATCGGCGGTCGCTAGCCCCGCAACCCTTGCCAGTGTGGGTCTGGGGTTGCGGTGGCAAATTGACCCCTACTTTTTTGCTCGCCTCGACTACGGCATTCCCCTCAACCGCATCGACACCCAAGGCAACTCCCTCCAAGACAACGGCTTTTTCTTCTCAATTCAGTTACAGCCCTTTTGAGAGTAGTCGCCTGAGATTATCTCAGCCCCTCACCCCCAACCCCTCGCCCTTGGGGAGAGGGGAGCCAATCTAGGTTTTGTTCCCTCTCCTTCGGGAGAGGACTAGGGTGAGGGGGTTCGGATAGGTACGAGATAATCTCACATTTCTACCCCTTTTGAGAAATCTGGCGATCGGCGAATCGTGCTGATCCGCAAGTCCCTTACAGATGGGTAGAGCCATTGCCACTGGAAGTATGACCATCATCATGGGCATGAAAGTCAACAATTTCATGCTCAATCAATTTGTCAACCGCTTCGGTGAGCGCTTTCGGGTCCATGAAGATCACCTTGGCGTTGGGGCTTTCTCCCAGCTTTTGGTTGGCTTCTACATACTTCTGAGCCAGAATAAATTGCAATACTTCCCGTGTATTGGGCTGGGATTGTAGTGCCTGGGAAATCAGCCGAATCGATTGCACCGTGCCTTCAGCTTCTAGAATGTCGGCTCGTTTTCTACTTTCTGCGGCCCGTTCTGATTCCAAAGACTCCAAGATCTTGGGAGATGGCGTGATTTTTTGTACTTCTACCCGCGTGACCTTAACGCCCCAAGTTGCTGCGGCTTCATCCAACTGACGAATCAAGGCTTGGTTAATTTCACCCCTAGAGGATGAGGTTTCGGTCAGCAACATGCCGCCGATCGCCGATCGCAAGGTCGTAGAAACCAAGTTCTGGATTGCTTCCTCCACGTTTTCTACAGCGTAGTAAGCCTTTTCCAAATCCATCACCTTCCAATAGATCACCGCATCTGCTTCCAAAGGTACATTGTCCTTGGTAATCGCTTCCTGAGGGGCAATGTCCAACACCTGCTCCCGGATCGTGTCTTCTAGCACAACACTGTCCAGGAAGGGCAGAACAAAGTTTATTCCTGGAGCTAACTTGCGATGATATCGCCCCAAACGCTCAACCAGCGCCTCATTTCCCTGATTAATGACCTTAATCGAGCCGATCGTATAGCCCGTAACAGCTAAGATCAGGGCAATCAAAAACGATTGCATAGTTTGTTTCCTCTTTCGGGAACCCTGTAATTAAAACAGTTTTACAGCTTAAGTCTAAGAGATCTCTCTCGAATTAATCACAATGGATGACAAACTAAATAAAATTCAAACGTTGAGACCAGAATTTAGAGGGACGCAGATCTGGAGAGATGTTCTACTAATTGCTGGATTCCCACGTCTAAATCTGAATCATGGAGTTAGAACAAAGTTCTAGGGCGTGTCATCAATTTAGCCAAATCACGGTAGCAGCCAGGTAAATCGCCCCTAGAAAGTTGACTGCCCGCTTATCGTAGCGTGTTGCAAT
>JARCMD010000479.1 GCA_030248885.1 Leptolyngbyaceae cyanobacterium MP9P1.79 | reverse complement strand
ATGCCTGAAAGGCTTTAAGGCCCCAATTCTGGGGGACTTCGATCTCAGAACCCCCCAGAATTGGGGGGCAAGGGGGCGGTTCGGGCGACAATTTGGGACTTCTAAGAGGTTTAGAATTCACATTTTTGAGAAATCGAAGATTTCTCAAAAATGTTGGTAATGACAAGACATGGGAGAGGGACTTGGATCTTGCTCCCCTTCTCCCAGGGCGGGAGAAGGGGCTGGGGGATGAGGGGGTTTTGGCGTATCCTCTACAAAACCGAGATGATCCCGCTCGACATCGAGTTAGCAGCCTGAGTAGTTACGAATTCTTTAGTTAAATTTGCGATCGGCCCTCTGCAATTGGGAAGACTCATAAGATTATTCTGAATGAGGCTGACGTGCATGGAAGAGCAGATTTTAACTCGGTTTCTCAAATTGACTCGATCCGACTGTTTATCGATGTGTCGTCTCAGGAGAGAACTATGGCGGCGGGAAACTGCATTAGTGATTGAAGTCTGTAACGCTGGGGCTGCTGCCCAATTATGGGACGATCGCCACAACTTAGCCGCATGTGTCAGCCGCTTAAGCCTAGCCCAGCGCATTCTCATTGTGAGACAAGGAAAATTCCTGTACCCTGCTATTCAGGTCAATTTTAGCTCCCAAAGTTTAGTCTACAAAGAGCTAAAGCCGTGATCCCTCTACAAAACTATCATCTGAACAATGGCAAATTGATCTCCAATCCTTAGCCTAAATTTCAAAAGGAGGTAACTCTCAGGCTCCTAGCCTAATGGCAGGTCTACCCTCATGGGTACATCTCACCTTTGCAGATCTCCGATCCGCCCACCCTTCGGGAAGCAAGCTACATCCCCAACCCTTCTCCCTAGAGAGAAGGGAGCCGGATTGAAGTCCCTCTCCTTAGGGAGAGGGATTTAGGGTGAGGGTGGATCGGGCGATTGCAAAACTGGGATGCACCCTACCCTCATCCCCTAGCCCCTTCTCCCGCTCTGGGAGAGGGATTTAGGGTGAGGGCAAGCTGAGTAGTTACAAAAGGAGTAGCATACACAGCACTCGCTTATGGCAAATCCCTTATATTCTTCATGGGATGAAGAATATAAGGGATTTGGATACATCAGACCTAAAAATGGAGATGGGCGGGATCGAACCGCCGTCCGCAATGGGTATTAGCCTTCCGATCGTTCACAGGTTTAGCCCTTCTGATCCTCAGGGCGGGAACTGTCTCTTGTCCCGGACAATGGGATTCTCTCGTTAAATCTTAGCTAGCAATCAACCAGAGGAACGTTACTAGAGCATCCGTTGGGGTTTTGTCTGTAATCCTTAACGGAGTCGAACTACAGACGCTCGAACCTGTGAAAGGTTAATTAAGCAGCAACGACGGCTGTCTTACGAGCAAAGGGTACGATGTTGTTCGCATGTACGTGTTTTGAGCCTTTGATTTACGAGAGGAGACTCACTCTCGACCTGAATCACGGTGCAGCGTTCGCCACCACGTCGAAACCATTACATCCCCTTGGATTAGACTCTGATTCTAGCTTATGGAGAGGTGGTTGTGTGGGAAGCATTAGATACCTTTAGGGAATCGATCGCCCCCACACCTTTCTCCCCCAGACTGCCCCCAGACTGACTGAGAATCGCGGTAAAATGAGTCCACCTTAAGCGGGGAGATTTACTCCCAACCGATCGCCGTGATTAGCCTGTCTTCTCCTGTTTCTTCCACTGCCACTCCAGCAATCCACTCTGCTCTGCCGCACCAAGGCTGGCCAGGGCTAATCGAAGCCTATCGCGCCTACCTCCCAGTGACAGAACATACGCCTGTGGTCACGTTGCACGAAGGCAACACGCCGCTGATCCCAGTACCGACGATCGCTGCCCACGTTGGTAGGCAGGTGAAGGTATTTGTGAAGTACGACGGGCTAAATCCTACGGGCAGCTTTAAAGACCGAGGGATGACGATGGCTATTTCCAAGGCAAAGGAAGCGGGAGCCAAGGCAGTCATTTGTGCCAGCACGGGCAACACCTCAGCGGCTGCTGCTGCCTACGCTCGGCGGGCGGGGATGAAGGCATTTGTGGTGATCCCCGATGGTTACGTGGCCTTGGGCAAACTGGCTCAAGCGCTGCTGTATGGGGCAGAGGTTCTTTCGATCAAAGGCAATTTCGATCGCGCCCTGGACTTGGTGCGCCAAGCGGCCGATCGCTATCCCATCACACTGGTGAACTCGGTCAATCCCTACCGGTTGGAAGGACAGAAAACGGCAGCCTTCGAGGTGGTGGATGCCTTGGGCGATGCCCCCGATTGGCTATGCATTCCGGTGGGCAATGCCGGAAACATTACGGCCTATTGGATGGGATTTTGTCAATATCACCAGATTGGTCGCTGCGATCGGTTGCCCCGGATGATGGGCTTTCAGGCGGCGGGGGCGGCTCCCCTGGTTACGGGGCATCCTGTGCCCCACCCAGAAACCCTGGCCACGGCCATTCGCATTGGCAATCCAGCCAGTTGGCATCAGGCGATCGCGGTGGAACAGGCCAGCCAAGGACAGTTCTCTGCGGTCACGGATGCAGAAATCCTGAGCGCCTACCGAATGCTGGCGTGTGAGGAAGGCATTTTCTGTGAGCCAGCCAGTGCTGCGTCGGTTGCGGGGCTATTGAAGGTCAGCCACCAAGTTCCTACGGGAGCTACGATCGTCTGTGTCCTTACAGGCAACGGATTGAAAGACCCCGACACGGCGATTCAGTATAGCAACAACCCCTGCAAAACTGGGATTGAGGCCGAGTTGGACTCGATCGCTCAAGCGATGGGCTTCTAGCCCTTAGGAGATTTATGAGAACAATGTTCCCTCTGCACGGGCGAAGCAGTCGGGCAAAAGTTTTCTGACTACTTCAAGGGCTTATTTGCCGACTGCTTCGCCCCTACGTTACCTGGGTATAACTTTTTCTGAAAATCGCCTCACTCAGTCTTCTCTTTTTCCGATCGCTCCTTCGTCAATTGGTCAACTGCATCCCCCAAAGCTGTTGTCAAACTTTTGCGTGTTTGGACATGGCTCTCTTGTTCTGCTTGTAAAACTTGGGCTAGCCGCAAGACTTCACTTCGCAGGCGCATTCGCTCCAGCAATGCCTCCGTGAGCTTTTGCTTCAAATCTTCTAGGGCAACTAGGGACTCAATTTCTCGTTGCACCATTGACTCAGCTTCTGGCTCGTCCCAGTCTAGTTCCGGAAATCCCTGTAACCGCTGCTTTTCTTCCTCTAGATTTTCTTTGATCTGCTGAGCGTAGGTTGCTTCGGTGCGTCGTTGTTGGGCTTCTGTTTCATAGAGCCTGCGCCAGTTTGCCGCACTGGTATAAGCGTCGTCGCGCTCTTGCTGAAGTTCAGTCAACCGTTGCTGCAAAGCTTTGATTTCAGCTAACCACTGAGTTACGTCGTTGCTCATTATTCTGGGGCGTTTTAGGGGGCACTTTTGGGGGCTGTTATCCATGAGGGGTCAGTTCGTGAAAAATAGAAAATACGATCGATCTCTAAGGGTCAAATGCGCCAATCCAATTTAGGATTGGCAACTCGTAACTATTCAGCCTACCCTCACCCTAAATCCCTCTCCCCAAGGAGAGGGACTTCAATCCCCCAGCCCCTTCTCCCAGCGGGAGAAGGGGCTGGGGGATGAGGGCAGGCTCGACACTGAGCTAGCAGCCTGAGTAGTTACGGCAATTCTTAAAATCCGGTCTCCTCAAAGTTTAGAGAGTTTTGAGTCCAGGAAATAGACAGAATAGCTATCCGTCGCCCAGGATGTAGATAGAAACACGTTACACCCAATGGATAGCCCGATGGAAGCCATTGTACAAAGCCTATTGAGCAAAGTGGGCGATTTTTCAAGCCGCGACTGAAGTTCAGTCTACAGATTTAAACTCTGGACGCTACCTCAGTGCTTACACTTCACGAATTAAATAACTATGCCCATGACTTCATCCCAACTTCATTAAGTGGCAACTAACGATTAAGAGTTGGTAAAGATGGAGAGATCGATCAAGACGTTGCTTCTACAATCGGGAGCAACCAAGTAAAATTACTGATAATATTACTGAAACTCTTACGGGTTCTTAAGTAGCAGTTATCTCAGGTTTTAATATGAAGCGAGTGTATCTACGGTATACACAAACTTGTAGTAGCACTTGAGTTAGGGGTTTTGTAGTGCTGCTCAGTCCTCGCTTCAATCCAACATTAAAACTATATCGGTATTTATAATGATTGACTTTACTGTAGCAATTCCGACTTACAACGGCGCGGATCGCTTGCCTTTAGTCCTGGACAGGTTACGATCGCAACTCAACACAGCATCCTTCACTTGGGAAATCATTGTTGTCGATAACAACAGCAGCGATGCAACTGCGACTGTTGTGCGTCACTATCAAACCTCTTGGGCTGGCTCTACTCTCAGATATGTGTGGGAAGCAGAGCAGGGAGCCGCCTTTGCTCGACAACGCGCGATCGACGAAGCCAATGGCAGATGGGTGGGGTTCTTGGATGACGACAACTTACCTGCTGACGATTGGGTCGCCAATGCCTATGAATTTGGTAGGACACATCCAACCGTTGGGGCTTACGGCAGCCAGATTCGGGGAGATTTTGAAGTTGCACCCCCCGCAGACTTCAGGCGCATTGCCTGTTTCCTAGCGATCGTCGATCGGGGAGCCACTGCCCAACGGTATGAGCCACGCCAAAAACTATTGCCACCCGGAGCCGGATTGGTGGTGCGTAAGCAAGCGTGGGAGGCAGCCGTGCCCAAGCGGTTGGTGCTAAACCACACAGGCAAGGCAGCAAAACTGGCAAGCGAGGACTTGGAAGTGGTGCTGCACATCCAGAATGCAGGCTGGGAAATCTGGCATAACCCGATGATGCAGGTTAACCACAAAATTCCCCAATGGCGGTTAGAGCGGGATTACCTGATTTCCCTGGTGCAGTGTGTGGGCTTAAGTCGGCATCACTTGCGGATGATGCGCTTGCAACCCTGGCAACGATCGCTTTCTGTGCCGATCTACCTGGGTAATGATGTACGTAAATTTCTGCTGCATTGGCTGAAGTACCGTAGAGCTACAGAGGAGAATGCGATCGTTGCCTGTGAACGGGAATTTTTGTTCAGCAGTATTCTCAGTCCCTTCCATTTGTGGCAAAAAATCCACCTTAAACGTCAGCAAGCCGCCCCACTCACCCAGTTTGTTGCTAAAGTGCCTCATAAAGCGCTCGTTTCTAACCTGGATTTGGCTAAAACCGCCTACCCATCCTCCGGGGAGGTCTAGCTATGCCTGTAGACTTCACCCTGGCGATCCCCACTTACAATGGAGCCGATCGCTTGCCTCTGGTACTAGACAGGCTACGATCGCAACTCCACACGGAAACCCTCACATGGGAAGTCCTGATCATTGACAACAACAGCACAGATCAAACTGCTCAACTTGTCCAAGATTATCAGGCACAGGCGTTTCCTTTCCCAATTCGTTATTGTCTGGAACGCCAGCAGGGAGCTGCCTTTGCTAGACAACACGCCGTAGAAGTTGCCAACAGTGATCTGATTGGCTTCCTGGATGATGATGTGTTGCCCGCTTTGGATTGGGTCACCAACGCCTATGCTTTTGGGCAAGCGCATCCCTATGCCGGGGCTTACGGGGGGCAGATACACGGCGCATTTGAGGTCAATCCACCCGAAAACTTCCAGCGTATTCAGTCATTCCTAGCCATCCGAGAACGGGGATCAGAGCCAAATCTATACGATCCAGAGAATTTGAGTCTGCCCCCCGCCGCTGCGATCGTGATTCGGCAATCTGCTTGGAGAGCAAGCGTTCCAGCACAGCCTACCTTGGGCGGCAAGGCAAACGGCTCCATGGTGCAGGGAGATGACTACGAGCCGCTGTTATACATGCACAAAGCGGGTTGGGAAATCTGGTATAGCCCCACTTTGGATGTGCATCATCAAATTCCCCATTGGCGGTTAGAAAAAGCCTATTTACTGAAGCTGATTCGTGGTTCTAGCCTCTGCATTTGTCACTTGCGCCTGATCAACGCCCACACCTGGCAAAAGCCGATCGTGATCGCCAAGATTATGTTGGGGAGCTTGCGTCGCGCCACCCTGCACTTGTTGCGCCATCGAGAGCGAGTCAGAACTGACCTGATTGCTGCCTGCGAAATGGAGTTTTTTCTCAGCAGTCTCGCAAGTCCGTTTTATTTCTTTAAAACTTATTTTCTCAAAACTTATTTTCTCAAAACTATAATGACTTCTGAACGCCAGATGCCATGAATTAGCCTGCGATAGCACCGGATCAGTTTTACCTTCCAAGTCTAGAAATAACGCTAAGAACAAACCTATGAAAAACCCCGTGATTGCGATCGGCTTAGATGCTGCTAACTCTGCTCTAATCGAAACCTGGATGAACCAGGGCTACCTCAAGAACCTCAGTCGTTTGCGGGAGCAGGGAGCCTTCACACCCCTGCGGGACAGTGACTACACCAAGGCTAAAACCCCGTACTACCGGGCAGAAACACCTTGGACAAGTTTTTTGACTGGCTGCTCACCTCAAACCACCGGATTTTGGGGACAGATTAAATTTTATGAAGGAACCTATACTGCCTTTGAGGAAGAAGAGTGCAAAGGGGGAGCCTACGACTTTACCGAATATCCGCCCTTTTATGCCCAGAAAGGACGGCGATCGGTCGTTTTCGATGTGCCTCAGAGCAAAATAGTTGATGGTGTTGATGGCTGTCAAATCTTGGCATGGGGTGCCCATGCGCCCATGGCGCGGAGCCAGTCGTCTCCAGAGGCTCTGCTCCAAGACCTGATCGACAAGCACGGCAAACACCCGTTGCTGTATCGAGATCACGCCGAAACCACTAATCTAGAAAGCTTGAAGCGGCTGGCTGAGGGACTCAAGCAAGGCATTACCCGCCGCGTCGCCATCTGCCAGGATCTCCTTCAACGCGAGCAGTGGGATCTTTTCCTGACCGTGTTTGGCGAGATCCATGCGGCTGAACACTTTATGTGGCATGTGAGCCAGCCCGATCATCCGTTTCATTCCTTGACAGATCACTCTGAAGATTATTTACGGGACATTTTCCAAGCGGTGGATCAGGCGATCGGAGCCATCCTAGAAGCTGCTCCCGACCCTGCCCACATCGTCATTTTTGCCGTTCACAGCATGGCGACAAATACGACGGATTTGCCAGCGATGGTCTTTTTACCAGAATGGCTCTATCGCTTTAGTTTTCCAGGCAAAATGGCGTTGGCATCCGGTCGAGCCTCCAGCCAACCGGGTCAGCCGATCGTGCGCTCCCGAAAGCGGGGTTGGACGGGAGAAACCTGGAGCTTAAGGCATGATCCCCAACCTGTCCGAGGCTTTTTGCGGCGGAATCTCCCGATGAGAGTTTATAAGCGCTTGGAGAAAGTGCTAGGCATTCCCCAAGATGGTCTGGCATCTCCCGATGAATTGAAGGCAGAGGGCAACACGTTGTACTGGCAACCCACCAGTTGGTATAGCCGCCTGTGGCCTGAGATGAAAGCCTTTGCCTTGCCGAGCTATTCCGAGGGGTTTATTCGGATTAATTTGGCAGGACGAGAACCCGCAGGCATCGTTTCACCAGAGGATTATGAGTCGGTTTGTGATCAAATTTGTGAAGGTCTTGAGCAACTCAAAGATGCCCGAACCGGTCAGCCAATGGTGAGGGAAATTATTCGGACTCGGCGATCGGCGTTGGATCGAGACCCCAAATTACCCGCCGCCGATTTGATTGTGCTGTGGCAGGACGATCGCCCCACCGATGTAGTGGATAGCCCTGAGTATGGACGCATCGGCCCCGTTCCCCATGGTCGAACGGGTGGCCATCGGGCGGGTGGATTTTTACTGGTGAAGAGTCCCAAGATTCCGGCTGGGTTCCAGTTGCCCGTTGGACAACTCCTAGATATACCGCCCACTATTCTGTCGCTCATGGATGCCCCCGTTCCCCAACATCTAGAAGGAGAGTCGCTGCTCCCCGTTCTGGCTACAGCCGGGATCGAGTCGCGATGCCCGTGATTTCAGTTGTCATCCCAGCGTTCAATGCAGAGCGGACGATCGGGGAAACCCTTGCGTCCGTTCTGAACCAGACCTTCACCGATTTCGAGGTGATTGTGATTGACGATGGCTCTCAAGACTCTACCCTGGCGATCGTGCAATCGATTACAGATTCCCACCTTCAGGTCTTTTCCTATCCCAATGCTGGAGTGGCTGCCAGTCGGAATCGCGGGATTTTTCAAGCTGTCGGTGATTTTGTGGCCTTTCTGGATGCAGATGATCTGTGGACTGCCGATAAGTTAAGCGATCAACTCCAGGCACTGCAAACTCACCCAGAGGCGACGATCGCCTACAGTTGGACAGACTACATCGATGAAACAGGTCAGTTTCTGCGTCCCGGAATGCACGTTACGGCTAACGGCAATGTGCATTCCAGGTTATTGCTGAGCTTCTTTTTAGAAAATGGCTCCAATTTTCTGATCAAACGTGAGGCATTGCTGCGGGTAGGCGGGTTTGATGAATCGCTGATTGGAAGCGAGGACTGGGACCTGGCACTGCGTTTGTCAGTACAGGATGCATTTGTGGCTGTGCCACGTCCTCAAGTGCTATATCGGATCGATGGACATGCCAAAAACTCTATATCTTCTAATCTAGAGCGGCAAAAACTCCAGTGCCTCAAAGTGATTGAAAAAGCCTTTGCCCAGGCTCCTACGTCGTTGCAATCCCTGAAGCCGCAGAGTATTGCCAATATCTATAAATACCTAATGTATAAAGCACTGGCAGGAACACCCAACCGTCAGGATGGTTGGCTAGCGGCCCAGTATTTCTATCAATTACTCATCTATAATCCGGCGATCGTCCAGCAACTCCGCTTGATGATTTCCACCCTGCTCAAAATTGCCACTGCTCTTATCTTTGGCAAGTGGAGAGTGCAGAAAACTTCAGAACATGTTTCTACAAAGGTTATTCCTACTGCTTAATCTGTTGCTGCGATCGATACCAATTTGCCGTGTGATGAATGGCATCTTGGATCGAAACCTGGGGACGATACCCCAACTCCCGTTTGGCTTTGGAAATATCTAACACGCGGTTTGCTAGGAAAAGTTCTATCTCTTTGCGAATGGGAAACTCATAGCCGATCGTTTGATATACGACATCAGTCGCCCAATTAACCAAACGGTAAGGCGCGATCGGTTTCTGTGGTATCACATCCTGCACCCCAAACTCCTGAGCAATCAAGCTCACAAACTCATTGACTTTGATCGGAGTTTCACTCGCTAGCAGGTAAGTCTGTCCCACAATTCCGGGGGTTTCAGCACATAGCATCAATCCATCAACGATATCTGAAACATAGCCAAGATGTTCATAGGTCTCACCCGTGCCAACCATGCGAAAGCGCTGTGCGGCGATGCCTCGAAACAACGGTAACCAATTGGGAGCACCTGCACCTAGGACACCCGGCAATCGCGCAATCACAACCGGGAGTCCATGTTTTTCAACATAGGACTGGGCAACTTGCTCTCCCAACCACTTGGTTTCACGCCGGAGCGAGTTGGGATTGGGCAGGGTCGTTTCATCAACGGGCGATCGGGTGACCAATCCATACACTCCCACCGAACTCACATGCACCAACCGGGCTACCCCAGCCTTGAGTGCTGCTGCCATTACATTCTCTGTGCCTGTGATGTTGGTGGCTCGTACTTGGTGGCGATCGGCATAGCGCCGGGGTCTCAACACTGCTAGATGATAGACTGTGCGGCAATCTCTGACCGCTTGCTCCATGGCAGCACGATCGCTCAGATCCCCATACACCCTTTCCACCCCGATCGATTCCAACGCCGAGACCTGACTGGATGGACGCACCAACGCTCTGACTGTATAGCCATCAGCCACCAGTTTTCTCACCAGATGAGTGCCGATAAACCCCGTTGCTCCCGTCACTAAAACTGTCATTACCGTTGTTCCTCCTCCCGATTGACTCCGATACCGGGTAGTTACCCAAGATTATCTCAGTCCTCACCCCTTTCTCGGAAGGCAAAGGGTCTCAGACCTCAGTACCTTCGGTATTTGCTATCTAGTACCTTTTTATGGACATTAAAACAAGGACTGGAACACTTACAGAGTCAGCCTTTAGGAGATATCAGTAATACCAAGCTCCATAAGATAGAGTTGGGGTAGAAGGGGCAGTATTTGTAAGAAGATGTTTGTAAACACAAATTGCGCCCCGATCCGCCCCCTTTTCATGTATGCCTGAAAGGCTCTAAGGCCCCAATTCTGGGGGACTTTGAACAAAAACGGCTCGAGAGCAAACCAGAATTGGGGGGTTGGGGGGCGAGTGCAAAACTACACGCTAATTTACAGGCACTTTCTAAGTATTTCAGAAAAAGCGATCGTTACCGCTCTTGGAGAACCTTCCACGTCTTTTGGGGCGCACCCTGGGGAGTAAAGGCGGTTGTTCCCACGGTTCCCTGACTATCAACATTATGGGTATAATTGGTAACCATTTGGTTCCCAATGCGAGTAGCCGTTGCTTCAGAAGGAACACCACTCCAGATTGCCGTT
>JARCMD010000478.1 GCA_030248885.1 Leptolyngbyaceae cyanobacterium MP9P1.79 | reverse complement strand
TGAATTCTAAACCTCTCAGAAGGCCCAAATTGTCGCCCGAACCGCCCCCCTGCCCCCCAATTCTGGGGGGTTCTGAGATTGAAGTCCCCCAGAATTGGGATCTTAAAGCCTTTCAGGCATACATGAAAAGGGGGCAAGTGCAAGGTCTTGAGCATTTGTCAGGCACTCTCTAAGCTTTTTAAGAGATGTTGGTAATGACAAGCAACAGAAGAGAGGGACTTCAATCCGGCTCCCCTTCTCCCAAAACGGGAGAAGGGGCTGGGGGATGAGGGCTAGCTATCGCAAAAATGTCCGAACTATTGTTTAGTAGCTCTTGATTTCAATAATTGCCATGACTTCGTAAAATCAAAGCGTTGCCATCATGGGAATTACGCTGAGCAGAGTTTGTAGTCCTTCAGTCGCCTGCCCAATGAGGTAATGGGTGAAGGGCAGCGTATCAATCACAATGGCAACACACAGCAACATCAGATAGGAAATCGAGTATTTGAAGAGGCCCCTCGCTTGTTGCAGATCGCAGGGAGTTTGCATCAGCGTCCATGCCTTTTGAATAAATAAGCCGCCCAACCCCAAGGCTGCAATACAATACACAGCGCCCAACACATGCAATGGGTAAACCAGGAGAAGCGTGACGGGGAGCAAAATCAAGGTGTAGTAGAACATTTGGCGGGTGGTTTCGGCCTCGCCTGCCACAACGGGGAGCATGGGGACTCCAACTTGGGCATAATCCTCGCGGATCATCATTGCCAATGCCCAAAAGTGGGGGGGAGTCCAGAAAAAGACGATCGCAAACAGCACCCAGGCCGCCCAACTCAAGTCCCCCGTGACTGCTGCCCAACCCACCAGAGGTGGAATCGCTCCAGCAGCGCCCCCAATCACAATATTTTGGGTGCTATGACGCTTGAGCCAATGGGTATAAACGCCCACGTAGACAGCGATCCCCGACATCGCCAACAGCGCGGCTAGCAGGTTTGCGTATACGGTGAGCAGGGTAAACGAAATGCTGGCAAGGACGATCGCAAACAGCAAAGCGTCTCTCGGTTGAATGCGTCCAGACGGAAGGGGGCGATGGCGAGTCCGCTCCATGATGTAGTCAATATCGCGATCGTAGAGACAATTAATTGTGTTGGCAGAAGCTGCTGCCAGAGCGCCCCCCACAAGGGTCACCAACAACAGCACGAGATTCACCCGTCCCTCAGCCGCAATCCACATGCCTCCTGCCGTAGTGATTAAAAGTAGCAGAATAATTCTAGGCTTTGTCAACTGGTAGTAGCTCTGAATGACCTGCCGGAAGGTTTGATGGCGGCGAGTTTGCGTCCAAATTGTTTCTTGCATCTTTATTCCTAAAAACTTATTCCCAAAAGCTGGTAAATTCAGATCGATCAAAACAGGGTACTAGTAAACCTTTTTTCAACATTCAGGTCATGCTTGACCCATGGACTAGGCATTGCCACCGCTGGGCATCGATCGCCCCACCTGTTCCGAGATGTTAAGAGATGGCTTTGTCCAGGAAGCGCTCCGATCGCTCACCCATTCCGTGGGCATGTCTCGCAGAGCCAGCACAGTAAAGCTCACCAGCGTTCCCAATAAAGCGGCTCCCACAACTTGGTGAAGGACAGTCAATGGCTCAACTTGCAAGTGTAAATAGAACGTGGCGACACCCAAGGCAATTTGCCCGATGAGCAGACCTGCTGCTAGCTTCGTCAACTGCCGCAAGTGGGGGTGCAAAGCGGGGGTTCGCCACGCTAAAACCACTAGAACGAGAATTACCAGCGTCGCTGGAACCACTCCCACGATGTGGCTATTCATGATTCTGCAAAGTTGGGATGTGGCAAAGCATTGGTGTAGTGCCCACTGCGACCCCACCAGTGCCCCCAGGATGCTTTGGCAGTAGATCAGAATCGCTGCTACCAACCCAATCCAGCTTAGTTTGCCCACTGTTCCAGTACCGTGATAGGGCGTGAGGGCAGTGCCAATAACTAGAAGACTGGTGAAAACCAGAAGAGCCGTGCCTAAGTGAGCGGTCACAATATCGAATCGCAGCAGTTGAGTGACGGTCAATCCGCCCAGAATTCCCTGCAAGACAATCAGACCCAGAATCAAGGCTGCTGCCCAGGGCACCCAACGGGGCAGCGATCGACGGCTCCACCACGACATCACAACTAGGACGATCGCCGCCACCCCCAGTAACGCAGCATCTAGGCGATGAAACCACTCTAGAAAGACTTGCAGATTCATGTACCGACTGGGCACCAACTCTCCGTAACACAGGGGCCAATCGGGGCAAGCTAACCCGGCATTCATCACACGGGTAGCACTGCCGATCGCCATCAGCAGCAAGGTAGCGATCGCCATCTTCCATACCAGACGACGAACCTGTTCCGCAGGATTGGGGATCTCATGAGTAGTCATGGGCTTCTGAGAATTCTTGTGAAATACAACTGAATCAGTCATGGGACGTTCTTTATCAGTCACAAACCTTTAACCACAGACCTCACAACAAATTGTAACGAGTTTCCGCATGGAACCTGTGTTTTAGGTGCAGCCAAATCTAAGTTGAGACTAAGTTGAGACCGATCGATCGCCCTAAATAACCTTATGCCTCCTTTTTACCGCAATCAAAAAGCTTTAGAAATTTCTTTGAATTGTGGCAAATAGTTCACTAACTACCAGACTTTTAAATTCCCCTTAAGCTTCTGAACTTCAGACGTTGTTACCCAATTCTGTGATCCCTAAGAAATAAGAAAAAAATTTCCATTCATTCCTCCCATATCTCTCCCATGCTTTAACGTGGTAAGTGGGATCGCTAGAGGTGGAAATGAACGAATTTGCGTCATTTGAGTCATGCCTCATCAAGCATCTCAATGGTTTCACCAGAAATCTTTATAATTCAAACTTTTAATTTCATTAGAAACCTTAGCTAAAACCTCTGATTGTCGTGAATATTCCCAGTTCTATTTCAACCCTACTTGCGGGGATTGTTCTGACCCTATTTAGCCTCTGGTATGGTCAAAATCATGGATTGCTACCGGTGGCTGCTTCCCAAGAAGCCCCGTTAGTCGATGGACTATTCAACACAATGATGACCATTTCGATCGGTCTTTTTCTCCTCGTTCAAGGTATTCTGATTCTTTCAGCCTTTAGGTTTCGTCAGAAAAAAGGAGATGAGACCGATGCGGCTCCAGTCCATGGCAATATTCCCTTGGAAATTTTGTGGACAGCGATCCCGGCTGTGATTGTGCTGGGGATTTCGGTCTATAGCTTTGATGTGTATGGGCAAATGGGTGGACTAGACCCCATGGATCATTCCATGGCCCATGCCATGCCTGCCAACAAGCAGATGGCTCGAATGCCTGGATCGGCGATCGCCGCCACCCTTGATGCCAACTCGGTAACCTCTGTCAGCAACACCGACCCCGCTCAGAATCCTGATGCCGCCCTGAATGTGACATCTCCCAAAATTGGAGCTAGCCCTGACAAGCAAGGTCTCTCCCCGAATCTGGTGATTGATGTGATGGGTCTTCAGTATGCCTGGCTTTTTACCTATCCTGATACGGGAGTCACAGTTGGAGAGTTGCACGTTCCCACAGGACGGGAAGTGAAGCTCAATATCTCGGCTCAAGATGTCCTCCATGCCTTTTGGGTTCCCGAATTTAGACTGAAGCAAGATGCAATTCCCGGTCGCCAAACTGAACTGAGATTCACCCCCAAACTGGTCGGTGAATATAAGGTGATCTGTGCCGAACTTTGCGGTGCCTACCATGGGGCGATGAACACGAAGATCTTTGTAGAATCTCCCCAGGATTACGATGCCTGGCTGCAAAGTCAGCAGGTGGCTAGTATCGACCCAGCGGCTGTGGCAATCAACCCCGCCACGATGTCCGATGCTCAGTATCTTGCTCCTTACGCAACCGACGTTAACGTCAGCCCTGAATCCTTACATCAGCTTCATCAGGCCCACGCTCACTCCATGACTTAGCCTTACTGATCCACTACCTGCTAATTTTTATGACTCAAGCACAACTTCAGGAAACGGCTAACATCCCTGCCCATAGTGACTCTGGGGAAGTTCGTAACTGGCGAGACTATTTTGGTTTCAGCACTGATCATAAAGTCATCGGCATTCAATACTTGGTCACCACCTTTATCTTCTACCTAATTGGTGGAGCGATGGCGACCGCAGTCCGCACAGAACTGGCAACTCCAGAGGTGGACTTTGTGAGCCGTGAGGTCTACAACAGTTTATTTACGATTCATGCGACCGTCATGATCTTTTTGTGGATCGTCCCGGCTGGAACGGGTGGCTTTGGCAACTACCTCATTCCTTTGCTGATTGGGGCGCGGGATATGGCATTTCCGAGGCTGAATGCGGTGGCCTTCTGGATGATTCCGCCGGCTGGGGTGATGTTGCTGAGTAGTTTCTTCTTTGGAGATGGGGCTGCGGCTTCGGGTTGGACTTCTTACCCACCCTTAAGTTTGGTGACGGCTAAGTCGGGGGAAGCCATCTGGATTCTCAGTGTCCTGTTGTTGGGAACTTCGTCCATCCTGGCAGCGGTAAACTTTTCCGTGACAATTTTGAAAATGCGTGTCCCTGGCATGGGGCTGAATCAGATGCCCCTGTTTTGCTGGGCCATGTTGTCAACGTCGGCTCTGACGCTGATTGCTACGCCAGTTTTGGCAGGCGCAATGATTTTGCTTGCCTTCGATCTGCTGGCGGGGACGGCGTTCTTCAATCCCACGGGGGGAGGAGACCCGATCGTCTACCAACATTTGTTCTGGTTTTACTCCCATCCAGCGGTTTACATTATGATCCTGCCGGTGTTTGGCATGATCTCAGAAATTCTGCCTGTTCATGCCCGCAAACCTATTTTTGGCTATAAAGCGATCGCCTACTCCAGTTTGGCTATCAGCTTTTTGGGACTCATTGTCTGGGCGCACCACATGTTCACCAGTGGCACCCCAGCTTGGTTGCGGATGTTTTTTATGATTACCACAATGGTGATCGCAGTGCCGACTGGGATTAAGGTTTTTGGCTGGTTGGCCACAATCTGGGGCGGCAAGCTGCGCCTGAACAGCGCCATGCTTTTCGCCATGGGCTTTATTTCTATGTTTGTGGTCGGTGGAATCAGCGGTGTGATGGTGGCGGCTGTTCCCTTCGATATTCACGTTCATGACACCTACTTTGTGGTAGCCCACCTGCACTATGTGTTGTTTGGCGGCAGCGTTTTTGGCATTTACGCTGGGATTTATCACTGGTTTCCTAAGATGACAGGACGGATGATGAATGAGCCATTGGGCAAGATTCACTTTGCTTTGACATTTATTGGGTTTAACCTCGCCTTTATGCCGATGCACAAGCTGGGTATGGAGGGAATGAACCGGAGAATCGCTGAGTACGATCCTAAATTTGCCACCCTGAACCTGATCTGTAGTGTTGGTGCTTACTTGCTGGCGGTTTCCACGCTTCCTTTCATTGTCAATGCTTGCTGGAGTTGGGTTGCTGGGCCAAAGGCTTCTAGCAACCCCTGGAATGGGTTGACTCTGGAATGGATGACCTCTTCGCCGCCACCAGTGGAAAACTTTGACAGTGATCCAGTGTTGGCGACCGGGCCCTACGATTATGGGTATGGCGATCGGCATACGAATGTTGATGTGCCGTTGTCTGATCCCCAAGATCCAGTGTTGGCGGCTGGGCCAGCGTCTATCTTACGTGCCGAGCCTGATTCCGCTGTAGCTGCTCATCCTGACGATCGCGGTGGCGAGAGTCACAACCGCCCTTAGTTAAGTACAATACTTCGGACAGTTTTTGTGGAGGTGTTGGAAACTCTGTTGCACAGCCAGTATAGACCCTCACCGTTCGGCTGAGCGCTCACGTCGAAGCCTAAATCCCTCTCCCAAGAGGGGAGAGGGACTTCAATCCGGTTCCCCTTCTCCCAGAACGG
>JARCMD010000477.1 GCA_030248885.1 Leptolyngbyaceae cyanobacterium MP9P1.79 | reverse complement strand
TGGGAGAAGGGGCTGGGGGATGAGGGCAAGCTCGACATTGAGTTAGCAGCCTGAGTAGTTACGGAAAATCTAAAAAAGCTTTGATGAAGCAATGATTATTGCTACTCTTTAAGATTAAAACTTTAAGTCTCTGTACCTACTGAATCTGTACGTTGAATATACATCACTCCCTTCCAAAGTCGCCTAAGTCCTGGATTACAGACAAACTGAACCAACAAACTGCATCTCTATCATCGAATTCTTTAAAGACTATCTATATAGCTTCGATAGTCATAGGTGTAGATGTGCTTGAGTGGA
Organism: Leptolyngbyaceae cyanobacterium MP9P1.79; assembly: GCA_030248885.1. Classification (GTDB taxonomy): domain Bacteria; phylum Cyanobacteriota; class Cyanobacteriia; order JARCMD01; family JARCMD01; genus JARCMD01. The sequence goes on along the minus strand of JARCMD010000477.1, from coordinate 7,333 downwards.
TGATTTTGAGTTGGCGATCGAAGTAGCAGGATTTGTCGGATGGCTAAAGAAAAGTCCACGGTGCGACTACAAGGAAACCATCCGCATCCAGTCTCTTGCAAGATAGAGATACCGCTGCAACTACTTTCAAGTGCGTTCATGTTTAGTTCTGTTTCAGAAGAAGATCCGGGTTCATTTATCACGGAACTCATTCGCTTTAGCAATCAAGCAGCGCTGCTCAAAACAGAGCGCTATCGATCCCATGAGCAAAATCAAGCGGCGCTTCAGACCTTAGAAGGTTTAGAGTCATTTTCCTACATCAATAATGGCGCAACAGAAGTCGTGAGTGCGGCTCCCTTAATGCCGTTGAACGATCGCGACTTAAAAGTGTTGGAAACTTTCTTTCAGGGGGATGGCATTCACGAAATGGCGATCGACATTGCCCGGTGTCTACGGCAGCTTCAGCCCGAACCCTGCTGGGACGATGATCCAATGGAAATGGAATTTCTGAAAGAGTATCTTTGACCAATACTGCGGACAGTTTTTGTAGAGGTGCTGGAAACCCTGTTGTACAGCCAGGATAGACCCTCACCCTAAATCCCTCTCCCAAGAGGGGAGAGGGACTTCAATCCGGCTTCCTTCTCCCGTTCTGGGAGAAGGGGTTGGAGGATGAGGGTTAGCTATTGCAAAAATGCCCGAACTATTGTTTGACTCCGCCTAGAATCTACATCAGCGGCGGATGCCAGGCTGTACTGAATGTACTACCATGACTGAAGCATTGGATACTTCGCAAAATTCCCATGATTTCCTCGCCCCCCAGTCAATCCTCGTTACTGTCCACTGACCTGCTTGCCTACTACCGCCAACTTAGTCTGGAATCGCTGACTGTAGTAGATGTGGAGACGACGGGCAGTGTGGCGAATGACTGCCGCGTGATTGAAGTTTCAGTGCTGAATGCCAGTCTCAAAAAGGGAATTTACTCGCAGCAAACCTATCTGGTGAATCCCCAGGTTGTCGTTCCAGAGATGATTACCCGGTTCACTGGCATCACCCAGGCGATGGTCGATCGGGGCACTCCAGCAGCGGAGGTGTGGACAGAGTGCTTACCTGCCTTGAGTACGGGGGTTTTGACAGCCCATAATTTGGAATTTGACTACGGATTTCTGCGGGCAGAGTATCAGCGCTTGGGAATTCCTTTCGTGCGCCCGCCACAGTTCCAATTTTGTACGGTGTTGTTGTCGCGGTTGCTTTTGGCAGACTTGCCCTCCCGCAGTTTGCCCGCCCTAGTGCAACATTTTGGCTTTGAGGTGGGGGCATCCCATCGGGCTGAGGCAGACACGATCGCCTGCTGGTTGTTGTCCAAGTGGCTACTGACTCAGGTGCAAAATGAAGCAGATGAACCCCTACTGTCGCGGTTTGCTCAGCAGTGGGTGAGGTTGCAAGATGCAGCAATAATTCTGGGGTGTTCCATTCTGCAAGCAGAGACAATTTTAAGCAAGGCGAAGATTACCTTCAAGAAGTCAAAGCGGGGCAACACGACCCTCTACCCACGGGGCGAAGTGGAGGCAGTGCTTTGGCAACGCGGTCGGCAACTTTCGCTGTCCTAAGGATCGTGGATTTAATAACATGCAACGGTTCAAATGTAGGGGCGAAGCATTCGGCAAAAGAACATGCTTGAGTTTCAAACGTTTTTGCCCGAATGCTTCGCCCTTAGTAAATATCGAGCTTCTGTAACTTATTTAATTCTCGATCCTGAGAAAGTGTTTGTAAATTAGCGTGTAGTTTTGCACTCGCCCCCCAACCCCCCAATTCTGGGGGGCTTTCGAGCTACTCTGGTTCAAAGTCCCCCAGAATTGGGGCCTTAAAGCCTTTCAGGCATCCATGAAAAGGGGGCGGATCGGGGCGCAATTTGTGTTTACAAACATTTTCTAAGCGATGAACGTTGAATCAGCCGTATAAATCCTTGATGTGTCTAGCTTCCCGGATGCCTGTGAGGTAGGCTCCATGCACCGAAGCTCGATACTGGTGGATGGTATGTTCCCCAGCAAAGAAGAGGCGATCGGCGATCGGTTCCGCAAGGGCGGCGAAATCTTCTGGAGTTGCACCCACACCCGGATAGGAATATGACCCACCCGTAAAGGGATCAGCCGTCCAACGCGAGACTAGCACTGCCTCTGGCTGCTCGACCTTGCCAAACATCGTTTTGAGCGTCTCTAAGACATCTGCTTCAATTTGCTGGTTAGATTGGGACTCCATCGCCAGCCCATAGTTCCCCAAACCAAAGGTCACCAAGGCATTGGCAGCGGTAAAGGTATGGGCATTCAAAAAGTAAGGATACTTGCCCTTGGTCTGGGATGTGAAGCCGAAAAACTGTACCTCTGTCTCCCAAAATGCTTTGGGAAACCGCAACGCAACCTTGTTGACTGTGCCCATTTCGATCCGATCGATCGCCGCCATCATGGGAGCAGGTAGCCCTGGATTAAAGGTGACTCGCTTCTGCTTCAGGACTCCCAAGGGCAGAGTCACCACAGCACATTGTCCCGTAAAACTTCCCTGATTTGTGGTGACGGTTACCCCGGCGTTGGTGGGGGCAATTTGGGTTACAACCTGCCCCAATTTAATAGTTAATCCTTTGGCAAGTAAGTTTATGACTGCATCGTAACCGTTGGGGAACAACACATCTTCCCCCGCAAAGCTGCGATCGTCTGCCCAGCTACGAGCCGACAGCTTTTCGATCGGCCCCCCTGTTTCAAATTCCATGTATGCCGCGAGTTGATATTGGATCAACAAATCCTGTAACTCGGCCGCATCGATGCGACGAATCGCTTCAGCAATACTGATGTCTTGGTCTTCTGCATCGGTCAACTCGGCAATTTGCTTGAGCAAGGCATTGTAATGTTCCTCGCTCTGGCTAACCACAGATTTCGGAATCAGCCGACCAGAAACATCGTACACCGCTTCGTTTGCGTCCTGGGTAACAAACGTCCTCGCCCTAGCTTTAGCTGCCAAGGGGGTAATGGGGTTGTCTTCAGGGCCATGAATCCAGGAGGCTCCCATATCTATAGGTACTCCCAGGGAGCGATCAGTCCAGATACGCCCCCCCACCCGATCGCGTGCTTCTAAGACGATCGCCTCAAACCCATCAGCCTTGAGTTGTTGTGCGGCTGCTAACCCTGCGATTCCCGCGCCAATGACAATCACCTGAGAGGGCGACTCTGCCTGAGTTGTCGTAGTGGGGGTTGCTGATTCCTCACTCTGCGACTCAGAATGGCAACTGGAAGCAAGGGCGAGGGATGCTGAAGCCAATAAGCCGTATTTGAGGAACTGTCGCCGCTGCTGGGAAAAGGATGGATGATTAAATGGCATAGGTATGAAATGTAGTATTTTTTACTATAGGATTTTGAGTCCTGAGAGGATATTTTAAAAGTGCTAGAGACCTTGCACTCGCCCCCTTTTGTGGTATGCCTGAAAGGCTTTAAGGCCCCAATTCTGGGGACTTTGAACAAAAATGGCTCGAGAGCAAGCCAGAATTGGGGGGTTGGGGGGCGAGTGCAAGACTGTACGCTAATTTACAAACACTTTCTATACATTTGAAATACTACGTTTTCAGACGTTCTTGCCTGTTCAAATCAGGCAGTAATTGTTCAACAGCTTAGGGTATGAGGGTAATCTTAAAACATCAACAATAGATTCTATTTAGTTCTCATTCCTTAGTAGCCATTCAAAGTTTAATGAACAGATATAAAGGTATTGATCCACGTTCTACATTATTGCTGCGCTTGGTGGGTTATGGTTTGTTAACTCTTGCTTTATTTGATGTAATTAGTATTTTTTTCCCTGCCTATTTCACCGATCCAAACTGGGAGTTTCAGATGCTAGGAGAACTAGTAGAAAAAGTCCCGGTTCCACTACTAGGAATAATGTTGGTCTTATTCGGTGAAGAGAGTTTCCGTCAGAAACCAGAGAGATTATTGGTAAAAATTCTGTCATGGCTGACGTTAGTTGTAGGCTTATTATTTCTGTTGCTGTTCCCTTTGGGAGTTCTAGATACAGGGAGAATTAACGATCGCAACACAGCACAGATTAACAACCAAGTTCTGACTCAACTGGCTCAACTACAACAGTTTAAAACGCAAATTGAACAAGCCACCACTGAAGCAGCTATTAATAATTTGGCAAGACAGGCGAATCCTCAAGCTCTCCTACCTGAGATGAATTCTCAAGCTTTAAAGAATAAACTCCTGTCAGATTTAGCAGCGGCCCAAGCTCGGATTCAAGCCGAAGCTGAAACAACCCGTAAAAGCCAACAATTGACGCTTTTAAAGCGATCGGTGAAGTGGAACTTAGGGGCAGTTGTTGCCGCAGTTCTCTTCATTTCAATTTGGCGCATGACTAGTTGGGCACGTCGTTAGAGCGATCGGTGCTTGAGCGTTTCCCTGCGCCCCCACGCTGGTTCACCTGCTCCAACCCCTCTTGGGCTGGCTCATAGCTAGGATCAAATCTGAGAGCCAATTCAAAGGCCTCGGTTGCCTCTGGCAGACGGGCTAAGTTTAGGTAAGTCAGCCCCAACTCGTAGGCTGGAAACACGTCCAGAAAGGCGCGATCGAAAGACTCCTGTCGCCAATAGTGACCCGTTTCGCCCATTTGAAGACACTGCTTAAAATAGGCAGTGGCACCTAACGGCAGCCCCACCTCTCGCAAAACCATACCAGTCAAGTGGTGTAAGGGCGGGTATGTGGGGAACCACGCCAACCCTTGCCGACAGATGAGCATTGCACTCTCGTAGTCTTCCTGGCTGGACAGCAAATCCAGCCCTAGGGTGAATAGCAGCGCTGGGAGACGAACGGTTTCTGAAGGCAACTCCCCTGAGAGCAAATGGGGACTGAGGCGTTCCAGTGCTTCTGCCCAGAGGACTTGAGCTTTTTCTAGTTGATCAGTCCGCAGGTAGTTGTTGGCAAGGGTCAGCAACAGCAACAAGCTCAAGGGTTCCTGTTCTCGGATTCTCTCCAGTAATGGAATATCTCGGTGTAAGTTTTTGGCGGCTAGGGATGCTGCTTCATAGCCATAGTGCAGAATTTTGAGACTACTCAATGGCTGAAGTTGAGTGGTTTTGAGGGAGTGCTGCTGGTAGGTTAGCTGTTCGTGATAGCGCCCGACGTACTGCAAATCTGACAGGTTGCGCTGAATGCGGGGCAGATGCAAGGCAGTGATGGGTTGTCCCACATCCAGGCGATCGATCTCATAAGCCAAGATATCGTCGGATGCTTGCAAGGCTTCACGCCAATTAGGAGACTCCACAATCAGTTCTTCATCGGCATCCAGGGTCAAAATCCAGGTGCCTGTCACTTGGCTAGCGGCAAAGTTACGAGCCGCTGCAAAATCGTCGCACCAAGTGAAGTGAGCAATTTTTGCCCCAAAGGATTGGGCGATCGTCACGGTTTCATCTTCTGATCCCGTATCCACAACGACTAGCTCATCCACATGGTTGCGGACGCTCCTGAGGCAACGGGGCAAATTCTCAGCCTCATTTTTCACAATCATGCAAAACGATAGTAATGGCCTCATAAATTCACCTTAGCCACTATTAGAAGTGTCCTGCTAGTCTGAGACGATTGGGATGAGAGCATTTACGGTAGTTAAGATGGCGAATTAAAGAGTAACCCTAAGAGCGATGGTTTCCGTGCCACCCACTTTTAGGGTCTATTAACTGGGTTTTATTAACAAGACCTTGGACATTTTTGTGGAGGTTCTGGAAACCCTGTTTTACAGCCAATGTAGACCCTTACCCTAAATCCCTCTCCCACGAGGGGAAAGGGACTTCAATCCGGCTCCCCTTCTCCCTTTCTGGGAGAAGGGGTTGGGGGATGAGGGCTAGCTATCGCAAAAATGTCCGAACTATTAATTAACAAGACTTCGGACATTCTTGGCATGGTTTCAGGAGGCTGGCAGATGACAGCAAACCATTCAGTAGAGGTGAATCTACCGAATTGATAACGATCGACAAAACCTGTCTGTAGTCCTGTCCTGACTAGGAAATGATATCTTAGCCACGTCTGACTCAGGATTTAAGGTCTAAAATCCGCTCACGTTTTTTCACGGGTTTGCTCACTGAAGCCTGACCGATTGCCCCCTCCCTATGTACTTCATCCCCTTCCTGCCATGCTAACTTCCCCTTCCTCAGAAGTAAAACCTGCCTGTTCAGAGATAGCCGTGAGTTCTCCAGAGTCTACCCTTGCAAAACCTGCCGTTAGCACGTACCTTTCGCCTTGGTTACTCGGCGTGTGCTATCCCTTGGGCTACTACGGGGTGCTACCGTTTTACTTCAATCACGTTGAGGTCACTGGGCAGGAATACTTGCCCACTAACGGCCCGGTGATTCTGGCTCCCACCCACCGATCGCGCTGGGATGCCATCCTGGTTCCCTATGCAGCAGGCCGGTGGGTGACGGGTCGAGATTTGCGGTTTATGGTGAGTGCGAATGAGATTAAAGGGGTGCAGGGTTGGTTTATTGACCGGATGGGAGGATTTGGGGTCAATCCAGACCACCCGACGATCGCAACGTTGCGCTATGGGGTGGAGGTGTTGCAAAGGGGCGAGACCTTAGTGATTTTTCCTGAAGGTGGCATTTTTAAGGATGGTCAAGTTCATGCGCTTAAGCCTGGGATGGCTCGGTTGGCGCTACAAGCCGAGTTGAGCAAACCGGGACTGGGGATCAAAATTGTGCCCATCACCATGCGCTACAATCCCCTCACTCCTCATTGGCGCAGTGATGTGAAGGTGGCGATCGGGTCTCCCCTCGCTGTGTCCGACTACGCAACTGGGGCAATCAAGCCCTGCGCCTCACGGCTCACAACGGATTTAGAAGCAGCCATGCAAGCGCTTGGCTAGTAGTTTTGGGCTTAAGTTCGGCTACCTTGGCTTGGATGCTAAAGGGTGGATGGGTGAAGGGTGGATGGGTGAAGGGTGGATGGGTGAAGGGTGGATGGGTGAAGGGTAGCTACATTGCCGCCTCAGACTACTAGGATTAAGCTGCCACTAATTCTCTGCTTAGGATCATGGATTAAATAACATACAACAGTCCTGCTGTAGGGGCGAAGCATACCCTTCGGGAAGCAAGCTACGGTAAAAGGACAGGATTAAGTTTCAAAGGCCTTCGCCAAATGTTTTGCCAAAGCCAGATTTCGGGTTGTACCAGAGTTGCTGGCTCAAATTCTGGCATAGTAGTAAGCTAATCCTTTGATTCTAGTCATCAACATCTAACAATAGTTCGGACATTTTTGCGATAGCTAGCCCTCATCCCCCAACCCCTTCTCCCGTTCTGGGAGAAGGGGAGCCGGATTGAAGTCCCTCTCCC
>JARCMD010000476.1 GCA_030248885.1 Leptolyngbyaceae cyanobacterium MP9P1.79 | reverse complement strand
TGATGAAACGGGACTGCACATCAATGGCAAACTGTGGTGGTTACATGTTGCCAGTAGTCGTGGATTGACCTATTACTTCATCCATCCCAAACGGGGCAACGGCAAAGTTGTGCGGCGGCAGATAGCCTTAGACTCCTACCAAGAACCCCTGCTCCGTCCGCACCAACGCCGTGTTAGGTGGCTGGCAAGAGCAACAAACCTACTCCGAGACAGGAGCTTTGGGGCTGACTACAAACTCTAGCTGTGAGCGGTAGAAGCAAACATCAAACTCCATGAAGAAGTTCACCTGCCCCAAAATGAGCGGCACATTTCTAGCTTGCGTCCATGCAAATACCAGTTGAACAGGTTCAAACTGACCAACTACAGCTTGAGCGAGCACGACACGCGCCTCGTGCTGGGCTAAATTTCCTGTCAAACTCAGTGCCGTTGTTTGTCGTTCCCATTTATATCCAAGTTCGATTCCTGTTGAATATGGCAGCACGTTTACACTGGCTCCGGTATCCAACAGCGCCGATATTGTGACGGAACTCTGTTGGCGAAGCAAAGCAAAGGGTAGATACGGACGAAAATTGGCTTCGCCTAATGCCGTATCGCTAGAGATAAATGGATACCGCTCAGCGTTACGCATGGTCTTGAGCTTGCCCAGCCTGTAGCACTTTTAACATCGTATCAGCGGCCTCGACTGCATCATAGGGCGACCATACTGGATAAGCTTGGTCAGGCTTAATTAAATTCGTTTCTTGCTGGGCTAGTTCTGAGATCAGAATCTGCATGATATAAAACTTGTCTGAACGGTTTAGCCCCTTCAATGTCGAGATTAATTCTGATGAAACCATATAAAATACTCCGGTCAAGCCAGATTCACATCTCTATTCTAATTGCCCTAGTCCTCTGCCATGAAATTCTAGGTAGTAGATTGATTTCCAGCAGCCCCCAGTATCGCCTGAATCTCTTCAATGCTTAAGGGCGGAGAATGCCTATGAATCATAGCATGGCAGTTTGGACAGACAGGACGCAGATCATTTATTGGATTAACTTGGTATTCCTGCTTGATCTCAGATAATGGTTGTAGATGATGGACGTGAATAAACCCATCACCTAATTCACCAAAGACTTTACCAAAATCAAAACCACAAACAAAGCAACTCGCACCATAATATTCAACACAGCTTTTGCGAGCCTTAGCATTGCGCTCGTAAGCATTAACTGTTACTTGCTGTACTGCACCTTCATAATGTGCGTGATTCTCTGGAACTTCTTCAGGTGACAGAAAACTATGAAGATTGGCAAACTCACCCCATACTTCCTCTAATTCTGATGCAACATGGTCAGGCATTTGAATTCCTGACATTTGGGTATCCCAGTGCATTTCCTGAAAAGGTTCAGCATCCAACAACTGACGGGGCAAAATGCTGTTATTGTTCTCAGGGTTCAGCAATTTGTCAAAACGAACTTTGACAAATATTGCAGTTTCTCCAGAAGCTTCCTTCTCGTTGTCCCAATGGAGATCCTCATAAGAGCTTTGAACAACGTAGCCCGATGCAAAAATGCCTTTAGGTTCTTGACCCAATTTTATAAAAAAGACACGATCGCCATTTTGAAGACGTTTGGAATTGCCACAACTCCAGCGAGTGGTGATTAATTTTCCTGACTGAACTAATTGTGACATTTCTGCAATATCATTCCAATGCCACCGCTTGGGATTCCAAGCTAATAGGAAAGTTGCCATAAACAGATATGAAAGTTGTGTATGCCTATTCTGCCCACTGAAGCTAACGCCTCCCACAAATAACCTGGCGGCATTGCCACCGCCGATCACTCAGCAGCATAACTATTATGTATGCGGCAAATTGCCGCCTATACAGCCAGCATTGATGAAGGGGATAAAGCTTTACTAGTAATGTCTGTCACCACAATAATATACCTTGTTTTAGGAACAAATAGCTGAAAAAGTGCGGCTATACAAACTGAGTGGGAAAGGCTACGAGATTTACTAGGAGCTTATTTCAGACTACTAATAGTCTAAGGATTAGGCAGCGAAAGACCGTATAATCTGACAATGTGGGATGTTAAGCGGCGAAATGGCTGCTATACATTCTCCTAGGTTTGCTCCATTACTTTTCTGCATCTCTGTCTCAAAAGTAGAAAGGAGTTCCCCACGATCGATCATCGGGAACTCCTCACATATCCCCATCATTGGCGCTATTCGTAAGCCTCCATTGGCAAACAAGAACAGACGAGATTTCGATCGCCGTAGGCATTGTCAATGCGGCCCACCGTTGCCCAGAACTTGTGTTCGCGAGTCCAGGTTGTGGGGTAGGCGGCTTGTTCCCGTGAGTAGGGATGAGTCCAGTCGCTAGACATCAGGGATTGGGCTGTGTGTGGGGCATTTTTGAGCAAATTGTCATGGCGATCGACCTTGCCTGCTTCAATCTCACCAATCTCGTGGCGAATGGCGATCATGGCATCACAGAAGCGATCGAGTTCCGGCTTGGATTCGCTTTCCGTCGGTTCCACCATCACCGTCCCCGCCACAGGCCAAGACACCGTTGGCGGATGGAAGCCATAGTCGATCAGCCGTTTGGCGATGTCATCTACCTCAATTTCAGCGCTCTTTTTGAACTGGCGCAAATCCAAAATGCATTCGTGGGCAATTAGGCCATTTTCGCCCTTGTACAAAATGGGGTAGTGGGCTTCCAAGCGCTTGGCGATGTAGTTGGCGTTGAGAATGGCGACTTGGGTGGCTTTGGTCAATCCCGCACTGCCCATCAGGGCAATGTAAACCCAGGAAATCGGCAAAATGCTGCCACTGCCCCACGGAGCCGAGGAAATTGCACCTACGCCGCTTTCACCACCCGTTTTGACGATCGGATGGGTTGGTAAAAATGGGGCCAGATGGGACATGACCCCGATCGGGCCCATACCGGGGCCGCCGCCGCCGTGGGGAATACAGAAAGTTTTGTGCAAATTGAGGTGACACACATCCGCCCCAAAGTCACCGGGACGGCACACACCCACTTGGGCATTCATGTTGGCCCCATCCATATAAACCTGTCCACCATAGGCATGGACAACTTCGCAAATTTCCCGAATGCCTGCCTCGAATACGCCGTGGGTAGAAGGGTATGTCACCATCAAAGCCGCGAGATTGTCTCGGTGTAACTCAGCTTTTGCCTTCAGATCGGCTAAGTCAATGTTGCCCTCACTGTCGCAGCCGATCGCCACCACCTGCATTCCCGCCATCACTGCACTGGCAGGATTGGTGCCGTGGGCCGATTGGGGAATCAGGCAAATGGTGCGGTGTCCGGCTCCCCGCTGCTCATGATATTGCCGAATCACCAGCAACCCAGCGTACTCCCCTTGGGAACCTGCATTGGGTTGCAACGAGATTGCCGCAAAGCCCGTAATCTCTGCCAGCCACGCTTCTAAATCCTGAAATAGCCGTTGATAGCCTTGGGTTTGGGACAGCGGCGCAAAGGGATGGATCTGGCCAAATTCTGCCCAAGTGACGGGGATCATTTCTGATGTGGCGTTCAACTTCATCGTGCAAGACCCCAAGGGGATCATGGCCGTGGTGAGGGACAAATCCTTTAGCTGCAAGTGATACATGTAGCGTAGGAGTTCAGTTTCCGAGTGGTAGCGATCGAAAACGGGATGGGTGAGGTAGGGCGTGGTGCGGGAATGGGGGAGTAGGAGAGTGGGAGAGTGGGAGAGTGGGGGAGTGGGAGTGAAGAGTTGGAGGAGGTCGGTGAGGTCTTGAGGGGTGGTGGTTTCGTCGAGGGAGATGCCGATCGTATGGGAGTCGATCGCCCGCAGGTTAATGTGCTGGGCTAGAGCGGCTTCTAGAATTTTTTGACTGTCTGCAACCTCGATTCGCAGGGTGTCGAAGTAGGGCAAAGTGCCAAGGGTGTAGCCCCGGTTTTGCAGTCCAGCAGCCAAAGTTGCGGTGAGTTGATGAATGCGATCGGCGATGCGTTTCAGTCCTGTAGACCCGTGATAAACGGCGTACATACTGGCAATCACGGCTAGCAGGACTTGGGCAGTGCAGATGTTGCTAGTGGCTTTGTCGCGGCGGATGTGTTGTTCGCGGGTTTGGAGGGCGAGGCGAAGGGCGGGATTGCCGTGGATGTCCTTGGAGACTCCGACAATGCGACCGGGGATCTGCCGCTTGTAGGCTTCTTTGGTGGCGAAGTAGGCGGCGTGGGGGCCACCGTAACCGAGGGGAACGCCAAACCGTTGGGTGCTGCCCACGGCAATATCTGCCCCAAATTCACCGGGCGGCTTCAGCAGAGTCAGCGCCAGCATATCGGCCGCCACAATGACCAGTGCCCCAGCGCTGTGGGCCCGATCGCAAAAATCTTGGTAATCGTAAATCGCCCCATCGGTAGCCGGATATTGCAGCAACACTCCAAACACAGGTTCGCTAAAGTCAAAGCTCCGATGATCCCCAATCACGACCTTAATCCCCAAGGGCAAGGCCCGCGTTTGCACCACGGCGATCGTTTGCGGATGGCACGCTTCCGACACCCAAAACATCTTCGTGCCCAATTTTTCCTTAATCCCGTAGCTCATGGTCATCGCCTCTGCTGCCGCCGTGCCTTCATCCAACAGCGAGGCATTGGCAATTTCCAACCCCGTCAGATCGCTCACCATTGTCTGAAAGTTGAGCAGCGCTTCCAAACGTCCTTGGGAAATTTCCGGCTGATAGGGAGTGTACTGGGTATACCAGGCGGGATTTTCCAACACGTTGCGCTGAATCACGGGCGGCGTGATGCAGTTGGAGTAGCCCATGCCAATGAAGGAACGATAGATCTGATTCTGGGAGGCGATCGTCTTCAGGTCTTGCAACAATTCATACTCACTGCGGCGATCGGGCAGTTGCAACGGGCGCTGGAGGGCGATCGTTTCAGGCACCGTCTTCTGAATCAAGTCCTCTAGGGAGGAGAAGCCTAATAATGCCAACATCTGGGCCACATCTGCCTCCGTTGGCCCAATGTGCCGCTGCGAGAAATCATCGGTCGGAATCAGGCGATCGGTTGATGCAGGAAAAGGGTTGGCGGGGACAGCGGCGGAAATGAAACTTGCCTCAAGGGTGGCAGATGGGGAAGGAGAAGACTCTAGCATGGAGGGCGGGGGATGAAGAGAATAGACGACTCGTTCTGACTATTCTGCAACAATCTGCAACAAATGGCAGGGGTGGAGAACAACCGTTGTAGTTGAGCGATCGACCCATCGCCGAGGCTCCCAGTCCCATCGACGAACCCTTTCTAAAAGAAAACTTAGGCAGACAGCGTAGATCTGGCTTAGGCGGTGTGCCGATCGCCCAATCAAGGTTTTTTTCGCAGATCCCTAGCCCGGCGTTGCAACTGTTGGAAATAATCGGTTTCCGTAATTTCAGCAACTTGTCGTTCGCGCTTGGCTTGATCCACTTCAACTTGCAGCAGCAGCACCTGTTGTTGTAAATTCGCTTCCCGTGCCTTGGCTTCCTCCACACTCTTTTCGTAAAGCAGGGCATTTTCGATCGCTGGAGCAACCTGAGACGCAACCGCCACCAATAGTTTCAACTCCCCAGCCGTGTAGAAAACGGGCGAGGTGTGACTGATATTAATGATGCCAATGACCTGTTCTTTGGCTTTCAGGGGCACACAGATTAAGGAACTGACAGGCAGATCGGTGGCGGTAAAACGGGGATCACGCTGTACGTTATTGATCAGTTCGGCTCGACCTAATGCAGCAATGTTGCCGATGATGCCTTGACCCAACTCGATCGTTCCTGTTTGGTATTCCTCTCCAGTGGTGGCGATCGTTCTTAACTTACGAGTATCATCCCACAGCATAATCGAGGCACTAGTAGACTTCAGCAAGCGATGTGCTTCCTCGATCGCCGTCTTAACCACGGTTTGCAACTCCAAGCAAGCCGCCAGTTTGTCAGCCATGTTGTAGAGCAAGTTAATCTCGCGATACCGCTCCAACACCTCATTGGCTAAACTTTTTTTCTCGACTTCCCGCTCAACCAAGTAGGTCAACAAGGACGCGATCGGTTCAACCACCGCCGCGCCTTCTACCCAAGCAATGACCTCACCTGCCAATTCGATGGCATACTTGCCCCTCGGCAATTCCATCTCGGCATCACCTAACAGCAGCTTGCCCTCAGTCGTTTGAATTCTGATCGGTGCGCCGATCGCCCCACTCAGGCTGTTGAGAACAGGCAAGACCTGAGTAATAATCCGCTTGAGATTAATTTGTGCCATTGAAAGGTTTTCAGAAATTTTATACCAAGAACCGGAAGGGCGAAGCATCCGGGCAATGACCTTCTGGTCAGTTCAAGGCTTATCTGCCGGATGCTTCGCCCCTACAGCAGTCACATTTTTCCCGAAAATCTCCTTAGTTGTGCAACATTCCAGACGAGATCTGGTTATGATTTTTCTTGGATTTTGGCAACGATCGCCCGGTGACGGGGTGTATTGCAAGTTAAAGTCGGTTGAGCAAACCCAGCGTTGACGATCGCCGCTTCTAGATCCAAGGCAAAATATTCATCCAAGTACGGCTCTGTGCTTTTGAGCAACGTCAGAATGTAGGGTGGCATCTTGGCGTAGATTTCAGACTGGGGATTCATATCCATAATCGCTAAGTGACCACCGGGACGCAACAACCTCTGGGCTTCTTGCAAAATTTGCACCGCTGCTGTTTGGGGCAATTCGTGGAACAGCAGACAGGCAGACACCAGGTCAAAACTTGCATCAGGCAATCCAGTAGACTCCGCCGCCCCATGCATCCAGTTGAGAGTCGATGACTGTGTTGCCGTTTCCCCTGACTCAGAGCGCCGCTGCGCCTGGTAGCGGGCGATCGTCAAAAAGTAGGGCGATAAATCCAACCCCGTCACCTGCGCTTGGGGATAAATTTGTTGAAGCGCAGTCGTACTCATGCCCACACTGCACCCGATGTCTAGAACCGCTTGGGGTGCTTCAGGGATATTGGCTTGCAGCACCGCATGGTAGCTTTGCCGCAACAGCGCATCGCCCTGGGCCCCCGCATCGGGGAAAATCCGGGCATGAACCGCATGGGCAGCCACTTCCACCTCAGTCGCGGGTTCCCAGCCTAGATTTCCTTCTTCGTAGGCATGGAACGATCGCACATAGTAAGCGGGGTAAGCCAAGTCATGATTTGTGATCAGGGCTAAATCCTGCTCCCACGCTGGGTCGAAGTCTGCTGTGCCGCCACGGGATCGCAACGCCTGCACTTCCTGCATCCAATACACCCCGATCGATTCTGCTCGTTTAATCATCATCGTGCGGGCCTGATGCTTGGCAAAGCTAGCCAGGGGTTTCACTGATAGCAGCCCATTCACTAAACGGGATGCCAATCTTGGAGTAGGATTCGCTACAGTAGCCATAGGAAAGGGAATTCTAGAACGGTAAGTAAGTCCATTATCGCAAGGATTGAACCCAGTCCGATCGCCGGGGTGCAACGAAGAGCTTTATTAATGTGATGTGCAATCCGAACCCCCTCACCCCAACCCCTCTCCCAGAAGGGGAGAAGGGCTAAAACTGGGTTGACTCCCTTTCTTCCCTAGGGGAGAAGGGGCGGGGGGATGTAGCTTGCTTCCCGAAGGGTGGGCAGACTTTAAGTTGCACAGGACTTTGTGGATAAACATTAATGATTCATCCCAGGATAAATCTAGTGATATTTTCTCTTTCTTGAAGGTGATCTACTTACACAATTATGCAGCGATCGTACTGATGTATTATAGGCATTCTGCATTCGATCGCTACAACCTTCCAACCCAATCTTTTGCATCCCTTACTCATTTTCCAGGGTTACTCTCCCCATGTTGCACTCCTCCTTCGACGCTGAAAATAACGGATCTAAATCCTTTGAACTTCCCGGTGCCAAACCCCATTACAACCCCGATCGCCCTGGTCAGGTAGAGCATATCTTCCTGGATTTGGTGTTGGATATCCCGAACCAAAGTTATCACGGTACTTGTAGCACCCGAATTAATCCGATTCGGGATGGACTCGATCGCCTCACCCTGGATGCCGTGAACTTGTCCATTGAATCTGTGCAAGTGGAGCAAACCAATCAGGACTTTGACTACGACGGTGAACATCTGCACATTCAACTGGAACACCCCGCGATCGCCGGAACACCCCTCACAATTACGATCGCCTATCGCGTTGAACAGCCCCAGCGCGGTCTCTACTTCGTGGGCCCCGACAAGCACTACCCCGGCAAACCCACCCAGGTGTGGACCCAAGGTGAAGATGAAGACTCCCGCTTTTGGTTTCCCTGCTTCGACTATCCAGGGCAACTCTCCTCCTCAGAAATTCGCGTCCAGGTTCCCCAGCACCTCATGGCGATCTCCAACGGGGAGTTAATCAACACTGAAGATGTAGGGGATCAAAAAATTTACCACTGGCGACAAACCCAGGTTCACCCCACGTATTTAATGACCTTGGCTGTGGGCAACTTTGCCGAAATTCGCGATGAGTGGCAGGGCAAGCCCATCACCTATTACGTCGAAAAAGGGCGAGAAGACGATGCCGTGCGGAGCATGGGCAAAACGCCACAGATGGTGGAGTTTTTCAGTGAAAAGTATGGCTATGCCTACCCTTTCCCTAAGTACGCCCAAGTTTGTGTCGATGATTTTATTTTTGGTGGGATGGAGAATACCTCCACAACCCTGCTGACCGATCGCTGCCTCCTCGACGACCGCGCCGCCCTAGACAACCGCAGCACCGAAAGCCTGGTTGCCCACGAACTCGCCCACCAGTGGTTTGGGGATCTGGTGGTGATTAAGCACTGGTCCCACGCCTGGATTAAGGAAGGCATGGCCTCCTACTCCGAAATTATGTGGACAGACCGAGAGTATGGCCCAGAAGCGGCCGCCTACTATCGGCTGAACGAAGCCCGCAATTATCTGACCGAGGACAGTAGCCGCTACCGCCGCCCGATCGTCACCCACGTTTACCGCGAAGCGATCGAACTCTACGATCGCCACCTCTACGAAAAAGGAGCCTGCGTCTACCACATGCTGCGGGCAGAATTGGGAGAAGCGGACTTCTGGAAAGCCATTGCCACCTTTATCAACGACAATGCCCATCGCACTGTGGAAACGATCGATCTCCTGCGGGCGATCGAAAAAGCCACGGGACGCAACCTCCTCTTCTTGTTTGACCAATACGTATACCGGGGCGGCCATCCCGACTACAAAGTCGCCTACTCCTGGGATGCCGACAGCAAGCTAGCCAAGGTATCTGACACCCAAACCCAAGCCAAGGGGAACAAAAATGGTAGCCGTAGCGATTTATTTGACCTGAAGCTGCCGATCGGCTTTGGCTATGCCGCAAAACCTACCAAGGGCAAGAAGAAAAAGGATGAAGACCTTAGCTTACTGCCAACCCTCAAAGTCTTCACAGTACGGGTGCATGAGCAGGAGCAAGTGTTCTACTTTCCTTTGGAGGAAAAGCCAGCCTTTGTCAGCTTTGATGTGGGCAACGATTACCTAAAAACAGTGGTTTTGGAGTACCCGATCCCCGAACTGATCGCCCAACTTCAGCACGACCCCGACCCCCTGTCTCGAATCAGTGCAGCGGAAGCCTTGGCTAAAAAAGGGGGATTGGAGGCAGTCAAAGCGCTCTCTAACTCCCTAAAGGATGATCGCTTCTGGGGAGTGCGGATCGAAGTGGCAAAGCAACTGGCTGAGGTGAAACTAGACCAAGCCTTTGAGGGACTGCTCGCTGGCTTGAAAGACTCCGATGCGCGGGTTCGCCGAGCGGTGATCGAATCCCTCGCCACGATTAAAACGATCGATAGCTACAAAGCGCTAAAACCGATTGTGGAAAAGGGCGACGCAAGCTATTACGTAGAAGCCGCCGCCGCTCGGAGTTTGGGCACCGTTGCTGCGACTTTGACTGAAAAATCTAAGGATGAAAAGGCGCTGAAACTGCTGCGATCGGTGCTGGAAGAGCGGGCGGGCTGGAATGAGGTGGTGCGATCGGGGGCGATCGGCGGCTTAAGTGTGATGAAAACCTCAGAAACAGCCCTGAACCTGATTTTGGACTACA
Organism: Leptolyngbyaceae cyanobacterium MP9P1.79; assembly: GCA_030248885.1. Taxonomy (GTDB): domain Bacteria; phylum Cyanobacteriota; class Cyanobacteriia; order JARCMD01; family JARCMD01; genus JARCMD01. The sequence continues at coordinate 749 of JARCMD010000476.1, read as the reverse complement.
CGGCCCAGGGGATGCCCCAAGCCCTGCGACTCGCGGCCATTCGATCGCTGGGCACCATTTCCACCGGACAAACCACCGCCAACCTGGAACGGATTCTGTCTCGCCTAGATGAACTCTCCCGCGAAACCTTCTTTCTCACCCAGGTCTCGGTCGCCTCAGCCTTGGGACAAATGGAAACGTCTAAAGCCATTCGCATTCTGCAATCCCTGGCATCCCAAACCCCCGATGGGCGCGTCCGTCGCATTGCGGAAGAATCGGTGCAACGGGTGCAGAAAAATGCTGGCTCTGATCAAGCGGTGAAGCAATTGCGGGAAGAACTCGATCAACTCAAAAAAGATAACCAAGAGATGAAGAGTCGCCTGGAAGGTCTGGAAGCGAAAGCGAAGTAGCTAGTGCAGCTTGTCCGAAGTTTCTGAGCAGTTAGGGGGATAGTTTTGAGTTTTGAGTGCTGCTCAGTTATTTCTACTAGCCTGCACTAGGACGATCGCAAGCAAGCAGATCTAGCACGTCTGTGAGCAGGGATTCCGTGGGAATTCCTGCTCACAAAGCTGCTCACTCTAAAAAATTCTCACCTCTACAAAAAGTCATTGCCCGGATGCTTTGCACTCCCGTTTCCTGGTTCAAACTTTTCTGGAAATCTCCTAGTGGTGTGTCAATCATTAATTGACGGGTAGCTGAAAGCTGGGAGGTTAGTTGGAGTTAAATTTTGAGGGTCTTCGACCCCTCAAAATTTTCTTGACAGAACACTA
>JARCMD010000475.1 GCA_030248885.1 Leptolyngbyaceae cyanobacterium MP9P1.79 | reverse complement strand
GCGATCGGTTGCTGACCATTACTGGGGGCGGACACGATCGGGGCGGGGGCGGCGACGGCAGGCTGAGGTGGGTTAGCTGCTTGCTGCTGGACTTGCTCAATTTCGGCTTCCGTTTCGACAATCAGCGCAATGGCCATGCCGACTGCGGCGACTTCTCCAGCGGGAACCACGATCGTCGCGAGATACCCTTCGTAAAACGATTCCACGTCCATGTCTGCCTTGTCAGACTCCACAACAACGACGGTTTCTCCTTTTTCCACCTTGTCGCCAGGGGATTTAACCCAGGAGACAATTTTTCCTTCGGTCATGGTGGAGCTTAGGGCAGGCATGAAGACTTCGTTGATCATGGGATGGAGGGTTTAACGAATGGTGAATAATTACGTACCAGACGTATTCTAAGGGATTAAGACGACCGAATTTGCGAAGGCGATCGGACTTCCATCACTACTAACTAAAATAGTCTCCAATAGCCGTCATCTATTCCTGGCACAAAACTATAGGGCACGTTCAGGAATTTAGAGATGACCTCTGCTGTGTAACAAGCAGGCAATCGGTCATACAAGCGATTTGTTGTCAAGTCAAACGACTCTCCTGAGTGCATGTTCAAACAAATGCCATAACGCTTGTAATTGACACTTTTTGAACGACGGATTTCTTCAATGACTTGAACTGACGAAACATCCTGCAATGCTCTTTCTGTAACCTTAACTCCCAGCAAGCTCCTGTATTTTAGGGTTACTACATTTAAACTTTTGTAGAAGTCACAGGTGGAAATCTGCCCCGTTATTTGAATGGTGACAGCAACGGTAATGACAATGACTACCCAGAGCAGAAATAAGAAGCCAAGTCCTGATTTAGGAACTCCCTGGGAAAGAGCAAGAGCGGGCACGCTGAGGCTAATTGCAACACCAGAAAGCCAAGTTCTCCAAGGATAATGCTTTAGTTGTAGGTGAGTGGGAGTTTGGACAACAACTTTCATAGCTGAAGATGCCAATCAAATTACAAGTAGCATGTTTGACTAAGCAAGGTCTAACTCAAGATCTTAGCGTCTCAGCTAGGAAGGGCGATCGGACTTCCATCACTACTAAAATAGTCTCCAAGCGCCCCTATCCATTCCTGGCACAAAACTATACGGCACGTTCAGGAATTTAGAGATGACCTCTGCTGTGTGACACGCCAGCGATCGGTCAGATAAGCCAGATAAGCGATTTGTTGTCAAGTCAAACGACTCTCCTGAGTGCATGTTCAAACAAATGCTATAACGCTTGCGTCTCCAACCCTTGCGATAGTAGATGTCTTCAATCACTTGAACCGATAAAACATTCTGTAGCGCTCTTTCTACAACCCTAACTCCCAGCAAGCTCCTGTATTTTAGAGTCACCACCTTTAAACTTTTGTAGAAGTCGCAGGTGGAAATTTGCCCCGTCATTTGAATAATCACAGCGGCGGCAATAACACTGCCCACGAAAAGCAGAAATATGAAGCCAAGTCCTGACTTAGGAAGTCCCTTAGAAAGAGCAAGAACTGGCACGATGAGGCTAATTGCAATGCCAGAAGTCCAAGTCCCCCAAGGATAATGCTTTAGTTTGAGGTGGGTGGGAGTTTGGACAACAACTTTCATGGCTGGGGTATTGAACCAGAGGATAAGGCGATCGGGCTTCCATCCTAAAATCCACATAAAAGAAGAATACTGCTGTGCCTATTTGATAGCAGCTTTCTATAGGGCTGTATGCAATAAGGATTTAAAGCCAACTAGTCTTAATTTAATAATTTAGTCCATTTCCAATGATCGCTTCATAGGCAAAGCATTCGGCAGATAAACCTCTGAATTAACTAGAAGGTTCTTGTCCGAATGCTCCGCCTATATGTTCGATAGAGTATGTTTGATGGAAACAGTTAACTTAGACAGAAGCAGTTGATCTTAGACATCCCCACGGATTTCTTCGACCACTCCATCGCGGAGAAGAATCCCGATCTGGAGTTTTTGAAATAGGTTGTCGCCTTTCTCTAAACGGAAGAAGCTATCGATTTGGCCGATTTCGACCTCTTGATCTAGCTCCAACAGTTGCACCCGATTGATTTGTTGCAGGATTTGATTTTTCTGATCCAGCAATTCACTTTTGTTGTTGTTCATCTGCAACTGCACACTTTCGAGTTGCTGTTGAGTCTCCGGTCCAGGGGGTTGAATGCTTTGCTTCTGAATTTCAGAAATCATCCGCTGACCTTGCAGTTCTAATTGTTGAATTTGACCATCAATTTGGTTGATTTGGGCTTGAAACTGCTGCTGAGTCTGCTCCTTCCACGCCGGAGTCACGATGGTTAGCAGGGCAGCAGTCCGCCTGAGAAGTAGTTGAGAGTTGGGAACGTCCATATTTCGCTGGTTACAGTTTGTGAGGTCAAGCAAACATCCCGATAATCATACCTTGATAGCGTTCCGTCACTACGGGTCTACGGATCTTTAGGGTTTGGGTCATCATGCCGTTGTCCTGACTAAAGGGTTCTGGGAGCAGGCGAAAGACCAGGATGCGATCGTCTGGGCGGTAACCAGGGCGATTTTTTACCTCCCGATCGAGTTCCCGGCGAAAGAGATCCTGAATCGGCTTACTTGCCAAATCAACGGTAGTCGAGTCAGATGGTCCGCTTTTCTCTGCTTCCTGCCATTTTTGCAAGGCTTCCAGGTTGGGGACAATCAGCGCTCCAATGAACTTCTGGTCTTGTCCCACCAGCATAATTTGGTCGATGTAGGGGCTGCGGAGGCAGGCATCTTCGATCGGCTGCGGTTCAATGTTTTCGCCATTGGTCAGTACGATCGTATCCTTTGCCCTGCCCGTGATCACCAAGTCATTTTGGTGAGTTATGTAGCCCAAATCCCCCGTGTCAAACCAACCTTCGGGGTCGATCGCCTTAGCCGTAGCCTCTGGATTTTGGTAATAACCTGGCATCACTTGCGGGCCGCGCACCGTCACCAGCCCTTTCTGTCCCTGGGGTAAGGGTTTGCGCGTCTCCAAGTCAATGATTCGCACCTGTGTGCCTGGCATTGGCAACCCAGAAGACCCCCGGACATTGTGATGCACCCGGCGCACGTTAGTCACTGGGGACGTTTCGGTTAACCCATAGCCCACCAGAACTTCGACCCCAATGATTTCATAAAAAGTATCCAAGTGCTTTGCCAGGGAGCCGCCCCCACTGATGACCTGCTTCAACTCGCCGCCCGTTGCCGCCGCCCGGACTTTTTGGTAAATCAGCCGATCGGCCAAGGCATGGAGTGGTTCAAGAGCCGTGGCTTGCAAGGTGGCAGTCAACCGCTTGAGGGGAGACGGGTGGGGAGTTTCCAGGCTGAATCCTTGGACGATGCGCCGGGCAGTGATGTATCGCTGGCTGAGATTAAGGAAGAAGTTCACCTGTTTTTGCTTATTCGCAGGCTGTTCTCGGAGTTGCTTCTGCACCCCCTCATAGATCGACTCCCACAGTCTAGGTACACCAATCATGAAGCTGGGTTTGAATTGCTTCAGGTCTTGTTTGATGTAACGGATGCTGGTGTAAATTTGGGTGCAACCTTGGGAGAGCATAAAATATTCAACCGTGCGCTCGTAGCAGTGCCAGGTGGGTAAGATGCTCAGGACTCGATCGCCCGGCTCTGGCTGCAACACCGTGCCAAATGTTTTTACCTGGTGGAGCAAATTTCCGTGGGTGAGCATTACGCCTTTGGGCTTGCCTGTTGTGCCAGAGGTGTAGAGCAAGGTGGCCAGCATTTCCTCGGTTTGGCTGGCTGGCTGCAAGGGAAATGTGGCTCCCAATTCCATCAGTTGCGGGAAGTTCAGCAGTTTCAACCCATCCATTTCTGGCACCGATTCATCGGAGAGCAGAACGACAAATTGCAGGGGCAAATCCTGAAACCGATCGCTGATTTTGCTAAAGGTTGCCAGATTTTCAATGATTAAAGCCTTGCTACCACTGTTAGCAAGGATGAATAGAAGTTCATCCCGGTCAGCGAGGGAGCCACGCACCGCATTAGCAGCCCCAGCAGTCATGGTTCCCTGGTCGGCAATGAGCCAGCGGGGGCTGTTGTCGGCAAACAGGGAAAGCCGATCGCCCACCGTTACCCCCAGAGATTGCAACCCCGCAGCAAATTGCTGAATCTGCTGGTGCAATTGGGCATAGGTCAAGCTTAAGGCTGGCTTATTGTGGGGATCTTGTAGGGCAACAACATCCGGGAAGCGTTGGCTGGCGATCGGCCAAATCTCTGGCAGGGAGCGGATGGCGGTATAGTCAACCAGTTTTGCCAAAGAAGCGCGTTCGCGATCGGTGAACTGAATGGGGTGGGCAGCGGCGGGGTTCATGGTAAATTCTCAACTCTTGAGGAATAATCTAAATCAGTTTGATAGTAGACCGTGGAGATTAGAATACGCCAAACTAGTAGAGGCGACTACATTAACCCTACTTGGTTGTGCGGAAGTCGAGATACAAATGAGGACAGAATTTTCTCTGTCCACTCGTCACATTTCAGACATTTTCTTCGCCAACTACCAAAACTACCCCAAAGGATTCATCACAATGCCGAAAGCTACTTGGAATGGAGTCGTGTTAGCAGAGAGCGATCGCTGTGAGGTTGTTGAAGGCAATCAGTATTTCCCCCACGATGCCATCAACAGCCAATACTTCAGAGAGAGTAATACTCACACCACATGCCCTTGGAAGGGAGTTGCCAGCTATTATACGATCGATGTAGAAGGACAAGTAAACCCTGATGCCGCTTGGTACTATCCACAAGCAAAAGATGCAGCCAAGAACATCACCAATTACGTTGCCTTTTGGAAGGGCGTGAAGGTAGAGTCATGAACCAATCAGAATCAATGCACCGGGGATTTTTGGTGGGGACTGTGATAGTGGGGGCGATCGTCCTCATCCTGGGTGGATGTGTCAGTGACGAACCGCCTAAGCAACCTCCAGTTAGTGTGACTGCGCCGATTAAAAAGGCGAAGTCCGCTGCCAAAACTGCTGAAGAGAAGGCTGCCCAACGGGAGCAACAAGATCCTGCATCTCCCACAGATTCTCCCTTACCTACTCCTTAGGAGATTTCTAGAAAAGGTTATACCAGGAAGTGGAAGGGCGTTTACGTAGCGTGTGCTTTGCACTTAGCATCCCGGCAATGACCTTCTGGTCGATTCAAGGGCTGATCTGCCGGACGCTTCGCCCGTATAGGGGTGACATCTTTCTCAGGAGTTTTCTAAAGGTAAGGGACTTCCAACTAATAAATCATTCCAAAGTCTGCGTAGGGGCGAAGCATTCGGTCAAAGGTTCTGATTGAGTTACAAAGACTTTCGCCCGAATGC
>JARCMD010000474.1 GCA_030248885.1 Leptolyngbyaceae cyanobacterium MP9P1.79 | reverse complement strand
CTTCTCCCAGAGCGGGAGAAGGGATTGGGGGATGAGGGCTAGCCATCGCACAAATGTCCGAACTATTGTAGTAATCGTGTTCAAGGAATCATCTAAAACGTTATGCGGGTAAGAATTCAAAATCAAGTGCTGATGCTGCATCACGAAGACGTGCCTGCTTATAAAAAAGGCGGTTCTGTGGTGCGAAATAGCTATTTTTGGGCCCTGCGATCGATTTCCGATCGGGCTATGCGCGACCAAGATTGGGAGTACGACGAGGAGGTATGGGCTGCTCTCAAACGAATGTTGCTTTCCTTCAGTGAATCTGGCTACCTCGGCTTGCGAGAAACCATCCTGGAGTTTCCGATCGATCATGGCGAAATCCCCGACGTGTTCAAATCCATTTCCACCTGGCAAAGTGAGCTGGAGGAGGACTTGGAGGAGGATGATCCAGAGGAGGACAACTTTGAGGAATAAAACTCTATCCTTCTTGAAAAACCATTTGGGGCACCAATAATATGCCTTCCGCCGCTGTCACCCACTGCCCAATCCCCAAGAACTGACCATCCTGGTTATAGACTTGCACGATCGCAGGTTCACCTAATGGGTCTGGAACGGTGGCTTCAGCTTCTGCGATGATCCGCTGTCCTTGGCACCATCGCCTAGCCTTATCTGCTGATAGCGCCACCGATCGGAGATGGCTGAGGAGGGCTGCTGGAGGAATGGGGGCGAAGTGACCGTGGGCAAGTTGCGCTTCCAAGTCGGCAAAGTTCAGGCTATCGGCTAAGTGCAGCCCACAACTCGCTGTGCGGCTTAGGGCTGTCAAGACTCCCCCCGTGTGGAGGGCGGTGCCCAAGTCACGGGCGATCGAGCGAATGTAGGTTCCCGGACCACAGCCGATCGCCAACTCCACCTCTGGAAACGCGCCCCCCCGCCACTCCAGCACCTCTAGCCCAAAAACCTCAACGGAGCGAGGCAGAGCAGCGATCGACTCCCCACGCCGGGCCCGATCGTAGAGCCGCTGTCCCTGCACCTGAATGGCGCTGTAATTGGGGGGAATCTGCTGGATCTTGCCCTGAAACGCCTGCAATGCTTCCCTGACGGTCTCCAAACTCAAGTCAGGGACGGGCTGAGTCAGAATGGTTTCGCCCTCCAAGTCATCGGTTGTGGTCGCCATCCCCAAGCGCACCGTCGCCCGATAGGCCTTGTCCTGCCGCAGATATTGCAATAGCCGTGTGGCTCTCCCTAGGGCGATTGGTAACACGCCTGTTGCGGCTGGATCGAGGGTTCCCCCGTGCCCTACCCGCTTCATTTGCAACGATCGCCGCACCTTAGCCACACAATCGTGGGACGTGAAGCCCGCAGGCTTATTCAGATTCAAAAATCCCTGCACGTCAGCCAATCTCAATCACCTGCATGAACTACTCAGCGATTATAGAACTTGGCAGGGATTGCTCAGTGAATCATCGTCCATGAACCCTAGATTTAATTTCCCACTGTATTTTCGTGGTCCTTTAAGATGCTTTCCCCCATCCAGTGCCTTGCCTCGAAGGACAGAAGGAAGATTATGTTTGACAAATAGCCTGAGTATAGGCACAATGGACAATGCGTCTGAAGTTGGGACTGTAGTTCAATTGGTTAGAGCACCGCCCTGTCACGGCGGAAGTTGCGGGTTCGAGCCCCGTCAGTCCCGTAGATGTTTACAACGTCACCCATTAAATTTCATCAATAAGTTTCGCTATCGCTAATGTGGGTTGTTTTTTGCCCAGACCTGCCTGACTTGATCAAGGTCAGGGCAAGATTTTGTTTTTGGTTGTGCTGTCGCCAATGTTGCCAGCAAAATAGCGCGATCGTCTCTTCACAGGAAGTAACGATCGCGGAAAAAGACCAACATTGAGCTAATTTTATGCTGCGGCTGGTTTAAGGGCGTGCAGACCGATACTGTTGCCTTCGGTGTCCTGAATCATGCCAATAAAGCCCGGCTCACCAATATCGGTTCTGGGCATCAAGAGCTTGCCACCACTGGACTCAACCCGTCCCAATGCCTGTTCCAAATTTTCCACGGTGCCCAGATTTAGGTAAATCAAGCTGCCCGTCATGGAAGGAGTCAAGCGCTCACTTTTGACGATCGCACCTCCAACACTGGTTCGATCCGCCTGATCCATCGGAAAGAAGGCTTGGGGTTCTCCCATAAATTCTGCTTTCTGGATTTCGGTACCCAACACGGTGCTGTAAAAGGCGACTGCCCGCTCAAAGTCAGTGGCCGGGATTTCAAACCAGTTAATAGCATTCTGCATACAAACTCCTTCAAAATGAAACTTCTAAAGTTTACTGAAGGACATCATATAGAACAAGTGTACTGTATGACAAGTTACATTATTTATTATTTAGGTTGGTTAAACAGGAACTAAAGCTCAACTTTACTGGAGCTTTTTAATCTGATTCAGAGCCTCCTGGGAATCGGTGATTTTGCCCTGCTGTTGGTAGAGGTCGGCTGCTTTCTGGTAGTCGCCGATCGCTGCTTGCGTGTTACCGAGTTTGCGCTGGGTAATTGCGCGATTGTAGTAAAGATCAGCGTTGTCAGCCTTGAGTTTGATTGCCTGGTCATAATCCGTTAGGGCACCTCGGTCATCCCCAATGGTAGAACGGGCAATGCCTCGACTGTGATAGACATCAGCATTCTTAGAGTCCAACTGAATTGCTTGAGTGTAGTCTCCGATCGCCCCTCGATTATCTTTCAAGCGCCGTCGTGCTAGCCCGCGATTGTAGTAAGCCAGGGCACTTTTGGGTTCTAGCTTAATTGCTTGGCTGAAATCTTCAATGGCATTTTTGTAATCCCCTTGCTTGAAACGAGCATCACCTCGGCTGTTGTAGGCGTTGGCAGTGGGCTGTAGCTGGATGACCTTGTCGTAGTCGCCGATTGCCTGCCTGAAGTTCTTGAGGTCAGTGTAGGCGTTGCCCCGATTGCTGTAAGCTCTGGCGTAATCAGGTTTGAGTTGAATCGCTTGGGTGTAATCAGCGATGGCCCCCGGCAAATCTCCTTTGCGTCTGAGGGCAACGCCGCGATTGTTGTAGAGGTCTGCATCTTTGGGGTTGAGCCGAATGGCTTCTGTGTAGTCGCCGATCGCCCCTGGCAAATCTCCCCGCTTGTACTTTTCCAATCCGCGATTGAAAAATTCACTGGCGCTCGTTTGCGCCACAGTTTGAGCGATCGAAGGCGCTCCTGACGCTGAAAACGACTGAGCGTGAACGCTTAGGGGTATTCCTCCCAAAACGCTCAGGGTCACCAGCGAGATCACTACTTGTATCAATTTCATCGTCGTTTTCCCAAATCCTGTTCTTTAGTTAAACAGATTTTGGGATGCGTGATGGGTCATTGAATTCTCCATCACTTCTATCTAAACGATTCAGGATTCAGGCGGCCCATTTCCCAGGTTGTGTAGGTGCCGATCGGACTCCACAGCAGATAGGGGAGGAGCAACCAAGTGGCGAGGCTGGAGACTTGGGCAACGACGATCGCCAGAATGATCCCCAGAATCACCCCCACGCCGCCGATAATGGTGCCAATTTTGAGGTTACGCAACCAAAGCATGGTGGGAGGATAGGCGACGATCGTTACCTCTAGCAGTAGATAAAACGCCATGAGGAGCCACGTTTGGGTTGTGCCCGGATTTTTGCGCCAAATTGCATCTGCTGACCAAGCGCCACAGATAAAGACGATCGTCCAGATGATCGGAATTGCTGGCTCAAAGGTTAGCCATCGGGGACGCTGAAGCCGACTGAACCATTTAACATCACTGGGTTTGAGGAAGCTGCTTCCCAACGCCACCCCAAAGGTAACCGCACTAATGACCATCCAGGATTTAATAATCATGCCGCTAGTAGTTTGTCAAAGGAATTTGAATGGATTGCTTAAACAGACAAAAACCGATCGATAAGGTTCTGAGGGAGGACATCCCTCAAAATCTGCCTAGATCATCAATTCAACAAGTTCGAGATTCGATAGGGGCAAAGCATTCGGCAGATGAGCCTTTGAATTGACAAAAAGATTATTTGCCGAATGCTTCGCCCGTGCAGCGGTAAAATTTTCTCAGAAATTTCCTAACTTGTGGTTTCAGCCAGAAGGTCTTTGCGTTTTAAGACAACCATATTTGAACCTACCACAGGGCTTCGGGCGACGAGTACACCTTGAGAGTCAATGATCGACAGGCGGTTGAAGTCTAATTCCTGCGATCGGCGCAACACGCTATCTGCTAGCTTGTCCTGCTGGAATGGCTCCAAGGCGTACCAATTACTAGCGATATTGACGGTTAATTGACTGCCAGAAAAGTTGGCTTGAATTGACTGAATCAGCCCATCGGCGTAGTCGCGAGTGACAGCTGCAATTTCCGTCTGAAGCGCCGCAATTAAACTTTGTTCTGGGGTTAATTCAATTGGGGCCGGGGAAGGGGCAATCTCGATCGCTGGTGCAAGCTCAGGGGCTGCTGAGTCAGGGACTGTTGGTTCAGGCTGACCGGAAGCGCGGGGGATGGGCGGAGACACAGCGATCGGCTGGGCTTCATCGGGAGCCACAAGCTCAGGAGGGGCAGTGAGGTCGGCAGGGGGTTGGCGCTGGGAAATCGGGACTCTGGCAATGTCTGTGGTCCGAGGCTGGGAAGGCAACAGAGCCGACGTGAACCAAACGATGAGAACCAGTAGGCTGGCAATCACCCCAGTCAGGGCGCGATCGTCCGACAGGCGTTGGTTGACAGTTTGGGGCAACCGGGGCCGAATCTGTCGGAGTGCGCCGCGCCACCCTGTCCAGATGCTCCCTAAAACAGTGCGAACTCTGCGCCACAATTCGCCGTTGGTTTCCACGGGTGCGGCTTCTAGCTTAGTTGCTAGGGTTTCCAGCGATCGGACTGTCGTCCGCAGCAGGCTAATGCTCAGGCGTTTTAGGGCTAATTGCAGGGTCCGGGCGGGCTTCTGGGGTGGCGTTGGGGTTGGTTGATTGGGCGCAGTGGTCTTGGGGCTGGCACCGGGAGTGGCGGATGATGCAGAGTGGGAAGGCTGCGAGGGGTCGTCTGGCATAGGTTTCCTCTAAATTGGCATCACAGAATTGACATCACAGATTGCTGATATCACTTTACTGACATTACTTTCAAATGTATCAATCTCTCCAAACAGACCAGCAATTCTCATTTTGATACAATTGTACTAATTTCAGAGGTTTAACCGCGATTTTTGCCTAAATTCTTGAACGGTGGAATCGGTGTTTCAGCTAGTTAATTGGGTGGCAGCAATACATTTGCATTACAGGAATTTCCATAATGAGAATTACTGCTAACAGACAGGCGATGAGGTGACGAAATTCCCTTTTCCAATAGAAGGGGAGCCAACTCCAGGTTTTAGCTCCTCTCCCTAAACTTTGTCATCAGTTATGAGTAGATTTTCTATTACCTAATTTTATACAGCACTTTGCAAGTCTATTAGGTACATCGAATTTCGCTATTGAAGGCGAGGGGTTCTATATTTTGTACGGCACTGATCTGCAAAGTGCTGTATGTCGCAATAGTTCGGACATTTTTGCGATAGCTAGCCCTCATCCCCCAACCCCTTCTCCCAGAACGGGAG